>NZ_CP107904.1:5308500-5632000 GCF_036013975.1 Kitasatospora sp. NBC_00458
GTCTTCGCCGACGTCGACCCGGTCACCGGCAACCTCACCGCCGCCACCGTCGAACCGCTGCTCACCGGGCGGACCCGGGCGGTGGTCGTGGTCGACCAGGGCGGCGTGCCGGTCGACCTGGACGCCGTCCGGGCCGCCGTCGAACCGCGCGGCGTCACCGTGGTCGAGGACGCCGCCTGCGGGGCCGGTTCGGTCCACCGGGGCCGACCGGTCGGCAGCACCGCCGCCCTCGCCGCGTACTCCTTCCACCCGCGCAAGCTGCTCACCACCGGCGAGGGCGGCATGGTCACCTGCCAGGACGGCGAACTGGCCGCCCGGCTGCGGCGGCTGCGCGAGCACGGGATGAGCGTCTCGGCCGCGGACCGGCACGCGGCGGCCGGCGGGGCGGGCCTGTTGGAGACCTACGACGAGATCGGCTTCAACTACCGGATGACCGACATCCAGGCCGCCGTCGGCCTGGTCCAGCTGCGCAAGCTGCCGGCGATGGTCGCCCGGCGGCGCGAACTCGCCGGGCGCTACCGGGAGCTGCTGGCCGGCACCGGGGTCCGGCTGGTCGACGACCCGCCGCACGGCACCACCAACTACCAGTCCTGCTGGGTGCTGCCGCCGGACGGTGCCCCCGACCGCGGCGAGCTGCTCGCCCGGCTCGCCCGGGCCGGGGTCTCCGCCCGGCGCGGCATCATGGCGGCCCACCTGGAGGCCCCGTACAAGGGCACCGCCCGGGTGCCGCTGCCCGCCACCGAACTGCTCACCCGGCGCTCGCTGATCCTGCCGCTCTACCACGCGCTGACCGAGCAGCAGCAGGACCGGGTGGTCGCCGCCCTGCGCGCCGCGCTCGGCTGAGCGCCGCCCGCGGCCGCCTCCCCGTTCCGTGCCGTTCCTCCCCGTCCAGTCCAGTCCAGTCCAGTCCCGTCCCGTTCCCACGTCCGACCGGCCCAGGGAGACCAGATGACCACCGACCAGCCCGTACCGCTCGTCGACCTCAGGGCCGCGCACGCCGAGATCGAGGCGGAGGTCCGGGCCGGCTTCGACCGGGTGCTCGCCGCCGGGAACTACGTCAAGGGACCCGAGGTGACCGGGTTCGAGGACGAGTACGCCGCCTTCTCCGGCACCCGGCACTGCGTCGGCGCCGCGAACGGCACCGACGCCCTCGAAATGGCCCTGCGCGCCCTCGACCTGCCGCCCGGAGGCGGCGTGGTGCTGCCCGCCAACACCTTCGTCGCCACTGCCGAGGCCGTCCAGCGGGCGGGCCTGCGCCCGGTCCTGGTCGACGCCGACCCCGACCACCTGCTGATCGACCCGGCACGCGTCGCCGACGTCCTGCCGGAGGCGGTCGCGCTGCTGCCGGTCCACCTCAACGGGCAGCTCGCCCCGATGGCGGCGCTGCTCGACCTCGCCGGGGACCGGCCGGTCGTGGAGGACGCCGCGCAGTCCCAGGGCGCCCGCCAGCACGGCCGGGCCTTCCACGGCCGGATCTCCGCGACCAGCTTCTACCCCGGCAAGAACCTCGGCGCGTACGGCGACGCGGGCGCCGTCGTCACCGACGACGACGACCTGGCGGCCGCCGTCCGGCTGATCGGCGACCACGGCTCCGGGCGCAAGTACGTCCACGAGCGCTTCGGCTTCAACTCCCGGATGGACGCGCTGCAGGCCGTCGTCCTCCGGGCCAAGCTGCGGCGGCTGCCCGCCTGGAACGAGGCCCGCCGGGCCGCCGCCGACCGCTACGACCGGCTGCTGGCCGGCCTGGACGGGGTCACCCCGCCGCGCACCGCACCCGGCAACGAGCACGTCCGGCACCTGTACGCGGTGCGGGTCGGCGCGGGCCGGGACCGCGACGCGGTGCTCGGGGCCCTGAACGCGGCCGGCATCGGCGCCGGCGTCCACTACCCCGTCCCGGTCCACCTCCAGCCCGCGTTCCGGCACCTCGGCCGCGGTGAGGGCGCCTTCCCCGTCGCCGAGCGGGCCGCGCGCGAGCTGCTGACCCTGCCGCTCTACCCGCAGATCGGCGAGGCGCAGCAGGAGCGCGTGGTGGAGGCGCTGGCCAAGGCACTGGCGGCCTGACCCCGGCCCCGTTGCCCGGCCCGTTCCGCGGCCCGGCCCCGCCCCGCGCCCGTCGTGTCGGCGCCCCGCGCCCGTCGTGTCGGCGCCCCGCGCCCGTCGTGTCCGCCGTTCCGTCCCGGTCCCGTCCCGGTCTCCCCGGGTGGGGGACCGGGGCCGGGGCGCACCCCCTACCCTGGTGTCCAACAAGCGCACCGAGAATTTGCAGCAGCCAGTGGGGGCTCCCAGATGACGACAGGTCGGCCCGGCGTCGCCGCCGCACCGAACGCGGCGTACGCAGGTCAGGTGGTGCAGTTCCCGGATCCGGTCCGCGCGGAGCGGCACCCCGCCGGGGTCAGGGTGGACGAGCACGGCTACCCGGACTTCGGCCCGTACGCCGCCGCGGCGGCCGAGGTCGCCGACCCGCCGGTCGGCTTCGGCGTCGACGAGCTGAGGCTGACCGACTACGTCTCGGCGAACGCCGCTTTGTTCACCCAGGGCCATCCGCTCTGGGCCGACCTGGAGACCGCCGTCGCCACCCCGCCCGGCTGGACCTGGCACCACGCGGTGGGCCGGGCGGCCCCGGGCTGGCGGCGGATGGAACTGGTCCCGGTCGAGGTCAAGGCACTGCTCCGGCACCACGGCGGCCTGGCCACCTCCTCCGCCGACCACTCGCGGCGCGGCACCCGGCCGCTGCAGGAGCGGCGGCCGGTGCACTTCTCGCTCGCCAAGGACGGCAGCGACCCGATCGGCGTCACCGAGGACCTGGTACAGCGCGCCGAGGAACGCCTCGGCTACCGGCTGCCCGGCGACTACCGGACCTTCCTCAAGCTCGGCGGTGGCCACGCCCCCGTCGGGGTGGCGCTCGACCCGGAGCTGGGCCTCCTGCTCGACCAGCCGTTCCTGACGCTCAGCGAGGAGTACGGCACCGAGGACGTCGTCTACGCCAACAAGTGCCTGCGTGACCACCTCACCAAGGACTACCTGGCCATCGCGTACGCCCAGGGCGGCATCGTGGCGCTCAAGGTGCGCGGCGAGCGGACCGGATCGGTCTGGTTCTGCCTCTACGACGACGCCCGCGACAGTGGTGGTCCCGAGGCCCCCGAGGACCGGACCGCGCGGCTGCTGCTGCCCTGCGGCGACGACTTCGACGCCTTCCTGCTCCGGCTGGCGGGAAGCCCTCCGGAGCTGGAGACGGTCGCCGAGCTGATGGTGGACGGCGGGTTCGCACGCGCCGTACCGGTGGGCTGACATGACGGCGGCAGCGGCGGCAGCGGTGCCCGTGCCCGTGGCGGGGTCGGTGGTCGAGGGTGCGGAACGAGCGGGGACGAAGAGGACAGGGGTGAACCGGGCGTGGTGACGTACGCGCAGGCGCAGGAGCTCGCCGAGGAGTGGATCAACGGCGGGGTGCCGCCGGAGCAGCAGCGCGAGGTGCGGGTCCGGGAGTTCGACCTGGGCTTCGTCTGCTGGGCGGTCCACCAGCCCGCCGAGGGCGCGGACGCCGCAGGCCGTTCCGGCTCCGGCGGGGCCGCCTCCGAGGGCGCGGCCAGGCTGGTGATCGCCCGGGACTCCGGCGCCAGCACGCTCTGGCCCGCGCTGCCGGTCAACGAGGTGGTCCGGCAGTACGAGGAGGCCTACGGGCGGCCGGTCGCGGCCAACCCGGCGGGAGCCGCCCGGCCGACGCCGGGGCCGGTCGAGGCGACGTCCTTCCTGCTCAGCCCGCCGCAGTGGCTCCAGGAGGCGGGGGAGGCGGCGCTCGCCGCCGAGGCGGAGCGGCTGGGTGCGCCCGCCGCACCGGTGCCGCCCGCACCGCCCCTGGTGTCCGGTGCGCAGGCCGCTCCGGTCGTGCCGCCCGTGCTTCCGCCCGTGGTGCCGCCCGTGTTTCCGGCGCCGGTGGGTGCCGAGGACGGGTCGGCGCCCGCCGTCCTGACCACGCCGCCGGTCTCCGAGCGGCCCGCCGGGGACGCCCCGACCATGCTCGCCCCGCCGCCGGACTGGGACGAGCCGGACGACCGGCCGGCACCCGCCGCGGGCGCCGAGGCGGCCACCGTGCTGCTGCCCGAGGGGCTCCGCACCAACGGATCGGGCCTGCCCGGCGCGCCCAGGGCCGGCTCGGAGGCGGCCACCGTGCTGCTGCCCGAGGGCGGCCTGCCGGTGGTGCCGCAGCCCGCCGGACCGCCGCTCGCCGGACCGCCGCCCGCCGGTGCGTCCGCCGTGCCGCCGTACGGTTCGCCGTCGGGCCCGCCGCCCGGTGCGGCCGTGGAGCCCGCGCCGACCGTGCTCGCCTCCCCGGAGGGGCTGCCGGGCCTCGCCGGATTGCCCGGTGCCCCGCCGTACGGTCCGCCGTCGGGTCCGCCGCCCGGTGCGGCCGTGGAGCCCGCGCCGACCGTGCTCGCCCCGCCGGACGGCCTGCCGGGCCTCGCCGGGCTGCCCGGCGCTCCGGTGCCCCCGGCACCCGGGCCGGGGAGCGGCGCCGGTGCCGAGCACGCCCCGACCATGCTGGCCTCCCCGGACGGCCTGCCGGGCCTGTCCGGGCTGCCCGGCGCCCCCGGTCCCGGCGCACCCGTGCCGCCGCCCGCCGCCCCCGTGGCCGACGGCCCGCAGGGCGCCCGCGGCCGCAACCCCGCCTCGGCCGCGCCCCCGCCGCCGCCCGCCGGACTGCGCGGCGGTCCGGGCGGTCCCGGCACCCCCGGAACCGGGACCCCCGCACCGGGCACCGCCGCCCCCGGCGGTCTCGGCCGCAACCCGGCGTCGGCCCCGCCGCCACCCCCGCCCGCCGGACTGCGCGGCGGTTCCGGCCCGGCGGCCTCCGGCCCCGCCCCCGCCCCCGGCGGCCGCGGTGCGGGCGGCACCCCGCCGCCCCCGCCCCCGGCGGCCCTGCGCGGCGGCGAGGCCCCGGGCGCACCCGCCCAGCCGGCCGGCGGCGTGGCGTACGAGCGCACCCAGCTGGCGGGCGCGATCGACCCGGCGCTGCTGGGCGGCGCCCCCGTCGACCCGGGCACCCCGCCGTCCGGCGGTCCGGCGGTCCCGCCGCCGCCCGGACCGGGCGCCCCCGTCGCGCCCGTGGCCGGCTACGGCTACCCGGGCGCGCCCGCCCCCGCCGCCGCCCAGGCGCCCGCGCCGGCCCCCGCCGGGCCGCCGGCCGCCGTCCCGCCCGCGGCCGTCCCCGGACCGCCGCCGGGCTCCCCGGTGCCGCCCGGCGTGCCCGCCGTCGGCCCGGGCTACTTCGCGGCGCTCAGCTACCGGGGCCCCGACGGCTCCGAGCAGAAGCTGCTGCACCGCAGCGAGCCCGGCACCCCGCACCCGGAGTGGAAGATCCTCCAGGACCTGCGGCGGCTGAACGTGCCCCCGGAGCAGGTGCTGGAGCTCTACACCGAGCTGGAGTCGTGCGACCTGCCCGGCGGGTACTGCAACCGGATGATCGCGGCCTCCTGGCCGAACGTCCGGCTCACCCACACCGCCGACTACGGCCGCGACCACCACTCCCGGCAGGCGGGCGTGGCCCAGCTGCTCGACCACCTGGACGAGCTGCACCAGCTGGCCTCCGGCCCGCAGCGGGTCCGGCCGTTCCGGGTGCCGCTGCCGGCGCCGGGCACCGTCCCGCCGCTCCCGCCGCTCGCGCCGCAGCAGCTCGGCCAGGAACTCGGCCAGGCCTTCGGCCCGAACGTGTTCCACTTCGAGCAGCGCGCGGTGGCCCGCCAGGGCGTCCCCGAGCCGGTGGCGCAGACCCTGATGTGGGCGGGCCTGCCGCGCGAGTTCGGCCCGTTCTTCTGGGCGCAGGCCCAGGAGGGCCGTCCGATCCCGACGCTCTCCGAGCTGGCCGCCGAGCGCGGTCTGCCGGGCGGCCCGGACTTCGGCGGCTACCTGGTGCTCGGCAACGACTACGGGCGCCAGCTCTGTGTGCAGTACGGCACGGCGCACGTGGTCGCAGTGGATCTCGAAGGAACCGGGGAGCCGCCCCGGTTCGTCAACACGGGTGTACCGGAGTTCGTCCGCGCGATGGCCCTGCTGGGCCGGATGTGGCGGCTGCGGTACGGGCTGACCCCGGACCAGGCCGGTCGCTGGACGACCGACTTCCAGGCTCAGCTCGCCGCGATCGACCCGGCGGCGCTCCAGTCCGCGGACACGTGGTGGGCCGTGTTGCTGGAGCAGTTCTGGGACGGCCTGCTCTAGCCGGCCGTCGCGGATCCGCGCAGGTGGCAAGGGGTCGTTCCGGTGTCCGGAACGACCCCTTCGGCATGCCGCCGCGGCTCTGCCTCGTTGGGGTTTCGCCACGATCTGCGCAAAATAGGTCAAGAGGATGGTCGCAACCGACCAGCCTCGGTACGTTTCGATCCGTTCGATGCCCGATTCCCGACCGGGTTTCCCGACCCGGTTCCGGAGCAGACCGATCCGTCCGATCATGGGCTCCGCAGCCCGCGACACGAGGGGAAGAGCCCATGAGCGATGCCGTCCCCCAGTACGGCTTCACCGTTGCCCGACGCGGTTACGCGCCCGAGCAGGTCGACCGCACCCTGACCGCACTCACCGCCCAGCGGGACGAGTCGTGGGAACGGCTGAGCGTCCTCGGGGCCGGGATCCGGGAGATGGAGCGCCGTCTGGCCGAGATCCAACAGGCCGCCGACGACGCCCCCGACCCGGACTACCAGGTGCTCAGCGACCAGGCCGCCGGACTGGCCGTGATGGCCGGGAACGAGGCCCGCGCCGTCCGCGACAAGGCCGAGCGCCACGCCGAGGACCTCCGCGACGAGGTCTACGAGGCCGGCCAGGCGCTCGACCGCGCCGCCAAGGAATACGCCACCACCACCCGGACCGACGCCGACGCGGCCGCCCGCCGCACCGACGAGCGCACCCGCGCCGAGGCCGAGGCGATCCGGGCCGACACCGACCGCGAGGTCCGGTCCGTCCGGGACGCCGCCACCGCCCACGCGGCCAAGGTGCGGGTCGCGGCGGCCGAGGCCTCCGAGCGGGCCGAGGCCAAGCTGGCCGAGCTGCGCCGCAAGGCCGACGAGACCTTCGCCGAGGCCCAGGCCAAGGCGGACGCGGAGGACACCGCCGTCTCCGCCACCGCCGAGCGGCGGGTCAAGGAGGCCGAGCAGTACCGGGAGACCGTGCTCGGCCGGATCAAGCAGGCCGACGCCGAGGCCCAGGCCCGGGCGGACCAGCTGATCGAGCAGGCCCGGCGTGAGGCCGAGCGGATCAACGCGGGGAGCGAGCGGGAGCAGCGCGAGTTCGCGACCAGGCTGGAGACGGTGCAGCAGCACCTCGACCACATCAAGGCCACCCTGGCCTCCCTGACGGGGGCGGCGGTCGGCGCGATCGATCCCGCGGCCGTGTCCGCACGGGCCCCCCTTGCGGGGGTCGCGGCGGGTGCCACCCCGATCGGTGGCGCGGTGGGTGGTGTGGCCGGTGGTGTGGCCGGTGGCGCGGATGCCGCTCCGGCCGACGCTCCGGTCGACGTCGTTCCGGTCGACGTTCCCGCCGATGCCCCGGTGGAGGGACCGGGCGCGGAAGGCCCGGGAGTGGGTGGTCCGGGAGTGGACGGTCCGGGAGTAGACCCGGACGCGGACACCGGTGAGATCCCGTTGCCGGTCGCCAATCTGCGCAAGGACGACGCCCCCGCGGGGCCGGAGGCATCGGCCGCAGCCGCTCCGCCGGTCGTACCGCCGGTCGTGCCGGCTGTCGGCGAGGCGGCGACGGCGGTACTCCGGGTCACCCCGGCGCCGGCCGCTCCGGTGGCCACCGGGCCGGTGCCGCCGAGGCCCGCCACGCCCCCGGACGCCGTGGTGGCGGCCGTGGCCGCAGCCGCGGAGCCGGGTGCGGAGGCGGGCGCTGAGTCGGGTGCCGGGCGTCCGGTCGAGGACGAGACGCGGATCATCCCGAAGATCGTGATCGTCGACGACGGCAGCGGCTACGCCACTCCGAACACGGTCTCCTACCGCCGACGCTGACCCCGCCGGTCCGGCCCGGCCGCCCGCCCGCTAGCGGTGTCCGGCCCCGGCCCCGGCTCGGCCAATCGCAGGCCCTGAGCACCCACCGGGTACTCAGGGCCTGCGGGTTTCTCACCGGCCCGGGGCCGGACGTGCCGGAATATGTCGACCGGTCTACATGGGCGGAATATGTCGGTCGGTCTACATAGGTGTGGCGCGTACGTTGCCTCGGCGGGGTGGGGAGAAGCGGGGCGGGCGGGAGACACGCTCGAATATGTAGACCGGTCTACATGATGTGAATCACTAGACCGGTCTACATAAAACTGCTCTCCTGACCGCGCCCGCATCTCCTGCCGCCCGCCGCCGGATGCCCGTCGGATGTCAGGCATGGGACGTCAGGCGTGGGACGTCAGGAGTCGGTGCCCAGGCGCCCGACGTCAGGGGCCGGGCGGGGCGTCGGCGGTGGTGAGGAGTCGGGTGAGCTTGGCGTCCTGTGCCCGGACGGCGTCGCGGTGGGCGTTCAGGGCCTGGGCGTTGCGGTCGATCTGCTGCCGCTGGTAGCCGGCCAGGACGGTGAACCAGATCGCGGCCAGGCCGGTCCGGCCGGTGCAGTCGACGTCCGCGCGGGCGGTCGCCAGTTCGGCGGGGGTGGGGTCCGGCCCGCCCCGGAACCGCTCCGCCAGCGCGGCCGGGTCGTCGGCCTGGAAGCCCGCGGAGGCCATGCAGGCGGACCATTCCCTGGTCGCCGCCGTCACCCGGGTGTCCCGGCCGGTCGCCGCCATCGACTCGTCGAACAGCCGCCCGAGCAGCTCCGCGCCCGGTCCCGGCGGCGAGCCGAGCCGTTCGGCGGCCTGCCGGTCGCAGTCGACCCGCGTGCTGTCGTAGGCCTCCCCGGCGCCGACGGGGGGCGTGACGGGTCGGGGCGCGGTCCGCTTCGGGGGGTGGAACCCCTGGACGCCCGCGATCTCCGGGCCCAGGTATCCCCAGGCGCCGGCGGGCAGGGCGGTCGCGTTGTCCGGTGCCTGGGGGGTCTGGAGACCGTCCCCGCTGAAGGCCGTGTACCCGGCCCGGCGCATGCACGAAACGACCAGCGCATTCCGCACCTGAATCTCTTTCACGGAGGTCTGGTCATTGGCCTGGTAAGCGGAGAGCGGAAGTCCGGTCATTCCCGCTCGGCCGGAGGCGGGGGCTTTCGGGGAGTCGATCGCCGGAGGTGTCGGAGCGGATTCCTGGGAACCGTCTCCGGATGAACCGGTGCAGCCCGCGGAAAAGGCTGATAAAGCAACCGTCAGGGTGATGGCGGTGAATCGTCCGGAATGTGGTGGGCGTACCAAGCGACTGCTCCGATCCTCAGGCACAGCAAGGGTGTTCGGACCATAGCGCATGCCCGTGCGAGGCGTTTAGGCGGGCATGTCCGTTCTCCGGCTTGGCCGGAAAAGAGCTTTTCGGCGGTGCACCGTCATGTCAGCCTCTGGAGTCCCACCCGCTGCCCATGGAGGGTTCATATGATTCGCCGTACAAATCTTTCGGGCCGCCGTTCGGAACAATGTTCGGAAGGGCTCTCCGGGAATCGCGGTGGCCGTCGGATCGGTGCGCTGGCGGTTCTCGCCGCCGCCGCCGCGACGCTACTGCCGGCGACCGATGCCCGGGCCGTCAACCGGATCGCCTGTGGAAATCGAAGTGATTTTGCGAAGGTCTACAACTACGGCTACAGCGGCACGCTCTGCTTCGCCAACGACGGGTGGATGGCGGTGCGCATCTACAACGTCGACCGGATCGATGCCGGGAACAACAAGGTCATCACCTACCTCGACAGCGGCCTGGGCTCGTGGACCGTCTTCAACTGGGAGCAGTACGACTTCAACGGCCACCACGGCCACGAGGTGATGATGTACGACATCAACCTCTCCCGCTGGTAGCGGGCGGCCCCGGGGGACGGCGGTGCCGGGCGGGTGCGGGCGCCCGGCACGGCCGCTCCGGCGGGTCGGATCTTGCGGGTCAGAGCACCTCGACCGTCGCGCCGGTGAGTCGGCGGCGGCAGTCCAGCACGTACCGGGCGTGGGTGGCGACCGCCTCGTAGTCGAACTCGTCGTGGTCGGCGAGCAGCACCACCGCGTCCGCCGCCGCCAGCTCCTCCGGGCCCACCTCCACCCGGTGGACGGCGGCGAACGGGTCGCCGTGCCGGTCGTGCTCGGCCGCGCGCTGTCCGGGGATCACCGGCTCGGGCACGTGCACCCCGACCACCACGTGCGGATCGGCGGCCCGGACCTCGGCGCCCATCCTGACCAGCAGCTCGGCGATCCGGGCGGCCGGGGTCTCGCGGGCGTCGCCGGTGTTCTTCTTGTAGGCGAGTCCGAGCAGGAGCACCCGGGAGCCCTTGACCGAGCGCTGCCGTTCGTTGAGCGCCTCCGCGAGCCGTCGGACCACGTAGTCGGGCATGTGGCTGTTGACGTCGTTGGCCAGTTCGACGAACCGGAACGACCGGCCGAGCGCCCGCTCCACCCGCCAGGACAGGTACGACGGGTCGATCGGCAGGCAGTGCCCGCCGACACCGGGCCCGGGGGTGAAGCGCAGGTAGCCGAACGGTTTGGTGGAGGCGGCGTCGATGGCCTCCCAGACGTCGATCCCGAGGTCGTGGGCGAACATCGCGAGCTCGTTGACGAGCGCGATGTTCACGTGCCGGAAGGTGTTCTCCAGCAGCTTGGTCAGCTCGGCCTCCTTGCAGGAGGAGACCGGCACGGTGCGGTCGACCAGTTCGCCGTAGAAGCCGTCGACGGCGGCCAGCGCCGCCGGGTCGATCCCGGAGACCACCTTCGGGGTGTTCTCCAGCCGCCAGGTCGGGTTGCCCGGGTCGATCCGCTCGGGGCTGTAGCCGAGGTGGAAGTCCCGGCCGGCGGTCAGCCCGGACCCCTCCTCCAGCAGCGGCGCGAGCAGTTCCTCGGTGGTGCCCGGGTAGGTGGTCGACTCCAGTACGACGGTCGCCCCAGGGCGCAGGTGCCGGGCGAGCAGGGCGGCCGAGGCCTGGATGTACGACAGGTCCGGCACGCCGTCGCGCAGCGGTGTGGGCACGGTGATCACCGCGACGTCGAAGCCCGCCACGTCGGACGGGTCCGCGGACGGCAGGTAGCTCCCGTTCTCCAGCAGTGGCCGCAGCCGCCCGGAGGGGATGTCCTCGACGTACGACTCGCCGACGGCCAGCCGCTTGATCCGGCGCTCGTCGACGTCGTAGCCGACCACCCGGTGCCCGACCTCGGCCGCGCGGACCGCCAGCGGCAGCCCCACGTAGCCCTGGCCTGCGATGACAACGCGCATGACGAAGAACCCCCTCCATCGCGACGCCCGCCGCCCGCTCCGGGCGTCCCCCCACCGTCTTCACAACAGGGTAGGGAGCGGGGCCTGGCAGCGGAGGTTTTCCCGGGATTGCGCCGGGCGGTGCGGGCGGTGCGGAAGGGGCCGCGGGCGGAGGGGGGACGGGGCGCCGGCGCCGGGGGACCGGCCGGACGGCGGGGTCGGCGAGCCGGGCGGAAGCGGTTCCGCAGCGGGGGCCGCCGGAGAACGGGCTTAGCCGGAGAACGGGCTTAGGGAGGGCGGTGGCCGGGAAGGGGTGCCGGGAACGGCCCGGTGTCGGCGGTCCCCCCGGAAACGGTGGAGGCCGAGACCCGTGGCGCCCTCCAGGAAAGGGCGCCACGGTTCCCGGCGCTTGGGCGGGCGCCCCCACCCAGGGTCGCCCGGCCTCGCACTCCCGACCCCCATCGGGTGTGCGACCGTGCCTTCCGCAGCCATCCCCCACGGTTGGGTGCGGCGGGCACATTCACTATGGTGCGCGATCTCCATGGACGGGCAGTGACAGGAGTATGTCCAGTTCGTGGCAGATCGCGACGGCGGGGAAACAGACCGGCGGAACGGCCTGAGCGGCAGCGTGCGGCCGGTGGTTCGTCCGCGCCCGGCCACGGCTCGCCGTCGTCCCCCGTCGGCGTCCGTGCCGCCGTCCCCGCAGGCGCCCGTGCCGTCGCCCTGTCCGCCGTCCGGATGCCCGGTCGGCCGTCACTCCGCCCGCACGGGGATCACGCCCCTCCTCGCCCGCGCCCGCCGCGCCCCCGCCAGGCTCCCGGCCCGACCCCCCGGCCCGCCCCCCGGCCCGACGCGGCCCGGCCGGGGCCGGGCCCGCGCCCGGCCGTGCGCCGCGTGCGCGTCAGCCTCGCGGCGTAGGCTGGAGACCCCCGGCCGCTCGGCGTGCCGGGCCGTTCGCGTTGCCCGGGCGGGCCTTCGGGGCCCGGGGCAGCACCAGCCACGGGACGAAGAAGAGACTCCAGATGAGCCTGACCGGACTGCTCGATGTCGTCGCGCGGGACGCGGCGCTCGCCGAGGCGATCGAGGCCGCGACCGCCACCGGTGCCGCGGCCGGCGGCCGCCGCCATCTCGACCTGGTCGGACCGCCCGCCGCCAGGCCGTTCGCGATCGCCGCACTGGCCCGTGCGCTCGCCGGCCAGGCGGCGGGGGAACGCGGCCGACCGGTGCTGGCCGTCACCGCCACTGGCAGGGAGGCCGAGGACCTCGCCGCCTCCCTGCGCTCGCTGCTGCCGCCGGACGCGGTCGCCGAGTACCCGGCCTGGGAGACGCTGCCGCACGAGCGGCTGTCGCCGCGTTCGGACACGGTGGGCCGCCGGCTGGCGGTGCTCCGCCGGATCGTCCACCCGCACGCGGTCGACCCTGCGGCCGGTCCGGTGCAGGTGATCGTGGCGCCGGTCCGCTCGGTGCTCCAGCCGCAGGTGAAGGGGCTGGCCGAACTGGAGCCGGTGGCCGTCCAGCGGGGCGAGTCGCACGACCTGGAGAAGGTGGCCGGGAAGCTCGCCGGAGCCGCCTACGCCCGGGTCGAACTGGTCGAGAAGCGCGGCGAGTTCGCGGTGCGCGGCGGAATCCTGGACGTCTTCCCGCCGACCGAGGAGCACCCGCTGCGGGTGGAGTTCTGGGGCGACGAGGTCGAGGAGATCCGCTACTTCAAGGTGGCGGACCAGCGTTCGCTGGAGATCGCCGAGCACGGCCTCTGGGCGCCGCCCTGTCGTGAGCTGCTGCTGACCGACGAGGTCCGGGCCCGGGCCGCCGAGCTGGCGACCGCTCACCCGGGTCTGGCCGAGATCCTGGACAAGATCGCCGAGGGCATCGCGGTCGAGGGCATGGAGTCGTTGGCCCCCGTCCTGGTGGACGACATGGAGCTGCTGCTGGACGTGCTGCCGCTCGGATCGGTCGCGGTGGTCTGCGACCCCGAGCGGGTCCGCACCCGGGCCTCCGACCTGGTGGCGACCAGCCAGGAGTTCCTGCACGCCTCCTGGGTGGCGGCCGCCTCCGGCGGGGACCGGCCGATCGACCTGGAGGCGATCGACGTCTCGGCCGCCTCGCTGCGTTCGCTCGCCGAGGTGCGCGAGCACGCCGCCGAGATCGGCCTGCCCTGGTGGTCGGTCAGCCCGTTCGCCACCAGTGAGTCCTCGGTGCACGAGGTGCTGGAGTTCGACGCCAACACGCTGACGCTGGGCATGCACGCGGTCGAGGCGTACCGGGGCGACACCGCGCGGGCGATCGCCGACGCCAAGGAGCGGCTGGCCGCCGACTGGCGGGTCGTCATGGTGACGGAGGGGCACGGGCCTGCGAGCCGCCTCGCCGAGGTGCTCGGCAACGAGGGCATCCCGGCGCGGCTGGTCGCCGACCTCGCCGAGGCGCCGACCCGGGACGTCGTCTACGTCTCCTGCGGTTCGATCGAGCACGGCTTCGTCGACGAGGCGCTCAAGCTGACCGTGATCACCGAGACCGACCTGTCCGGCCAGAAGTCCTCCACCAAGGACATGCGGCGGATGCCGTCCCGGCGCCGGAACGCGATCGACCCGCTGGCGCTGGCGGCCGGCGACTACGTCGTCCACGAGGCCCACGGCGTCGGCCGGTACGTCGAGATGGTGCAGCGCACCGTGCAGGGCGCCACCCGCGAGTACCTGGTGCTGGAGTACGCGCCGGCCAAGCGGGGCCACCCCGGGGACCGGCTCTTCGTGCCGACCGACCAGCTGGACCAGGTCACCAAGTACGTCGGCGGCGAGGCGCCGACGCTGCACCGGCTGGGCGGCGCGGACTGGGCGAAGACCAAGCAGCGCGCCAAGAAGGCGGTCAAGGAGATCGCCGCCGACCTGATCAAGCTGTACTCGGCGCGGATGGCCGCGCCCGGCCACACCTTCGGGCCGGACACCCCGTGGCAGCGCGAGCTGGAGGACGCCTTCCCGTACGCGGAGACGCCCGACCAGCTGACCACGATCGCCGAGGTCAAGGCGGACATGGAGAAGTCCGTCCCGATGGACCGGCTGATCTGCGGCGACGTCGGCTACGGCAAGACCGAGATCGCCGTCCGGGCGGCCTTCAAGGCGGTGCAGGACGGCAAGCAGGTGGCGGTGCTGGTGCCGACCACGCTGCTGGTGCAGCAGCACTTCTCGACCTTCGCCGAGCGGTACGCCAATTTCCCGGTCACGGTGAAGGCGCTGTCGCGCTTCCAGACCGACAGCGAGGCCAAGGCCGTGCTGGAGGGGCTGTTCGAGGGCTCGGTGGACGTGGTCATCGGCACTCACCGGCTGTTCTCCTCGGAGACCCGCTTCAAGGACCTCGGGCTGGTCATCGTCGACGAGGAGCAGCGGTTCGGCGTCGAGCACAAGGAGCAGCTGAAGAAGCTGCGGGCCAACGTGGACGTGCTCACCATGTCCGCCACCCCGATCCCGCGCACCCTGGAGATGGCCGTCACCGGGATCCGCGAGATGTCCACCATCACCACCCCGCCGGAGGAGCGGCACCCGGTGCTGACCTTCGTCGGTCCGTACGACGAGAAGCAGATCTCGGCCGCGATCCGGCGTGAACTCCTGCGCGAGGGACAGGTGTTCTACATCCACAACCGGGTGGAGTCGATCGACAAGGCGGCCGCCCGGCTGAAGGACCTCGTCCCCGAGGCGCGGGTCGCCACCGCGCACGGGCAGATGGGGGAGACCCAGCTGGAGAAGGTCGTCGTCGACTTCTGGGAGAAGGAGTTCGACGTCCTGGTGTCGACCACGATCGTGGAGTCGGGCATCGACATCTCCAACGCCAACACCCTGATCGTCGAGCGGGGCGACACGTTCGGCCTCTCCCAGCTGCACCAGCTGCGCGGCCGGGTGGGCCGCGGGCGGGAGCGCGGGTACGCGTACATGCTGTACCCGCCGGAGAAGCCGCTGACCGAGACCGCCCACGAGCGGCTGGCGACCATCGCCCAGCACACCGAGATGGGTGCCGGCATGTACGTCGCGATGAAGGACCTGGAGATCCGCGGGGCGGGCAACCTGCTCGGCGGCGAGCAGTCCGGCCACATCGCGGGGGTCGGCTTCGACCTCTACATGCGGATGGTCGGCGAGGCGGTGGCCGAGTTCCGGGAGTCGCTGGCCAACGGCGGCGAGCCGGAGGAGCAGCCGCTGGAGGTGAAGATCGAGCTGCCGGTCGACGCCCACGTGCCGCACGACTACGCGCCCGGCGAGCGGCTGCGGCTCCAGGCGTACCGCTCGATCGCGGCGGTCAACTCGGAGGAGGACATCAAGCAGGTCCGGGACGAGCTGGTCGACCGGTACGGGAAGCTGCCGGAGGCGGTGGAGAACCTGCTGATGGTGGCGGCGCTGCGGCTGTACGCGCGGCGGTGCGGCATCTCGGACATCACGCTGCAGGGCTCCAACGTGCGGTTCGGTCCGGTGGAGCTGCGGGAGTCCCAGCAGCTGCGGCTGAACCGGCTCTACCCGCGCAGCCAGGTGAAGGCGGCGGCCCAGCTGCTGCTGGTGCCGCGGCCGGCCACCGGCCGGATCGGCGGCAAGCCGCTGGTCGGGCGGGAGCTGCTGGCGTGGTGCCGGGAGTTCCTGTCGGCGATGTTCGACGACCTGGCGGGGTCGAAGAAGCAGTAGCCGGGTCCTCCGGTGAGCGGCGGTCCCGGGCGGTGACGCCCGGGGCCGCCGTTTCCGTTCCGGCCGCCGCGACCGCCGGGCGGTCCGGGGCGGGGCTGTCGGGGGAGGAGGCTGTGAACAGGGCCGTCAGCCGATCTTCCACTGGCCGACCTGCTGGGCGAAGCCGCTGTCCAGGGCGAACTGGACCTTGTCCAGCTTGGTGCCGTCCGGGATCTCGAAGGCGACGAAGCCCTTGCCCGTCTCGCCGGCGGCGATGTTGGTCGGCGTCTGGAAGGACGGGCCGGCCTTGGTGTCGGCGAGCGTCGCGGAGTACGCCTGGCCCTGGGTGTCGAGCAGCTTGGCGCTGACGAAGGGCGATTCGCCGTAGGCCTTGGAGCCGGTCGGCTTGATCTGGAACTGCACGGCGACGTAGTGCTTGCCGTCCTCCGCCTTGAGGTACTCGTTGCTGCTCGCGGCCGGGTCGACCACCTTCAACGCGGTGACGTCGGCGGTGTTGCCCTTGTCCAGGCTGCCCTTGAGGGCGATGGTGTCGCCGATCTTGGCGGGGGCCTTGGGCGCGTCGGCCGGCTTGGTCTCGGCGGGCTTGCTCTCGGCCGGGGAGGCCGGGGCGGCACTGCCGTCGGCCGCGGCCGGCGCCGCCGCGGAGGTCTGCTTGGCCTCGGTGGAGACGGTGGGGCCGCCGGTCGAGGTGCAGGCGGTCGCGGTGAGGGTGACGAGCGCGGCGCCGAGCAGCAGGGCGGCGGTGCGGCGGGTCGTGGACATGGGGCTCTCCTGGTCTTCCGGTGTGCCGCCTGGTGCGGCGTCGACAGGACAGATCACATCACCTGCTGTGAACGATGTCAACGGAGATTCGTGAAACATCTCCGTTCACGTGTGAACGGTTCGCCGGACCGTGCTGGCTATGCTGTGTGGTCACACCCGTACGCCCCGCCACGCGGCGCAGCCCCCGGGGCCGCCGTCGCCACTGTCGTCGTCGCCGTCGCCGAAGGAGCCCCCCATGCCGGACCGTCCCGAGGTGACCGCCGTCGAGATCGCCCGGCTGGCCGGAGTGGGGCGCGCGGCCGTCAGCAACTGGCGCCGCCGGCACCCCGACTTCCCGCGCCCGGTCGGCGGCACCGACAGCAGCCCGGCCTTCGCGCTCACCGAGGTCGAGGCCTGGCTCCGCGCCCAGGGCAAGATCGCCGAACTGCCGCTGCTCGAACGCGTCTGGCGGCTGGTGGAGACCCTCCGCGACCCGGCGGGCCACCCCGCCGCCCCGCTGGTCCAGGCCGGTGCCGTCCTCCTGCTGCACCACCGCGCACCGGACCGCTGGACCGCCCTCGCGGGAGAGCCGGAGACCAGGCTCGCCATCGCCCTGCCCCGCGCACTGGCCGAGACCGCCGGTACCGCCCTCGGCCCCGACGGCGCCGCCGGCCTCCACCTGCCCGGACTGCTCGGCTCCACCCAGCTGGACCTCGCCCGCCTCCTCACCGAACTCGCCGGCGCCGCGGGCCCCTCCGGCGCCTTCGAACAGCTGCTCACCCGGTACGCCGAGGCCAACACCCGGCAGCTCAGCCCCACCCCGCCGGAGGCCGCCGGGCTGCTCGCCGCCGTCGCCGGAGTGCCCGCCACCGTGCTCGACCCGGCCACCGGCCTCGGCGCCCTGCTGCTCGCCCTCCCGCCGACCACCGGCCGGTACGGCCAGGATGCCGACCCGGTCACCACCGCGCTCGCCCTGCTCCGGCTCGCTCTGCAGACGCCGGCGGCCGACCCCGGGCCGCTCCCGCTGGACCTGCGCGCCGGTGACGCCCTGCGCTCCGACGCCCACCCCGGCCGCACCTTCGAAGCGGTGCTCTGCCAGCCCCCCTACAACGAGCGGGACTGGGGGCACGACGAGCTCCAGTTCGACCGGCGGTGGCCCGGCGGCCTCGTCCCGCCCCGCGGGGAGTCCGAGCTCGCCTGGGTGCTGCACTGCCTCGCCCACACCCGCCCCGGCGGCCTCGCCGCCCTGCTCCTCCCGCCGACCGTCGCCACCCGGCGGGCCGGTCGCCGGGTCCGGGCCGAACTGCTGCGCACCGGCGCCCTGCGCGCCGTCGTCGCCCTCCCGGCCGGCGCCGCACCCCCGTACGGGGTGCCGCTCCACCTCTGGGTGCTGCGCGCCCCGCTCCCCGGGGACGACTTCCGCCACGTGCTGCTGCTGGACGCGGCCTCGGCCTCGCCGTCCTCGGCCGAGGTCGCGGAGGGCGGCCGCGACAAGGTCCGCTGGCCCGAACTGCACCGGACCGTCCTGGACGCCTGGCGCGCCTTCGACCTCGCCGCCCGCGAGGGCCTGCCGCTGCCCCCGGACCGCCCCGGGGAGTACCGGACCATGGCGGCCATCGACCTGCTCGACGACGAGACCGACCTCTCGCCCACCCGTCACGTCCCGCCGGCCGCCCCGCTCGGCGGTGCGGCCGAACTGTCCCACCTCAGCGGCCGGCTGACCGAACTGCTGGACAGCCTGGGCGCGCCCGACGCGCTGCTCCCCGGGCCGACCGGCGCGGGCTCCGCCGCAGGTTCCGGTGCGGGTTCCGGTGCGGGGGGCGCGGGTGCGGGCGCCGGCGCGGTGGTCACGCTGGGGGAGCTGGTCCGGGCCGGGGTGCTGGAGGTGTACTCCTCCGGGACCGGCGCACCCGGAGTGCCGTCCGCCACCGACCCGTCCGGCACGCCCGTGCTGACCGACCAGGACCTCGCCGCCGGGACCCGTCCGGCCGCCGTCCTCGACCGGACGGCCGCGCCCGCCCACGGCGAGCCGCTGACCAGGACCGGCGATGTCGTCGTCCCGGCCCTCGGCGGCGCCGCCGCGCGGGTCGTCGGCCCCGCCGGAGCGCCGTCCGGTGCCGCCCTGGGCCGCCAGCTCCACCTGCTCCGGCCCGACCCGGCCGCCCTCGACCCGCACTTCCTGGCCGGCCACCTGCGTTCCACTGCGGCCGCCCGGCGGGCCACCAGCCACGCCTCCACCACGACCCGCCTCGACATCCGCCGCGTCGAGCTGCCCCGCCTCCCGATCGCCGAACAGCGCCGTCTCGGCGAGGCCTTCGCCCGCCTCGCCGCGTTCGACTCCACCCTGCAGCAGGCCGCCTCGCTCGGCCACGCCCTCACCCAGGCCCTCACCGACGCCCTCGCCACCGGCGCCGCCGAGCCGCCGCACACCCCCTGACGGACCGTCCGGCGGTGCCGCCCGCGACGCACCGGGACCGGGACGGCCGGGGCTCACAGGGTCCACAGGGCTCACGGGGCTCACGGGGCGAGCGGGGCGGCCGGGACCCGGTGACGGCGACGGTGACGGCGGTGCCGGAAGGGATCCCGGCGCGTCGGGTGGTAGCGGTACGGTGTGCTGGGTCGCTCCGTGACCCGGACGGCTGTCGTACTCACCCGCTCAGGAGCACGCATGTCAGGGCAGTACCCCGGGCAGTTCGGACCGCCGCCCGGCGGCGCCTACCCGGGTGGCGCGCCCGCCGGCGGCATACCGGGCGCCGCACCGTACCCCGCACCGCCGACCTGGAGCGGCCCGGTGCCAGCCCAGGCGCGGCCCGTCGGCCCGTACGGCGTGCTCGGCCGGGTGCTGGTGGTCCTCGCCCCGCTCCTCACCATCGGCCTGCTCGGCATGGTGCCGTCCCTGCTGCTGGCGGTCCGCCGGCGCCGGGCGTACGACATCCTCGGCGCGGTCGTCTTCGCCGGACTCTTCCTCACCTACTTCGTCAGCATCGGCATCGCCGGTGACGGCCCCAAGGGCAGCTCGCCCACCGCCGACACCGTCGGCATGGTGATGATGGTGCTGATGTGGTTCGTCCCGCCGGTGCACTTCCTGCTGATGGACCGTGCCGCGGTCTGGGCCGCGGGCCGCCCGCAGCCGCCGGCCCCGGTCGGTCCGCACGGCCTGGCGGCCGCCACCGCTCCCCACCCGGCCCAGCCGGGGTACGGCTACCCGGCGCCCGCCGCCCAGCCGTACGGAACCCCCGCCCAGCCGGCGTACGGCTACCCGGCGCCTGGCGCCCAGCCGTACGGCACTCCTGCCCAGCCGTTCGCGGCCCCCGCGCCGTACCCGCCGGCGCCCGCCCCGGCCGGGCCCGCCGCAGCCGGGGCGGGCGCGTCCGGCCCGGCGACCTCCGACGAGCTGCGCGAGCTCGGCGAACTGCTGCGTCGTCAGGCCCGCGAGGGCCGACCGTGACCGTCGTCCGGGTGATCGACGGCCGGTACCACCTCACCGAGAAGATCGGCCACGGTGGCATGGGCCAGGTCTGGGCGGGTCGCGACGACCGGCTCTCCCGGCCGGTCGCCGTGAAGCTGCTCCGCACCGACCGCCTCCTCGCCGCCGCATCGGACCCCGCCGGCACCGCGGCCGACCCCCGCCGCCCCGGTGACGACCTGCGCCGCCGCTTCCTCCGCGAGTGCCGGACCACCGCGGCGCTCGACCACCCGGGCCTGGTCACCGTCTTCGACGCCGGGGAGGACGGCGGTGAGCTGTACCTCGTCATGCAGCGCGTCACCGGTGTCAGCCTGGCCGACCTGATCGCCGAGGACGCGCCGTTCCCGGTCGAGCGCGCGGTCGCCGTGGCCGCCCAGCTCTGCACGGCGCTGGCCGCCGTCCACGCGGTGCCGGTCGTCCACCGCGACCTGAAGCCCAGCAACGTGATGGTCCGTGAGGACGGCCGGACCGTCCTGCTCGACCTCGGCATCGCCACCGCGCTCGACCCCGAGGCCACCCGCCTCACCCTCACCGGCGTCCCGATCGGCAGCCCGTCCTACATGGCGCCCGAACAGGCGCTGACCGGCACCGTCGACCCGCGCAGCGACCTGTACGCGCTCGGCTGCCTGCTGCACGAGATGCTCGCCGGAGAGGGACCGTTCCGCGCGCCCACCGCGCTGGGCCTGCTGCGCCGGCACGTCGACGACCCGCCGGTGCCGTTGCGCGAGCTGCGCCCCGAGGTGCCGGAGCCGCTGGAGCGGCTGGTCCTCGACCTGCTCGCCAAGCGGCCGGAGGACCGCCCGGCCGACGCGCAGGAGGTGCACGGACGGCTGCTCCCGTTGCTGCCCGCGGCCCTGTCGGTGCCGCAGCCCCGGTACGGACCGCTGCCCGATCCGGCCCGGCCCTACCGGTACCCGGTGCAGCCGCAGCCCCGTCCGGCCGGTTCGGCGGCTTCGGCGCAGCCCGCGCAGTCGGCACCGCCTGCGCCTCCGCGGGCCGAGCCGCCGCCGTTCCTGATGGCCGGTGCGCCGAGCCGGCCTGCCCGGATCCAGCCTGCCCTGGTCCCGCCGGTCGCGGCCCCGGCGTGGGCCCCCGCCCCCGCCCCGGCTCCGGCACCGGGCGACCCGGCGGAGGACGACCTCGCGGCGGCCTGCGCGCGGCTCTCCGACCTGGTCGACGCCGGGCGGCGGGCCGAGGTGCTCGACGTCGCCGCCCGGCTGCTGCCCCGGGTCCGGGCCGAGCTCGGCGACGGTGCGGCGCTGGCCCGCACGGTCCGGACGATCTACGCCCGCACCCTGCTGCAGGAGCGGCGCCACCGCGAGGCGCTGCCGGAGTACCGGCTGCTCGCCGCCACCGCGGAGGGCGGCCCGCACGGCCGGGCGGCCCTGGAGCACCGCCACCGGGCCGCCGAATGCCTGGAGCAGCTCGGCCAGGTCGCCGAGGCGCTCGCCGAGTACCGGACCCTGCTCGACGGCTGGCCGGACGCCGACCAGGAACGGGTACTGGACCTGCGTGAGCGGATCGGCGCGCTGCTCGTGGCACTCGGGGAGACGGAGGCGGCCTGGTCGTGGCTGCTCCAGCTGCTCTTCGACCGTGAGCGCCGGGAGGGTCCGCACCACCCGGCCGTCCGGCGGCTCCGCCAGACGCTCGACTCCCTGCAGCCCCACCGCGCCACCGGCACGCCCGACCCCCGCGCCACGCCCTGGCCGCCGTCCCACCGTTGACCGTGCCGGCCGTGCGCGACCGTGCCGGCCGCCCCTGACCGCACGCCGTCCGTGGCCCGCACCCGCCGTGAGCCGCCGGGCGGGGCTCCGACCCGTTCCGTCCCGCTCCCTGCCCTGCCCTGCTCTGCCCTGCCCCGCTCCCTGACCGCACCCCGCCAGGCCGGGGAGCGTGGGCGGCGGCTTACGCCCGCCGGGTCCGTCGGTGGCGCTGCGGGTGCTACGTGTGCCGCGGGCTCCGGGGTGCGGAACGGCGGTCGGCGGGGCCGACCTCCTGTGCGCGGGCATGACTTTCGACAGATCCGCGGACCGCGACGCGTTCCGTAGGGTCGTGCGGATGTGGACGAGTGCGCGGTGGGTGGACCGGGGGCTGCTGGCGGTGGCCGCGGTGGCGGTCGGGCTGAGCCCGGTGGCCGTCTGGTGGGTGGTGCCCGCGATCGGGGCGGCGTTCCTGGCCGGCCTGCGGATGGACCGGGTGCGTCCGGCGGTGGTGGTGCTGGCCGTACTGGTCACCGTCGGAGTGCTGGCGGCGGTCGCGGTGCCGGCGTGGATGGTGGCGGGGACGTCGTTCGTGTCCCTGCTGGTCTGCGCCGGGATGGCGCCCTGGATGGTGGGCCGGTTCTGGCGGCAGTCGCAGGAGCTGGTGCGGGCCGGCTGGGAACGGGCGGAGCGGCTGGAGCGTGAGCAGCAGCTGGTCGCCGAGCAGGCCCGGATGCGCGAGCGGGCCCGGATCGCGCAGGACATGCACGACGCACTCGGCCACGACCTGAGCCTGATCGCCCTGCGGGCCGGTGCGTTGAAGCTGGCGCCCGACCTCGCCGCCCCGCATCGCGAGGTGGCCCGGGAGATCAGGGCGGGCGCGGCGGCCGCCGTCGAGCGCCTCGGCGAGGTGATCGGGATCCTGCGGGAGGAGGCGGACGGGCCCGCCGCCCGGGGCCCAGCCGACGTGGGCGTGCCGCAGCTGGTGGCCGAGTCGGCGGCGGCCGGGCTGGACGTCCGGTTCACCCTCGACGGTGAACCGGGCGGCCTGCCGCTGGCGGCCGAGCACGCCGCGTACCGGGTGGTCCAGGAGGCGCTGACGAACGCCGCCAAGCACGCCCCGGGAGCCCCGGTCACGGTGCAGGTGGCGTACGCGCCGGACGGCGCCCGGATCCTGGTGGCCAACGGTCCGGCGGCGCCGGGCGCGGCGGCGGGTCCGGCGCCCGCACCGGGCAGCGGTGGCCGGGGGCTGATCGGCCTGGCCGAGCGGGTCCGGCTGGCGGGCGGCACGTTCGGCCACGGGCCGGGGGCGGGCGACCCAGGGGGCTTCGAGGTGTCCGCGTACCTGCCCCGGTCCGGTGCGCCGGTGGCTCCGACACCTGGTCCGGCCGTCGTGTCGCCGGCCCGGGAACTGCGGCACGCCCGGCGCCGGGTGGGCCGGATGATGGTGGCGGTCGTCCTGGCGCCGCTGGCCACGGCGCTGGTGCTGACCGCCGGCCTGCGGGGGTGGACGATCTACTCCACCGGCCGCGCCGTACTGGACCCGGCGGACTACGCCATGCTGCGGGTCGGCCAGGACCGGGCGACGGTCCAGCGATTTCTGCCGGAACATCAGTTTCCGTACCATCCGTCCGTGGGCGACCCTCCGCCCCGGGGAGAAGGAGTGACGTGCGAGTACTACGCGATCACGGCCGAGCCGTTCAACAACGACCGCTCCGGGGACGCGTACCGGCTCTGCTTCCAGGGGGACGTGCTGATCTCCCTGGACGCCCTCGTCTCGTGAGCGCCGGATGAGCGCCGGGGCACCGGACCCGGCCTCCGCCCCCGTGCCGGTCCGGGTGGTGATCGCGGACGACGAGCCGATGGTGCGCGCCGGTGTGCGGGCCGTGCTCACGACCGACCCGGGGATCGAGATCGTCGCCGAGACCGGGGACGGCCGGGAGGCGGTCGAGCTGGTCCGGCGGCACCGTCCGGACGTCGCCGTGCTGGACATCCGGATGCCCGGCACGGACGGCATCGCCGCCGCCGCCGAGATCCGCCGGGTGGCCGCCACCACCCGGACCGGGGCCCCCACCGGGATCGTCATGCTGACGACGTTCGGCGAGGACGACTACATCCTGCGGGCCCTCGGCGGCGGTGCCAACGGCTTCCTGATCAAGTCGGGCGAGCCCGAGGAGCTGATCGCCGGGGTGCGGGCGGTGGCGGACGGTGCCGCGTACCTCTCACCCAGGGTGGCCGCCCGGGTGGTGGCCCACCTCGCCGCCGGGACCGCCGGACCGGCCGACCGTCGCACCGCCGCCCGTGAACAGGTGGCCGGGCTCACCACCCGGGAGCGGGACGTGCTGGCGCTGGTCGCGGCCGGGCTGTCCAACGGTCAGATCGCCCGCCGGATCGGCGTGGTGGAGGGCACCGTGAAGGGCCACGTGAGCTCCGTCCTGGCGCGGCTGGGGGTGGCCAACCGGGCGGCGGCCGCCGTGCTCGCCCACGAGGCCGGTCTGACCGAGGCCCCCCGGGCCTGACGCCGGGACCCGGGGCCCGGCCGGGGGCGACGCTGCGGACGGGGCGGTTATGGCGGTCATGGCGGACGGGGCGGTCGCGGCGGACGCTGCGGGCGCCACCGGGACGGCCGGTGTGACGGGAGCGGGGCCCGGGGCCCGCAGCAGCGGGCCGAGCAACCGGACCCCGCCCAGAGCGCCGACCGCCACCGTCGCCGGAGCGAGCAGGGCGACGACCACCGCCGCCGTGACCGTCCCGCCCAGGGCGGCCCCGGCGAGCACGTCGTGCGGGTAGTGCACGCCCGCCGCGACCCGCAGGGCGGCGGTGCCGAGGCCGACCGGGAGGACCAGCCAGGTCCAGCGCGGGCGCAGCAGCACCAGTCCGGCGGCCAGCGCGACGGCCAGGGTCGCGTGGTTGCTGGGGAACGACCAGTCCCCGGGCGGCGGGCACTCGGCGAGAGCGGTGGCCGGCAGACCGGACAGCGCGCGGCAGGGCCGTTCCTCGTCGATCACGACCTTCAGTGCCTCGCTCGCCGCGTACGCGAGGACCGTGCCGAGGCCGGTGAGCGCCACGCCCGCGACCGTACGGGTGTCCCGTCGCCGCCGCGCCGTCCACCAGCAGAGCACCAGCAGCAGGCCCAGCACCAGCAGTCCGGCCTCGGTCGCGGGCTCCAGCAGCCCGACGAGCCGGTCCGGTGCGTCGGCGACGGCGTCCGCCACCCGCCGGTAGCCGGCGGCCGAGGCGCCGGCGACCACCCGGACCGGCTCGTCGCCGCCACCGCGCTCGGGCGCCAGAACGCCGACCAGGCCGGTCCCCAGCGCAGGAAGCCCGACCGCGAGGGCCACCCGCGCACCGGTCGTCCGCCCGCCCGCCGTCCGCCCGCCCGCCGTCCGTCTCCTGTCCGTTCGCTCCCCGGCCGCTCGCCTCCCGGGGGTGTCGGCCCGGCTCGCTCTGTCACCCCTGCTGTCCGTGTTTCCCCTGACCGTTTTCGACATGATCGGGACGGTAGGAGCAGTGGGCAGGCCACGGCCCGACCCGAAAGTCAGACGACGACCCCGACGATCGTCAGGGTTGACGCCCGGGTTGCTCCGTACGGATGACCCGTTCGGGCCACGGTCCGCGCCGGGGCCGCCGGCCCGGCCTAGGCTCGGGGCGAACGCCGGGCCGCTCGTGGCCTCGCCCCTCGCCGTCCCGCCGGGCCGTCGCCCCGGAAGCCTCCCGGAGGCCCGCCATGCACCGTCGTCGGACCGCCGTCGCCGGTGCCCTGCTGGCCGCCGCGGCGTTGACCGCCTGCGGGAGCCCCGGGCTGACGGCGGGCACCGCGGCACTGCTCGGCGGTCGGCGGATCCCGGTCGGGGCGGTGGAGGCCCGGGTGGCCGAACTCCGGCACGTGACCGGCGGCGCGTCGGCAGACGCACGGCACGAGCCGGACGGGCTGGTCCGGCGGGCCGTCACCGACCTGGTGCTCGACGCGGTGGTGGCCCGGGCGGTGGCCGAACGGGGGCCGGCGGTCGGTGCCGCCGAGGTGGCGGCGGCCCGCGCGGCGGAGGAGGAACGGTACGGCGGCGGGGAGCCGCTGGTCAGGGCACTGGCCGCGCTGGGCGTACCGGGCGGGGCGATCGACGACTACGTCCGCCGACGGCTGGGCATCCGCCGCCTCGCCGCCGCGGCCGGTGAGGACGCCGGTACCCCGGCGGGCGACAGGGCGGTCCGCCGGGCGCTGGCCGCCGCCGCGACCGCCCTCCAGCTGCGCGTCAACCCCCGCTACGGGACCTGGGACCCGGACCACGTCACGCTCGCCCCCACCACCCACCCCTGGCTGACCCGCTGACCGCAGCAGGCGAGGCCGGCGCGGTGCGGAGCGGGAGGTCGGCGGGTCCGGCTTTCCGCGTGGTGGGTGTGGCCGGGTGCTCGGCGTGGTGCGGAGCGGGAGGTCGGCGGGTCCGGCTAGCTGCGCCGGCGGGCGCGGTGGGGGTGGCCCGGCGGTTGTGGCCGGGGGTGCCCGGCGGGACGTGGAGCAGGGCGTCGGCGAGGTCGGCCGGCCGCTCGGGGCCGGGCCGGGGGGAGGCGAAACCCGGGAGCGGGGAGGCTGCGGTGCCGGGTAGGTTCGGGGGTGTGACGACGAATCCTCCGGGCGCGAAGCTGGTCCTCCTCACCACCACTCACCGGGTGGCCCCCGGCCTGCTCTCCTGGCCCGCCTGGGAGGCACTGCGGTCGGCGGGGCGGGTGCTCGCGGGGGACGCCGGGCATCCGCAGCTCGCTCCCGTGCGCCAGGCCGGCGTCGAGGTGGAGGTCGTGGCGCCCGGCTCCGCGCCGGCGCTGGCCAGGCTGCTGACCGGCCAGCCGGCCGGGGCGGGCCCGACGGTCTGGCTGGGCGGCCCGGACGGCGATCCCGGGCTGACCGACGCGCTGGCGCGCCTCGCGGTGGAGCACGCGGGCGAGGTGCCGGAGATCGAGGTGCTGCCCGGCTCGTACGACCTGCCGGGCGCCCGCCTGCTGGACCTGGTCTCCGTGATGGACCGCCTCCGCTCGCCGGGCGGCTGCCCGTGGGACGCCGAGCAGACCCACGCCAGTCTGGTGAAGTACCTGGTCGAGGAGGCCTACGAGCTGGTCGAGGCGATCGAGGAGGGCGACCGCGACACGCTCCGCGAGGAGCTGGGGGACGTCCTGCTGCAGGTCTTCTTCCACTCCCGGATCGCCGAGGAGCACCCCACGGACCCCTTCTCGGTGGACGACGTGGCGGGTGACATCGTCGAGAAGCTGATGTACCGCCACCCGCACGTGTTCGGGGACGCCGAGGCGGCGGGTTCGGCCGAGGTGGAGGCGAACTGGGAGACGCTGAAGGCCGCGGAGAAGTCGGATCGCGAGTCGGTGCTGGACGGCGTGCCGGCCGGGCTGCCGTCGCTGGCGTACGCGGCGAAGCTGGTGTCGCGGGTGCGCCGGTCCGGGTTCGGGGGCGTGCCGGACGAGGCGTACGAGCTGCCCGCGGAGCTCACGGCGGAGTCGGCGGGCGGGCTGCTGCTCGCGGTGGCCCAGCGCGCGCACGACGCGGGGGTGGACGTGGACGCGGCGCTGCGGGCGGCGGCACGCGGCTACCGCGACGCCGTCCGTGCGGCCGAGGGCCTCAAGCCCGAGTAGCCGACCGAGGCCGAGTAGTCCGCGCCGCCCGCGCGGCCCGAGCAGCCCGAGTAGCCCGTTCCGCCCGCGCGGCCGGCTCCGCCCGCGCCCCCGCCCCCTCAGACCCGCGCGACGTCCTCCACGGGCCGCCGCCGCTGCGCCGGGACGACCTCGCCGATCGCCTCGCCGACCAGCGCGACCAGTTCCGCGAGCCGCTCCAGGTCGAGGTGGGCGGGCAGTTCGGCGAGCGAGACGATCCGCTCGCCGCCCGGTCCGGCCACACAGAACAGGTCGATCGGTCCCAGGTGCTTCTCGGCGGTGTCGACGAGGGCGGCGACGTCGCTGGGGCGGCGGATGTCGCCGCAGACGCCGACGACCGGACAGCCCGGTCGGTCGAGCTCCGTCGCGAGGTCCTCGGCGATGCCGACCTGCTGGTCGGCGATGAGGAGCCCGGCGGCTCCGGCGGCCGTGAACCTGCGGGCGAGGTCGGCCCCCGACCCGCCGTTGAGTACTGCGATCACGACGACCGAACCGGTGACCCGCATGGTGTTGCTCCTCCCTGTGGGCGGCTCCGCACCGGCGCCCACGGACATCTTGCGGAGGATCGTAGGCACGTCCTGACCCCCCGCAACAGGGAATACCCCTCAGGTGACCAGGCTCACGCCTCCCGGGTCCGGAGTACACCCGGGATACCGTCCTCCCATGCCAGTTCAGCCCGCCTCCGACCGCCCTCCGCTCTTCACCTGGGAGTTCGCCGCCGACCCGTACCCGGCGTACGCCTGGCTCCGGGAGCACGAGCCGGTGCACCGCACCACCCTGCCGAGCGGGGTGGAGGCGTGGCTGGTGACGCGGTACGCGGACGCCCGGCAGGCGCTGGCGGACGGCCGGCTCTCGAAGAACCCGGTGCACCACAGCGGGCAGGCGCACCGCACCGGCCGGGTGGGCATCCCGGGGGAGCGCCAGGCCGACCTGATGACGCACCTGCTGAACATCGACCCGCCGGACCACACCCGGCTGCGCCGCCTGGTGTCGAAGGCGTTCACGCCGCGCCGGGTGGCGGCCTTCGAGCCCCGGGTGCAGCAGCTGACCGACCGGCTGATCGACGGCTTCGCGCAGCGCGGGAGCGCCGACCTCATCCACGAGTTCGCCTTCCCGCTCCCCATCTACGCGATCTGCGACATGCTCGGGGTGCCGCCGGAGGACCAGGACGACTTCCGGGACTGGGCCGGGATGATGATCCGGCACGGCGGTGGTCAGCGCGGTGGCGTGGGGCGCGCGGTGAAGAGGATGCGCGCGTACCTGGCGGAGCTGATCCACCGCAAGCGGGCGGACCCCGGGGACGACCTGATCTCCGGGCTGATCCGGGCCAGCGACCACGGTGAGCACCTCACCGAGAACGAGGCCGCGGCGATGGCCTTCATCCTGCTCTTCGCCGGGTTCGAGACGACCGTCAACCTGATCGGCAACGGCACCTACGCGCTGCTGCGCAACCAGGGGCAGCGGGCGCTGCTCCAGGATTCGATCGCCCGGGGCGAGAGCGGTCTGCTGGAGACCGGGATCGAGGAACTCCTCCGCTACGACGGGCCGGTGGAGCTGGCGACCTGGCGGTTCGCGACCAGCCCACTGACCATCGGCGGAGTGGAGATCCCGGTCGGTGACCCGGTGCTGGTGGTGCTCGCGGCGGCGGACCGCGATCCGGCGCGGTTCGCCGACGAGAACACCCTCGACCTGGCGCGCGCGGACAACCCGCACCTGGGCTTCGGGCACGGCATCCACTACTGCATCGGCGCCCCGCTGGCCCGGTTGGAGGGGAGGGCCGCGCTGGCCACCCTGCTCACCCGGCTGCCCGATCTGCGGCTCGCGGGCAGTCCCGGGGACCTGCGGTGGCGCGGTGGTCTGATCATGCGTGGACTTCGTGAACTTCCGGTGGAATTCACCCCGGAGAAAGCGCCCACGGAGGCTCCTACCGGACCTTCCGCCGACACTCCGGCTGTCGGCTGACCCGGCCCGCGACACGCTGACGGCGGGTCTCCGGCGCGCCTCTGTGCGTGGGTTGAACCACCATCAACCCGGACATAGCGCCTCTGTTGGTGGGCAATCGATCGCCTGACGTGATTTCCGTGTGATACCGACGATATGAGCTTGTGATTGCTCCGCGGATCTGTCTACTCTCCCTGGAGTTCGCAGCTGCGAGCCCCGAGCACGGAACGCCGAGTCCTGCCCGCCGTGCCCCGGGAAACCGACCAGACCCTGGGCAGGGGCGGGGGAACCAGGTTTGTTGCCGTCCCCACGGCTTGGGGTGAAGCCGCCTCGTGCGGCCGGGCCACCTCCCGGTCCGAACCCGACAGCTCACCTCGCAGGCGTGCGGAGAGGGACCTTCATGCTGTTCGTTGGAAACGGCCGTCACCGTCGTCGCACCCAGACCGAGAAGGCCATCGCCGTAGCCGGTGTCGCCGGCGTCGGCCTGGCGATGCCGATCCTCAGCGCCACCGGCGCCTCCGCCGCCCCGGTCTCCACCTGGGACGCCGTCGCCCAGTGCGAGGCGGGCGGCAACTGGAGCATCAACACCGGCAACGGCTTCTACGGCGGCCTGCAGTTCACCTCCAGCACCTGGAAGGCGTTCGGCGGCACCGCGTACGCGCCGCAGGCCAACCAGGCCTCCAAGGCGCAGCAGATCTCGGTGGCGGAGAAGGTCCTCGCCTCGCAGGGCCCGGGCGCCTGGCCGGTCTGCTCCAAGAAGGCCGGTCTGAGCAAGGGCGGCGCCCCGGCGTCGGTCGACACCTCGGCGGACTCCTCGGCGGACGCCAAGCCGGCGGCCCAGCAGCCGACGGCGCCGAAGCACGCCTCGCCGAAGCCCGAGACGCCGAAGCCCGCCCAGCAGCCGCAGCAGGCCCCGAAGCACGCCGCCCCCAAGCCGCAGGCCCAGCCGCAGCAGCAGGCCCCGAAGCCGCAGGCCGAGCAGTACGTGCAGCAGCGCGCCGAGCAGGCCCAGCCGCAGGTGCAGCAGAACGCGCAGGCCCCGTCGTTCGCCGGCAAGGCCGGCTGGGACGCCGACGCGAAGGTGTTCTGGTACCAGAACAACGGCGCCTGGTACTGGACCAGCCACCAGAGCGTCTACCAGCAGTACGCCGCCCCGGCCGCCGCCCAGAGTGCCCCGGCCGCCCAGAGCGCTCCGGCCGCCCAGCAGCGCGCCGGCCACGGCTACACCGTCCAGGCCGGTGACACGCTCGCCGGCATCGCCGCCGGCCAGGGCGTCTCCGGCGGCTGGCAGGCGCTGTACGACGGCAACCGCGGCACGGTCGGCGGCGACCCGGACCTGATCGTCCCCGGCCAGGTGCTGACCCTCGGCTGATGCCGGTCCGCTCCGTCCGGCCCGCACGGTCCGTCCGGCCCGCTCCGTCCGTTCGGGCCGGGCCGGTTCGACCGGGCCGGGCCGTCCGGTCGACGGACCGGCGGCAGGGGGGCGGGGCCGGCCGGTCTCGTCCCCCTTCGTCCGGATCCGGCCCCTCCCCGTGGGTCAACCAGGTGAACTACCGGTGGGTAGCAGTGCCACACGCTGAGACGGGACCGAGGCCGACGTGGCCCGGAGAGCCCGTGCGGTTAGGCTCTGGTCGTAACGACTCCGCAATCGTCCGGCCGACAGCACCCCACCGTCAGCCGAACCGTCTTCCGCTAGGAGATGCCTCGTGCCGTCCATCGATGTCGTCGTAGCCCGTGAGATCCTCGACTCGCGTGGCAACCCCACGGTCGAGGTCGAGGTCGGCCTCGACGACGGCAGCACCGGCCGTGCCGCTGTCCCGTCGGGTGCCTCCACCGGTGCCTTCGAGGCGCTGGAGCTCCGCGACGGCGACAAGAACCGCTACTTCGGCAAGGGCGTGGAGAAGGCCGTCCTGGCCGTCATCGAGCAGATCGGCCCGGAGCTGGTGGGCTACGACGCCACCGAGCAGCGCCTGATCGACCAGGCCATGCTCGACCTGGACGCCACCCCGGACAAGTCCTCGCTGGGCGCCAACGCCATCCTGGGCGTCTCGCTGGCCGTCGCGCACGCCGCCTCCGAGGCCAGCGACCTGCCGCTGTTCCGCTACCTGGGCGGCCCGAACGCGCACGTCCTGCCGGTCCCGATGATGAACATCCTCAACGGCGGCTCGCACGCGGACTCCAACGTCGACATCCAGGAGTTCATGATCGCCCCGATCGGCGCGGAGTCCTTCTCCGAGGCCGTCCGCTGGGGCGTCGAGGTCTACCACACCCTCAAGGGCGTGCTGAAGGAGCGCGGCCTCTCCACCGGCCTGGGCGACGAGGGCGGCTTCGCCCCGAACCTGGACTCCAACCGGGAGGCCCTGGACCTCATCGTCGAGGCCATCCAGAAGGCCGGCTACGTGCCGGGCAAGGACGTCGCGCTGGCGCTGGACGTCGCCTCCTCCGAGTTCTACGAGGACGGCGCCTACCAGTTCGAGGGCAAGGCGCTCACCTCCGCCGAGCTCATCGAGTACTACGCCGGCCTGGTCGCCGCCTACCCGCTGGTCTCCATCGAGGACCCGCTGGACGAGTCCGACTGGGACGGCTGGAAGGCCATGACCGACAAGCTGGGCGACAAGGTCCAGATCGTCGGCGACGACCTGTTCGTCACCAACCCGGCCCGCCTGTCCCGCGGCATCGAGACCGGCACCGCCAACGCGCTGCTGGTGAAGGTGAACCAGATCGGCTCGCTGACCGAGACCCTGGACGCCGTCGAGCTGGCCCAGCGCAACGGCTACCGCTGCATGATGTCGCACCGCTCCGGCGAGACCGAGGACGTCACCATCGCCGACCTGGCCGTCGCGACCAACTGCGGCCAGATCAAGACCGGTGCCCCGGCCCGCTCCGAGCGCGTCGCCAAGTACAACCAGCTGCTGCGCATCGAGGAGATCCTCGACGACGCCGCCGAGTACGCCGGCCGCGGCGCCTTCCCGCGGTTCAAGTACGAGGGCTGACACACACAGCTCCCGCCGGTGCCCCGCCTGTTCACCCCGTAGGGTGGACGGCGGGGCACCGTCGCGACCAGGAGGGGACACCGGAGATGGCAGGCTGGAGGATCCCGGGCTTGGCGGCCCGGCCTCGGTTCACGAGCCGGGCGACCGTCCTCGTCCTGGTGCTCTGCTCACTGGTGGCGATCCTGGCGTACCCGACCCGGCAGTTCATCTCCCAGCGCTCCGAGATCACCGCGCAGCGGGCCAAGGCCGAGCACGCCCGGCAGCAGGTCGAGCAGCTCCGCCGGGAGAAGGCCCGCTGGCAGGACCCGGAGTACGTCAAGGTCCAGGCCCGCGCCCGGCTGCACTACGCGATGCCGGGGGAGACCCCGTACATCGCGGTGGACCCGGCCGCCCCGGGCGGGTCCGGGTCGTCCCTCGGCGCACCGCCGCCCGCGCAGGACCCGGCCGCCGGGCCGGTCAAGACCGGCAGGCCCTGGTACGCCAGCGTCTGGGACTCGGTGGACGCCGCCGCCACCGTCGCGGCGGCCCCCGCCCGGGCTCCGGCCGCCGCCTCCGCCCCTCCCTCACCACCCGCCCCCGTCCCCGCCGGAGACAGCTCCCCCCATGACCACTGAGAACCACCCCACCGTCTCCGACGAGGACGTCGCGGCCATCGCCGCGCAGCTCGGCCGGGTCCCGCGCGGCCTGCGCGGCGTGGCCCACCGCTGCCCCTGCGGCAACCCGGACGTCGTGGAGACCGCTCCCCGGCTGCCGGACGGCACGCCGTTCCCGACGCTGTACTACCTGACCTGCCCCAAGGCCGCCTCGCTGATCGGCACCCTGGAGGCGGACGGCGTGATGAAGGACCAGACGGCCCGGCTGGCCGAGGACCCGGAGCTGGCCGCCGCGTACCAGGGGGCGCACGAGGACTACATCGCCCGCCGCGACGCCATCGAGGTGCTGGAGGGCTTCCCGAGCGCCGGCGGCATGCCGGACCGGGTCAAGTGCCTGCACGTGCTGGTCGGCCACTCGCTGGCGGCCGGCGAGGGCGTCAACCCGCTGGGCGACGAGGCGATCGGCATGCTGGAGGACTGGTGGGCCAAGGGCCCCTGCGTCTCCGCCGACGAGGTCGCCGAGGCCGGTGCGCGGGTGGCCCGCAACCGGGCCAAGGACCAGGACAACGCGGCCGTGATCGCGGCCAAGGAGCAGAAGGCCGTCGAGCGGGCCGCCAAGCGGGCCGCCCAGGAGGCCGGGGAGGCCGGGGAATGACCGTCACCAGGGTCGCCGCGATCGACTGCGGCACCAACTCGATCCGGCTGCTGGTCGCCGACCTCGACCCGGAGACCGGGGCGATCACCGACCTCGACCGGCGGATGGTCATCAACCGGCTCGGCCAGGGCGTCGACCGGACCGGCCGGCTGCACCCGGACGCGCTGGCCCGCACCTTCGCGGCCTGCCGGGAGTACGCGGAGGTCGTCTCCGGCTTCGGGGTCGGCCCCGAGCGGATCCGCTTCGTGGCCACCAGCGCATCCCGGGACGCCGAGAACAGCGCCGAGTACATCGAGGGCGTGCGCGACATCCTGGGCGTCGAGCCCGAGGTGGTCAGCGGCGAGGAGGAGGCCCACCTCTCCTTCGTCGGGGCCACCAAGGAGTTCACCGGCGGTCAGTTCCCGGCGCCGTACCTGGTCTTCGACCTGGGTGGCGGCTCGACCGAGTTCGTGCTCGGCGACGAGGACGTGCGGGCCGCGCGTTCGGTGGACATCGGCTGCGTCCGGCTGACCGAGCGCCACTTCGGCGGCGCCGAGCTGCCCTCGGACGAGCAGGTGGCGGACGCGCGCGCGCACGTCCGGGCCGAGCTGGACCGGGCGGAGGAGGCCGTCCCGCTGACCGGGGCGGCCACCCTGGTCGGCCTGGCCGGGACGGTCACCACCATCTCGGCGATCGCCCAGGACCTGCCCGGGTACGACTCCGAGGCGATCCACCACTCCCGGATGAGCCGCGACGAGGTGGCCGCGATCGCCGACCGGCTGCTGCACGCCACCCACGCGGAGCGGGCGGCGATCCCCTCGATGCACCCGGGCCGGGTGGACGTGATCGCCGCCGGCGCGCTGGAGCTGCTGGAGATCATGGAGCGGACCGGCGCCGCCGAGGTGGTCGTCAGCGAGCACGACATCCTGGACGGCATCGCCTGGAGCATCGCCTCCTGACCGCGCGCCGCCCGCGGCCTGCTGTTCCACCGGCCCCGGGGCCCCGCCACGGGCCCCGGGGCCGGGGCGCGCCCGGGCCCGTGCGGGAAAGTTCGTGAATTTCTTCACATGGAGATCCGCCCTTTCGCCGCCCCGAGCGGTCCGGTCCGTCCGATATGTGGGACCGAAGGCCCGTTCGGCATGATGCCCGCTGGATCGCAGGTTCCGTCGCACCAGAGGTTTGAAAATCGAAACCCCATAGGGGAACCCGGGCCCCATGCGGATCGTTGCTGCTCAGCGGGGCCGTTCGAACGGACGTGCTCGCCGGGGGGTCCGGTCGGCCATGAGGAGCCGACCCGGGGGTCGATTTGGGGGCGCGAAGTGTAGCACGGGGTGTCCAGGAGCTTGTGAGCGGGCTCACGAAGGCTGCTCCGAACGGTGCTGGATACTTTCGGATATGAGCACCACGGAGCGTCCTCGCATCCTCATTGTCGGCGGTGGTTACGTCGGCCTGTATGCCGCGATGCGCATCCTCAAGAAGATGCGTTACGGCGAAGCGACCGTCACGGTCGTCGACCCGCGGTCGTACATGACGTACCTGCCTTTCCTCCCCGAGGCGGCCGGCGGCAACGTCGCGCCCCGAAACCTCGTCGCGCCGCTGCGCAGCGCCCTCAAGAAGGCGGAGGTGCTCACCGGTGCTGTCACCGGTGTGGACCACGCCCGCAAGGTCGCCACCATCCAGCCCGCGGCCGGCGACTCGTACGAGCTGCCCTTCGAGTACCTGGTCGTCGCGACCGGCTCGGTCTCCCGCACCTTCCCGATCCCGGGTCTCGCGGAGCACGGCATCGGCATGAAGACCGTGGAGGAGGCCATCAGCCTCCGCAACCACGTCATGGCGCAGCTGGACAAGGCCGAGTCCACCACGGACGAGGCGATCCGCCGCAAGGCGCTGACCTTCGTCGTCGTCGGCGGCGGCTTCGCCGGCGTCGAGACGATCGCCGAGATCGAGGACATGGCGCGCGACGCCGCCAAGATCTACAAGACGGTCGGCCGCGACGACATGCGCTTCATCCTGGTGGAGGCGGCCAACCGCATCCTCCCGGAGATGGGCCCGGACCTCGGTCTGTGGACCAAGGAGAAGCTCGAAGAGCGCCAGATCGAGATCTACATCGAGACCTCGATGGACTCCTGCGTCGACCAGCACGTCGTGCTGAAGAACGGCGTCGAGGCGGACGCCTCCACCATCGTGTGGACCGCCGGCGTGAAGCCGAACCCGGTGCTGTCCGAGTTCGGTCTGCCGCTGGGCCCCCGCGGCCACGTCGACACCGCGCCGACCCTCCAGGTCCAGGGCTTCGACTACGTCTGGGCCGCCGGCGACAACGCCCAGGTGCCGGACCTCGCCGCCGGCGAGGGCGCCTGGTGCCCGCCGAACGCGCAGCACGCCGTCCGTCAGGCCGCCGTCCTCGGTGACAACGTCATCTCCGGCATGCGTGGTTTCCCGCAGCAGGAGTACAAGCACAAGAACCTGGGTGCGGTCGCCGGCCTCGGCCTGCACAAGGGCGTGGCGATCCTCTTCGGCAAGTACAAGCTGAAGGGCCGTCCGGCCTGGTGGTTCCACCGCCTGTACCACGGCGCCATGGTCCCCACCATGAACCGCAAGGTGCGCGTCTTCACCGACTGGACCCTGGCCGTGTTCCTGAAGCGCGAGGCCGTCGGCCTGTCGCAGATGGAGAAGCCGTACGAGGCGTTCCAGGAGGCCGCGGGTCCCGCGCCGAAGCCGGTCGAGGCCGCCAAGCCGGCCGCCGCCCCGGCCGCCGACAAGGAGCTCGCCAGCAGCAAGTAAGCGACTACGGACCCCGGTGTGGGAGCACCGGGGTATGAGTCGGAGGCCCTCCGCCCGGCAGCGCTGCCGGACCACGACCTCCGTGGTGCTCAGCCGGCTGTGCGAGTCGGGCGGAGTACGAGAAGTACGAGAAGGCCCCCGCCGAACCCTCTGGCGGGGGCCTTCCCGTGTCGGTGCGGTCGGTACCGCGCCCGACCCCGGGTCAGTCGGTCTTGATGCTCGCCAGGATGTCCAGCTTGGACGCCCGGCGGGCGGGCCAGAAGGCGGCGACCAGGCCGACCACGCCCGCCAGCGCCAGGAAGAGCAGCAGCTGGCCGAACGGGAGGACCGTGGTCAGGGTCGGCATGGTGGACTTCAGGGTGCCGTTGATCGCCCAGGCCGTGAAGGCGCCGAGCAGGACGCCGATGCCGGCGCCGAAGACCGAGATCACCACGGACTCCAGCCGGACCATCCGCTTGATCCCGCCGCGGTCCAGGCCGATCGCCCGCAGCATGCCGATCTCGCGCTTCCGCTCGAAGACCGACATCGCCAGGGTGTTGATCACCCCGAGGACCGCGACCACCACGGACATCGCCAGCAGGCCGTACATCATGTTCAGCGCGAAGGTGATGATCTGGCTGAAGTCGTCGCGGACGTCCTGCTTGGACTTGACCTCGATCACCGGGTTGGAGCCGGTGGCGCTCTTCAGCGCCTGCCGGAGGCCCTCGCTCTCCCCGTCGGTGCCCTTGACCAGGACGCTCTTCAGGTAGGGCTGCGGATCGCGCTTGAGGACCTCGCTGTTGGACACCATGACCTGGCCGAGCATGTCGTCCGCGGCGTAGACGCCGCCGACGGTCAGGGCGCCGGCGTTCGCGCCCCGGACCGTGACGTTGAGCGTCGAGCCGGTGGTGGCGTTGAACTTCTCGGCGACCTTGTCGTCGATCAGCAGCTGGCCCTTGCCCAGGGCGGCGAGCGAGCCGCTCTTCAGCTGGACCGAGACCAGCTTGTCGAAGCTGTCCGGGTTGAACCCGGTGATCTCCTTGCTGGTGCCGTTGAGCTCCCAGTAGGCGTTGGTCAGCGGCGAGGAGGCGCTGACCCCGGGGGCCTTGGCGATCTCGTCCGGGACCTTGTCGGAGAGGTCCATGCGGTTGGCGGCCGAGACCATGAAGTCGGCCTTCATCGCGCTGGTGACGGCCTTGTCGACCGCGCTGGAGACCGAGGCGCCGATCACGGTGAGCCCGGTGACCAGGGCCAGTCCGATGGTGAGCGCGGCGGCGGTGGCGGCGGTGCGGCGCGGGTTGCGCACCGCGTTCTGCCGGGCCAGCTTGCCGGGCATGCCGAACAGTCCGCCGAGGACCGGTCCGACCAGGGCGATCACCGGGCGGGAGAGCAGCGGCAGCAGGATGAAGACGCCGAGGACGGCGAGCAGGGCGCCGACCGCGACCGGCATCCGGCCGTCGGAGTTGCCCTTGGCCGCGCCGAAGGCGACCAGTGCGATGCCGCCGGCGGCCAGCAGCGAGCCGATCACGTTCCGGACGACCAGCGACTTCTGGGAGGCGGGCTGGTCGCCGCTGCTCATCGCGGCCACCGGGGCGATCCGGGAGGCGCGCAGGGCGGGCAGCAGCGCGGACAGCACCGTCACCAGGATGCCGACGACCACGGTGACCGCCACGGTCAGCGGCTTGACGACCAGCGAACCGGTCGGCATGCCGTCGTCCAGCGCGGCGACGAGGGACTGCAGCCCGGCGCCGATGCCGACGCCGGCGACCAGGCCGGCCACCGCCGACACGGTGCCGATCGCCAGGGCCTCGACCAGGACGGACCGGGTGACCTGCTTGCGGCTGGCGCCGATCGCGCGGAGCAGTGCCAGCTCCTTGGTGCGCTGGGCGACCAGCATGGTGAAGGTGTTGGCGATGATGAAGATGCCGACGAAGAGCGAGATCGCGGCGAACGAGAGCAGCATGGAGCGCATGCCCTCGGTGCCGCTGGTGATCATCCGCTCCTCCTCGGCCTTGAGCTGCTCGCCGGTGCGGACCTCGATCTGCTGGTCGGGCTTGAGCTGCCGGTCGACCTGGGAGAGCAGGGCGTCCTGGGTGGTGCCGGGCTTGGTGGTGAGCACGATGCTGCTGTAGCGGCCGGGCTCCAGCAGCAGCTGCTGGGCGGTGGCGCGGTCGAACAGGGTGAGCGTGCCGCCGGTGTTCACGACCGGGTCGTCGGTGGTGAACACGCCGGTGAGCCGGGCCTCGACGACCGGGCCGTTGGAGGCGAAGCGGACGGTGTCGCCGACCTTGTAGCCGGCCTTGTCGGCGGTCTTCCGGTCGAGGGCGACCTCCTTGGCCGTCCGCGGCCCCTGGCCCTCGGCCATCGGGTAGCGGGCGTCCTTGCCGTCCGGGCCGGGGGTGTAGTTCGCGCCCTTGGCCGACCAGGCCTCGCCGACCAGGTCGCCCTTCTTGTCGGCGACACCGGTGAAGCCGCTGACCACGCCCCGGGTGGAGGCGGTGCCCGGCAGCGCGGCGAGCTGCTGGACGGTCGCGTCGGTCAGGGTGACCGGGTTCGCCTCGCTCCGCTCCTTGACGCTGGCCGTGGAACCGGCGGAGTTGTCGACGACCTGGACCGACACGTCCGAGTAGCTCTTGGAGTTGCTGTCCCGCATGGCCTTGCCGAAGGTGTCGGAGAAGACCATGGTGCCGGCGACGAAGGCCGTTCCGAGCATGACGGCGAGCGCGGTCATCAGGAGTCGGCCCTTGTGGGCCAGCACGTTGCGCAGTGCGGTGCGATACATGGGGTGTCCCGGGTGTCCTGGGTCTGGGAGGGGGGCGGTCGGCTGTCCGGTCGTCAGCTGGTGCGGCCCTTGGCGTCGAAGCGGCGCATGCGGTCCAGGACGGTGTCGGCGGTGGGCTGGTGGAGCTCGTCGACGATGCGGCCGTCGGCGAGGAAGACGACGCGGTCGGCGTAGGCGGCGGCGACGGGGTCGTGGGTCACCATGACGACGGTCTGGCCGAGCTCGCGGACGGAGTTGCGCAGGAAGGAGAGGATCTCGGCGCCGGAGCGGGAGTCGAGGTTGCCGGTGGGCTCGTCGGCGAAGACGATGTCGGGCTTGCTCGCGAGGGCGCGGGCGCAGGCGACGCGCTGCTGCTGGCCGCCGGAGAGCTGGCTGGGGCGGTGGGAGAGGCGGCCGGAGAGGCCGACGGTGTCCACGACGCGGTCCAGCCACTGCTTGTCGGCCTTGCGGCCGGCGATGTCCATCGGGAGGGTGATGTTCTCCAGGGCGGTCAGGGTGGGGAGCAGGTTGAAGGCCTGGAAGATGAAGCCGATGTGGTCGCGGCGCAGCTGGGTGAGCTGCTTGTCCTTGAGGCCGACGAGTTCGGTGTCGCCGATGGTGGAGGAGCCGGAGGAGACGGTGTCGAGGCCGGCCATGCAGTGCATGAGGGTCGACTTGCCGGAGCCGGAGGGGCCCATGATGGCGGTGAACTCGCCCTGCGGGAAGGTGACGCTGACGTTGTCCAGGGCGACGACGCGGGTCTCGCCCTCCCCGTAGACCTTGTTGAGGCCGGTGGCGCGGGCGGCCGCCCGGCCGGTGCGGACGGCGGTCGCGGTCGACGTGGTCACGGGGTGCTCCTTGTGGTCGTGGGCAGGACGGGTCCGGACGCTGCCGGGAATCCGCTGGCCGGCCGGGCCCCCTCCCGGGGGACTTCCGGCCGTACCTCCATGCTCGACCCCGTGATCATGGTTCCTCGTCGCTCCGCCGGACGGTTGGCCTGACCACCGCTGGGCGTACGCCCGGCCGGCGCCCTCCTCCTGCGGTATGACGCAGACCCTGACCGGAACGCCGGTGGCCGGATCGCACGCCTCGGGTGGCCAGATCACGAACTGTTCGTCAGATGGCAAGGAAACATGACAACTTCCCTGGCTCGGAACATGCGAAAGGGGAGGCCGGGAGACTAGGCTCAGGGGTGGCCCGCACGGGGGCGGAGCGCTGCTCTCCGGTCCACGGGCGAGGCCGGTCCACGGGACGGCCCGGATGGTGGAACGCAGACACGGGCAGCTTAAAACTGCTTGGCCGTGAGGCCGTGCCGGTTCGAGTCCGGCTCCGGGCACCGACCGACCCGCGGGGACGCCGACCGGCGTCCCCGCCGGACGTTCCCCGCCGGATCCTCCTCGCGGCGGATGTTGGTTTTTTTGCCAAGCCATTACCCTTGTGGTTCGGGCGGTGCAGTGCCGCCACGGAGGGAATGAGCAATGAGAAGCAGCAACCCGGTCTTCTCGCGGGAGGGGTCCTTCACCCGCGAGTCCGGCTACGCGGGTTTCGGGACCACCCAGACCCCGCCGGCCGGGGGCCAGCCCGCGACCAACCCCTACGGCAACAACCCGTACGGCAACAACCCGTACGCGAGCAGCCCCTACGCGCAGCAGTCCCAGGGTCAGGCACCGCTGACCGACGACCAGCTGGTCGAGATGTACCGGGCGCCGTCCGCCGGTCCGCTGGAGACCGGCCGGATGACGCTGGACGACGTCGTCGCGCGCACCGCGATGACGCTGCTCACCCTGGTCGCCGCGGGCGGTCTGGCCTGGTTCGCCCTGCCGGAGCGCAACTACGGCCTCGCCGTCGGCGCCTCGCTGATCGCCTTCGTGGTCGGCATGGTGATCTCGTTCAAGCGGAGCGTCAGCCCGCCGCTGATCCTGGCCTACGCGGCCCTCCAGGGCTTCGCGCTCGGCGCGATCACCAAGGTGCTCAACAACGCACTGCCGGGCATCGCGATCCAGGCGGTCCTGGGGACGGCGGCGATCTTCGCGGCGATGCTGATCGCCTACAAGACCGGCCGGATCCGGGTCACCCCGCGCTACACGCGGATCGGCATCGCGATCGCCATGGGCTTCGTGCTGCTGATGCTGGTCAACATGGTCGCGTCGATGGTGTTCGGTGCGGACATGGGGCTGCGCTCGGGCCCGCTGGGCATCCTGGTCGGCGTGGTCGGCATCGCGCTCGGTGCCTTCTTCCTCTCCCTGGACTTCGCCGCCGTCGAGGAGGCCATCGCGCACGGTGCGCCGCAGAAGGAGGCCTGGCGGGCCGCCTTCGGGCTCACCCTCTCGCTGGTCTGGATCTACGTCGAGATGCTGCGGCTGATCGCGATCCTGCGCGGCGACGACTAGTCCCCGCACGACTGCACGACTGCACGACCGCACGACCGCACGACCCGCGCGTTCTGCGCACACACTGCCGCCGGGCCCCGGAGCACCAGCTCCGGGGCCCGGCGGCTTTCGTGCGCGGGTGCGGCCCGGGGCGGGCCGTATGCTCGCCGCATGCCCGAAGAGAAGACCCTGGCCGAAGCCGTCGACGCCCTGGCGGACCGGTTCCGTTCGATGCCGCAGAGCCGGCTGCACGGGGCCGTCCCCGGCCACCCGTCGCGGGCGGCGGCCGCGCTGGCCCTGGCCCGGTGGATGGCCGCGGTGGCGCAGGCGGCCGAGGGCGGTCCGGTGCGCGAGCTGCCGGAGGCCGGGGCGTTCGCGGTCGGCGACCAGCTGGCGGTGACCGGGCACGACCTGGTGGCGGCGCTGGCCGCGCTTCCCCGGGACGGCGAGGTGGCACTGCCGGCGGAGTCCGGTGGCCCGACGCCGGTCGCGGCGGTGCGGGCCGAGGCGGCGTCCAGGCTGGCGGAGACGGCCGTGCTCTGCGGCTGAGCGGCACCCGTACCGTCGGGGCCCCCGTACGACGACGGCGATGGCGGCTGTGGCACGGCGGTGGGGCCCCCCGGGGGGTGGTACTGCGGCGGGGCGGCCCGGCTCCGGCCCCGGACATGCCGGAGGCCGGCCGGGTCGGTAACCCCTTGACCCGGCCGGCCTCTCCGTCGCTGCGTCAGATGCTGGCCACCACCCGGTCGGCGAGCACGTACACGGCGTCCTCGTCGGTGGAGAAGGTCAGCGAGTAGGAGCCGGAGAACCGGGAGCCGCCGAGCAGGCGGACGTTCTCGCCGGCCCGGACCGCGTCGATCAGCCGGTAGGCGGCCTCGCGGTCGCCCGGGGCGACGCAGAGGGTGGTGCCGTCGGCGAAGGCGTACACGTCCAGGGTGCCGAGCGGGCCGGGGCGGACGTCGACCAGTGCGGTGCCCTCCTCGGCGAGCGCGGTCAGCCGGGTGTCGGTCCACTCGCGGGACGGCGCCTGGCTGGGCACGAAGTCGGGGTGCGAGGGGTGGCGGCGCGGGTCCGGGGTGGCCACCGGGGCCTCCTCGACGGCCGATCCGGTGTCCAGCAGTCCGGCCTCCAGGCCGGTGGCCAGCAGGTCGGCCTCGCGCCGGGCGCGGGCGTCCCCGGCCGTCTCGCCGGCGGGGTGGCCGGACGGGTAACCGGCGGGGTGACCGGCCGCGTGGCCGGACGGGTGGCCGGCGGGGTGGCCGGGGTGCAGCGGGGCGCCGCCGTCGGTGTCCGGCCCGGCGGGACGGGCGGAGTGGGTGCCGCCCTCGTTGATCAGGTCCTCCAGCGCGGAGCGCAGCGCCTCGCCGAACTCCGGGTCCATGGTCCCGGAGTTGTCGGCGGCGTCCTGCGGGCCGGTCGGGCGGGGGAAGAAGAGCGGCCACTCCTCGCTGCTGCCGAAGACACCGGCGAAGGGCGAGTCGAACAGCGGCTCGTCCTCGGCCGCGCGGGCCTCCTGCTCGGCCCAGAACGCCCGGGCCTCGGTGATCTCCCGTTCGCGGTCGGCGGCCAGTGCCTCGGCGACGGCCCGGCGTATCGCGGCCTCGTCGACCGGGACCGGGGCGGCGGCGGCCGCGGCGGCCCGCGCGGCCTGGGCGTCCAACCGGCGGGAGATTCCCCGGAGGTGGAACAGGACGGCGGTCGACACGGCGATCGGGATCAGCAGCAGGATGGTGTAGACGGCGCTCACGGAACGTACTCCTAGGGAGGAGTGGAACGGGGTTACGTCTCCACACTGCCGCATACGGGGCTGTTACTGCAGTGGCCAATGTCGGATTTGTCTGTGACTTTCGCTCTTGTCCCCAAATTGTTAGGTAACACCGTTCTACGCTGCGGAGTTGATCCGCTCCGCACTGTCGATTTTCGAGCCGGAAACGACAGGATCGAGGGCCGGATCGACCTCGCGGTGTGATCCGGCCCTCAATTACGCACGGTCACTCCAAATGGGTGGTCTGGACCCTTCGGAGTTGACGTCGGGACGTCAGCTGAGCCGCTCGATGACCATCGCCATGCCCTGGCCGCCACCGACGCACATGGTCTCCAGACCGAACTGCTTGTCGTGCCACTGCAGGGAGTTGATCAGGGTGGTGGTGATCCGTGCGCCGGTCATGCCGAACGGGTGGCCGACCGCGATGGCACCGCCGTTGACGTTCAGCCGGTCCAGGTCGACGCCCAGGTCGCGGTAGGACGGGATGACCTGGGCGGCGAAGGCCTCGTTGATCTCGACCAGGTCGATGTCGCCGATGGTCAGGCCGGCCCGCCGGAGGGCCTGCTTCGAGGCCTCGACCGGGCCGTGGCCCATGATCTCGGGGGAGAGCGCGCTCACTCCGGTGGAGACCACCCGGGCGAGCGGGGTGATCCCCAGCTCGCGGGCCTTGGTGTCGGACATGACGACCAGTGCGGCCGCGCCGTCGTTCAGCGGGCAGCAGTTACCGGCGGTCACGGTGCCGTCGGGGCGGAACACCGGCTTGAGGCCGGAGACGCCCTCCAGCGTGACGCCGGCGCGCGGGCCGTCGTCCGTGGAGACCACGGTGCCGTCGGGCAGCGTCACGGGGGTGATCTCGCGCTCCCAGAAGCCGGCCTTGATGGCGGCCTCGGCGAGGTTCTGCGAGCGGACGCCGAACTCGTCCTGCTCGGCCCGGGTGACGCCCTTGAGTGCGGCGAGGTTCTCGGCGGTCTGGCCCATCGCGATGTAGGCGTCCGGCAGCAGGCCGTCCTCGCGCGGGTCGTGCCACGTGCCGCCGCCCTCCGCCGCGCGCCGGGCGGTGCGGGCCTGGGCCTCGTCGAAGAGCGGGTTCATGGTGCCCGGCATGCCGTCCGAGGAGCCGTTCACGCTGCGGGAGACCGTCTCCACGCCGGCGGAGAGGAAGACGTCGCCCTCGCCGGCCCTGATCGCGTGCAGTGCCATCCGCGTGGTCTGCAGCGAGGACGAGCAGTAGCGGGTGACGGTGGCGCCGGGCAGGTAGTCCATGCCCATCTGCACGGCCACGACGCGGGCCAGGTTGTGGCCCTGCTCGCCGCCGGGCAGGCCGCAGCCGAGCATCAGGTCGTCGATGGTGCGGGGGTCGAGCTGCGGCACCTTGGCCAGTGCGGCGCCGATGACCTGCGCGGTCAGGTCGTCGGGCCGGACGTCCTTGAGGGAGCCCTTGAAGGCCCGGCCGATCGGCGAACGGGCGGCGCTGACGATGACGGCTTCGGGCATGGCGGGCTCCTCGCTGGGTGACCTTCGACTACGGGGTGCCCGGGACGGTCCCGGGCCGGGTGGGCGCGGGCCGGACGACGGGCGCCCGGGAGGAAAGTTACCGCCTGGTAGGTCAGGCGTCACCCGCCCCGGCGTGTGAGCTGGCCGACGTGTTGCCGTCCTCGGTGACCTGCGCCGGGGCGGCCCGGACCGGGGGGTGGGCGGGGGCCCGTACGGGGGCGGCGTCCCGTTCGGTGCCCGACCCGGCGTCCTGGCCGGGGCCCGCTCCGGAGTTCCGCCCGCCGCCCGGCCCGGCGTCCTGACCGGCCTCCTGGCCGGCGCCGGGCTCCGCGGCCGCCCAGGAGCCGGGCAGGCCGACCCGGAGCCGGTGCCGCAGCAGAGCCCAGCGCCGGACCGCGCCCTCGGCTCCGACCGCCGCCACCTCCGTACCGGACCGCCCGGCCGCCGCGGCCGCGGCCACCGCCACCGGCAGCACCGTCTCGCCCTGGACCCGGCCGACCGGCCGCTCCTCCTCAGGCCAGAGGCCCAGTGCGGCGCAGACCGAGGGCAGCACCGCCATCGCGGCCGTCGCGTACCCCTGCGCGGACGGGTGGTAGCGGTCGGCCGCGAACATCTCCGGCCGGGCGGCGAACTCCGGGCCGAGCAGCGAGCCGAGGGAGACGGTCCGGCCGTCCGCCTCCACCACGGCGATGGTCTGCGCGGCCGCGAGCTGGCGGCTGAGCCGGCGGGCCACCCAGCGCAGCGGCGGACGGACCGGCTTGATCGTCCCGAGGTCCGGGCAGGTCCCGACCACCACCTCGCAGCCGGCGGCCCGCAGCGCCGCGACCGTCTCGCCGAGCTGGCGCACCGCGAGCTGGGCCGGGCTGTGCCGGGTGACGTCGTTGGCGCCGATCATGATCACGGCGACGTCCGGGCGGTGCGGCAGCGCCTGCTCCAGCTGGCCGGGCAGGTCGGCGGAGCGGCCGCCGGAGAACGCCACGTTCACCAGCCGGACCGGGCGTTCGGCCACCGAGGCCAGGCCTGCGGCGAGCAGTGCGCCCGGTGTCTCCCTGGCCCGCAGCACACCGAGGCCGGCGGCGGTGGAGTCGCCGAGGAAGGCCAGCACCAGCGGGGGCTGCGACTCGGAGGCGGAGTCGGCGAAGGCCTCGCCGTAGACGCCGTCGGCCCGGGGCGGGTCGCCCTCCAGGACGCCGATGGCCTGGACGGCCAGCTTGCTCTCGGTCAGCAGCAGGCCGACCAGGCCCACGCCCAGCAGGCCGAGGCCTCCGCCGCCGTACGCCGCCGCGGTGGCGATCCGGCGGGCCACCCGGGCCCGCGACTCGTGTGCCCCTGGCATCCGGTTCCCCCTTCGCGTCCTCGTGCCGCCCCGAGGGGCCGTTGCCGATGCGTGTACACCCCTCCTACCCGGGTTGGCGCCGGGCTACGACGGGGGTGGGCCGTTCGTGGCACGGGAGGGTGCGGGGCGGGACGCCGGGCGGGGTGCGGGGCGGCGGCCCGGACGGCGGTCGGGGAGGCCGCCGCGGGTACCGGCCGGGCCGGGCCGGGAGGGGCCGGGAGGCCGCCGCGGGCGGCGGCCGGAAGGTGCGGACGGGTTCCCGGTGTGGCCGGTGGGCGGGGTGGGGAGGAAGGGGCGGGCCGGGGCCGGTGGCACGGCCTAGGCTTTGCAGTACCGAAAAGCACTCGCATGCCCACAGACCGGGAGGACCCCCGTGCGGTACCACAACTCGATCATCGACCTGGTCGGCAACACGCCGCTGGTCAAGCTGAACAAGGTCACCGAGGGGATCAGCGCGACCGTGCTCGCGAAGGTCGAGTACTTCAACCCCGGCGGCTCGGTGAAGGACCGGATCGCGATGCGCATGATCGAGGCCGCCGAGGCCTCGGGCGCCCTGAAGCCCGGCGGCACCATCGTCGAGCCGACCTCCGGCAACACCGGCGTCGGCCTGGCGATCGTGGCCCAGCAGAAGGGCTACAAGTGCATCTTCGTCTGTCCGGACAAGGTGTCCACCGACAAGATCAACACACTGCGCGCGTACGGCGCCGAGGTGGTCGTCTGCCCGACCGCCGTCGCCCCTGAGCACCCGGACTCCTACTACAACGTCTCCGACCGCCTGGTCCGGGAGACCCCGAACGCCTGGAAGCCGGACCAGTACTCCAACCCGGACAACCCGGCCTCGCACTACCACTCCACCGGCCCGGAGCTGTGGGAGCAGACCGGGGGGAGGATCACCCACTTCGTGGCCGGCGTCGGCACCGGCGGCACCATCTCGGGCACCGGCAACTACCTGAAGGAGGCCTCCGGCGGCAAGGTCAAGGTGGTCGGCGCCGACCCCGAGGGCTCCGTCTACTCGGGCGGCACCGGCCGGCCGTACCTGGTCGAGGGCGTCGGTGAGGACTTCTGGCCGACCGCCTACGACCGCGGCGTCGCGGACGAGATCGTCGCCGTCTCCGACAAGGACTCGTTCCAGATGACCCGCCGCCTGGCCAAGGAGGAGGGCCTGCTGGTCGGCGGTTCCTGCGGCATGGCGGTCGTCGCCGCGCTGGAGGTCGCCAAGAAGCTCGGCCCGGACGACGTCGTCGTGGTGCTGCTGCCGGACGGCGGCCGCGGCTACCTGTCGAAGATCTTCAACGACGACTGGATGGCCGACTACGGCTTCCTGCCGTCCGCCACCGACGAGGCGCACATCGGCGAGGTGCTGGCCCGCAAGGACGCCATCGAGCACGAGGGCATCCCGCAGTTCGTCCACATGCACCCCAGCGAGACCGTCGCCGAGGCGGTCCGGGTGCTGCGCGAGTACGGCGTCTCGCAGATGCCCGTGGTCTCGCCGGGCGCCGGCCACCCGGACATCATGGCCGGCGAGGTGATCGGCTCGGTGGCGGAGAAGCTGCTGCTGGAGGGCGTCTTCGCGAACGAGATCCAGCTGACCGACACGCTGGACAGGGTGATGTCCAAGCCGCTCCCGGTGGTCGGCTCGGGCGAGACCGTCACCAACCTGATGACGGTGCTGGAGAAGGCCGACGCCGCGGTGGTGCTGGTGGAGGGCAAGCCGCAGGGCATCGTCACCCGCCAGGACCTGCTCGGCTTCCTCGCCGGCAGCCGCCCCGGTCACTGAGGGACCGGCCACTGAGGTGCCGGCCGCCGAGGGGCCCGTCCGCCGAGGGCCCGTCCGGCTGGGGCCCGTCCGCCTGGGCCCGGCCACTGAGGGACGGTCAGCCGCCCACCCCGACCGGACGGCTGAGGTTCCGTTTCCGGGCGAACTGGTACACCGGTGTCACCTGCGCGCAGCACGCGCTTAACAACGCTGCGGCATCGTTGTGGGCAACGGCAAGAAGCCGAGCGAGGCGACGACGACAGTCCGGGAGCGGCTCCCCGGCGTCGCCGATCGTCTCCGGGCACTACGGCCGGCCCTGACCCGGCCGGCGGTGTCCTTGTCCGCGGGAGACGCCGTCGTCCCGCCCCTGCCCGGCTCCGGCCGGTCACAGGGTGCGGCGGCTCCCGTGGCGACCGCGCCGCTTGGCGCGTCTCCGCGGCTCCCGGGTGGGGGAGCCCGGCGGAGGCGGCAGGGCCGGTCCCTCTTCGGAGGGACCGGCCCTTCCCGTGTCACCGTCCGTCCGCGCCGCCCCGTCCGCCGTGCTCCGCCCGGCGTCGTCCCCCGCTCCGCCGTGTGCCGCGCTTCCCGGGCGGCCGGGTCCGGCGGCCCGCCCCGTACGGGTGCGACCTTCGGCCCCGGGCGGTTTCCCGTAACCTCGCACGCATGACCAGCACTGACACGAACGGCCAGGACGCTCCCCGCTACGTCCGGCTCCACATCGAGCTCATCGCCGAGATCACCGACGAGGGCGCGCTGAAGGCGGCGGCCCTGCAGCAGGTGGCGGCGGACGAGTACCTCGACGACGACGAGCGGGCGCAGTCCGTCGACGCCATCGAGGTGGACCCGTCGGGTTCGCTCGCCCACTTCATCGACCCGGTGGCGCTGCTCGGCGACGTCCCGGGTGTCGAGCTCGCCTCGGCGACCTGGGAGTCCGCGAAGACCGACTTCGACCCCGAGGGCGACGAGTGGGACGAGTACGCCGTGGAGGAGGCCGCCGAGTAGGGCGTGCCCGTCACGGCTCCTGACCGCCCGGCCTGTGATCCACAGGCCGGGCGTTTTGTCCATATTTGGCGGTAAGTTTCGTCATCTCGTACGATCGCTACCCGTTGGTGTGGGAACCGTGAACACGCAGAACGCGTTTCCCTATCCGTAAGTGCCCGAATGATCAGCAGGGAGTGGGCGACGTGACGGCAGGGGACGGTCGGGGCCGGTCGGCCGGAGGCAGCTGGAGCCGGCGCGGTGTGCTGGCCGGGCTGATCGGGGCCCCGGTCCTGCTGCTGGCGGCCTGCAACGACACCAAGGGCGTCGAGAGCGGCGGCACCGGTGGCAGCGGCTCCGGTGGCTCCGGCGGAGGCGGCGGTGGCGCGGGCGGTTCGGCCACCGGCGCCACGGGTGCGGGCGGCTCCGGCGGCCAGGCGACCCCCAGTGCCACCAGCACGCCGAAGACCTCGGTCGCCGTGATCACCGTGACGCCCGCCGACGGCTCCACCGCGGCCAGCTTCAGCGACCCGGTCAAGGTCACCGTCGCGAACGGCACCCTCACCTCGGTCAAGGTCACCGACTCCACCGGCAAGGCGCTGGCCGGCCAGCTCTCCGCCGACGGCGGCAGCTGGACCTCGGCCGCCGCACCGGCCAGCGGCACCAAGTACACCGTGACCGCCGCCGCCACCGACAAGGACAAGCTGGAGGCGGACGCCAACGCCGTCTTCACCACGGCGACCCCGGCCAACACCTTCGTGGGCTACTTCACCCCCGAGGACGGCTCGGTCGTCGGCGTCGGCATGCCCGTCTCCATCAACTTCAGCAAGCCGGTCACCGACCGCAAGACCGTCCAGCAGGCGATCACCGTCATAGCCGAGCCGGGCGTCGAGATCGTCGGGCACTGGTTCTCCAGCACCCGCCTCGACTTCCGGCCGCAGGAGTACTGGGCCAAGGGCACCAAGGTGACCGTCAAGCTCCGGCTGAAGGACGTCCAGGGCGCCAGGGGCGTCTACGGCACCCAGTCCAAGGACGTCCGCTTCACCGTCGGCCGGGCGCAGACCAGCGTCGCCGACCTCGCCACCAAGAAGCTCACCGTCACCACCGACGGCCAGGTCAGCGCCGTCTACGCGATCTCCGGCGGCTCGCCCGAGTTCCGCACCTGGGGCGGCAGGATGGTGATCACCGAGCAGTACCAGCAGACCCGGATGAACTCGCAGACCGTCGGCCTCGGCAGCGAGTACGACATCCCGGACGTCCCGCACGCCCAGCGGCTCAGCACCTCCGGGACCTTCATCCACGGCAACTACTGGTCCCCGACGTCGATCTTCGGCAGCCAGAACACCAGCCACGGCTGCATCGGCCTGCGGGACGTCAAGGGCGGCCAGGACCAGGGCGCCGACGGCTACAAGTTCTTCAAGAGCTCGATGATCGGCGACGTGGTCGAGGTCGTGAACTCCGGCGACAAGACGGTGGTGCCCTCCAACGGGCTCAACGGCTGGAACATGGGCTGGGCCGACTGGAAGGCCGGCAGCGCGCTCTGACGCCGTCCGGGCCCCCGGGGGAATCTCCCCGGACCGCACCGGACCGCACCGGACCGCACCGGACCGCGCCGGGGTGCCCCAGGGGCGACGCCGGTCCGGCCGGTCCAGCGCGACGGCCGAAAACCGCCGGTCCCGGCGCCGGTCCGACGGCAGGGTGGACGGCATGACGACAACCTCCACCGCTCCCGCCCTGGCCGTCCGCCCGATCGACCCGGCCGTCCACCGCACCCTGCTGGTGCGCGACGACGCGGGCCGTCCCCCCGTCCGCTCCGTCGACGAGACCGGCGGCGCACCGCTGCGCTGCTGCCTGACCAAGGCGCTGCCGGGCGACCGGATCGCCCTGGTCGGCTACGCGCCGCTGCGCCGCTGGGCCGCCGAGACCGGGGCCGAGCCGGGCCCGTACGACGAGATCGGCCCGGTCTTCCTGCACGACGGCCCGTGCGCCGGTCCCGGCGGCGACGGCTGGCCGACCGGGTTCCACGGCAGCGAGCGGGTGCTGCGCGCCTACGACCGGCGCGGGCACATCCTGGGCGGCGTCCCGGTCGACCCGGAGACCGCCGAGGTGGCGGCGGCGACGCTGCTCGCCGACCCGGAGGTGGCCGTGGTGCACGTCCGCGCGCTGCACTACGGGTGCTTCATGCACGAGGTCCGGCGGGGCTGAGCACCCCGGAGGCACGGGGGAGGGGTGTTCAGGCGCGCTTGGCGTAGTCGCCGAAGCCCTGCCAGTCGAGCACGACCGCCGGCTCGTCGCCCACCACCCAGGCGTCGTGGCCGGGCGGGCAGACCATGAAGTCGCCGGGGCCGAACTCGGCCTGCTCGCCGTCGTCCATGACGATCGTCATCCGGCCGGAGACGACGTAGCCGACGTGGGCGGCCTGGCAGCTGTCCGTGCCCGCGAGGGGCCTGATGTGCTTCGACCACCGCCAGCCGGGCTCGAACACCCCCCGTCCGACGGCGCCGCCGTCCAGGTTGACCAGGCGCACCTCTCCCTTGCCCTCCTCGAAGGGGCGGACTTCCTCGGGATCGGTGTCGAAGCTTCTGCGGATGAGGCCGGCCATGACGGGCTCCTCGGAGACGGGGCGGCCCCGCCACCGGAAGGGGTGACGGAGCCGCCCTACTGGTCCTTCCAGTCTGCGCCCGCGGAGCGGCGCCGGACAGCCGGGAAGGACCCGCGGCTCAGCCCTCGGCGGTCCGGGCCACCCCGATCGGGCAGCTGGCGCCGGTCCCGCCGAGGCCGCAGTAGCCGTTCGGGTTCTTGGCGTCGGACAGGTACTGCTGGTGGTACGGCTCGGCGGGGTAGAACGGGCCCGCCGGGGCGATCTCGGTGGTCACCGGGCCGAGCCCGATCGCGGTGAGCGCAGGCTGGAAGGCGTCCCGGGTGGCGACGGCGGCGGCCGCCTGGGCCGGGGAGTGGGTGTAGACCGCGGACCGGTACTGGGTGCCGACGTCGTTGCCCTGGCGGTTGCCCTGGGTCGGGTCGTGCGACTCCCAGAAGGTCTTCAGCAGCTGCTCGTAGGAGGTCACGGCGGGGTCGAACACCACTCGGACCGCCTCGGTGTGCCCGGTCAGACCGCTGCACACCTCCTCGTACGTCGGGTTCGGGGTGTGGCCGCCCTGGTAGCCGACCAGCGTCGTCCAGACGCCCGGCAGGCGCCAGAACGTCCGCTCGGCGCCCCAGAAGCAGCCCAGCCCGAAGTCGGCCACCTCCAGCCCCGCCGGGTACGGGCCGGTGAGCGGGTGGCCGAGCACGGTGTGCGGCTCGCGGAGGGTGAAGGCCGGGGCCTCCCGGCCGGGCAGCGCCTGGTCGGCGGGGACGAGCGAGGTCTTGTGGCGGTTGAACAGCACGGCCTGCTCCAGCTGGTCGGGAAGGGTTGCGGAGGTTCCAACGCGGACGGGCCGCCGGTGATTCCGGGGCCGGGCCCAGCCGCCCCGGACGGCGCGGCAGGGCGCAGGGGAGGCCCCGGGCGCCTCCGGGGGCCGCCCGGGAGGCCCGGGCAGGCCCCCGGAGGCGGCCGCGGCACCGGCCGGGACCGGGGCGTCTCCGCCTTCGGGGCGGCACCCCGCCGTTCGCCGACTACGCTCGGAGCATGACCGAGCACCAGCTTCCCCAGGGCTTCGAGACCCTCGCCATCCACGCGGGTCAGGAAGCAGACCCCCAGACCGGGGCCGTCGTCACGCCGATCTACCAGGTGTCCACCTACAAGCAGGACGGGGTGGGCGGCCTGCGGGGCGGCTACGAGTACAGCCGCAGCGCCAACCCGACCCGTACCGCGCTGGAGGAGTGCCTCGCCGCGCTGGAGGGCGGCTCCCGCGGCCTCGCCTTCGCCTCCGGCCTCGCCGCCGAGGACACCCTGCTGCGGACCGTCCTCAAGCCGGGCGACCACATCGTCATCCCCAACGACGCCTACGGCGGCACCTTCCGGCTCTTCGCCAAGGTGCTGACCCGCTGGGGCGTCGAGTTCTCCGTCGCCAACACCCAGGACCTGTCGACCGTCCGCGAGGCGCTGCGCCCCAACACCCGCGCGGTGTGGGTGGAGACCCCGTCCAACCCGCTGCTGGGCATCACCGACCTCGCCGCGCTGGCCGAGATCGCGCACGGCGCCGGCGCGCTGCTGGTGGTCGACAACACCTTCGCCAGCCCGTACCTGCAGCAGCCGATCGCGCTCGGCGCCGACGCGGTCGTGCACTCGACCACCAAGTACATGGGCGGCCACTCGGACGTGGTCGGCGGCGCCCTGGTGCTGGCCGACGCGGCGCTGGGCGAGGAGGTCGCCTACCACCAGAACGCGATGGGCGCGGTCTCCGGCCCGTTCGACGCCTGGCTGGTGCTGCGCGGCATCAAGACCCTGGGCGTCCGGATGGACCGGCACAGCTCCAACGCGGAGAAGGTCGCCGAGCTGCTGGCGGGCCACCCCAAGGTCAGCCAGGTGCTCTACCCGGGTCTGCCCGAGCACCCGGGCCACGACATCGCCGCCAAGCAGATGAAGGCGTTCGGCGGCATGGTGTCGTTCCGCGTCAACGGCGGCGAGGAGGCGGCGGTCGAGGTCTGCAACCGGGCCCGGCTGTTCACCCTCGGCGAGTCGCTGGGCGGCGTGGAGTCGCTGATCGAGCACCCGGGCCGGATGACCCACGCCTCGGTGGCCGGTTCGGCCCTGGAGGTGCCGGCCGACCTGGTGCGCGTCTCGGTGGGCATCGAGTCGATCGACGACCTGCTGGCCGACCTCACGCAGGCGCTGGGCTGAGGCTCCCGGCCCCGGGCACGCCCTGCGGCGTGTCCTGGGCGCTCTGCCGGCCCGCCGAGTACGACTCCATGGAGTGGTTGAAGCGGGCCAGCAGGGCGCAGAACGCGCGCTGTTCCTCCGGTGGCCAGTCGGCCACCAGCTGTCGCGTCAACTCGGCCCGGCCGGCCCGGACTTCGGCCAGCCGGTCGGCGCCGAGCGGGGTCAGGGCGAGCCGGACGGCGCGCCGGTCGGCCGGGTCCTGGACCCGGCCGACCAGGCCGGCCGCCACCAGCGGGGCGACCTGCCGGGTGACGGTGGAGGAGTCGACGCCGAGCGCGTCGGCCAGGGCCTTGACGTTCGCGGGCCCGACCCGCTCCAGACGCTCCAGCAGCAGGTAGGCGGCCCGGACCAGGGCGGCCACCCCGTCGGAGCCGCGGACCTGTTCCATCCGGCGGGCGAACACGGCGAGCTGGTACTGGAGCTGGGTGTGCACGGGGTCGGTGAGGTGGGTGGCCTGGGGCGAGGTCGTCGTCATCGCGGCTCACGATCGTCGTGCGGTGAGAGAGGCTCAGAACCAGCAGCGTACGCGGGCCGGGCGGGCCCGGGAACAGGTCCGACGTCCCGGGGTGGTGCTCCGCGAAGGCATACGCTGCCTCCATGCACAGCTGGCCGATCACCCTCGACGACGTCCGCGGCGCCCAGAAGATGCTCGCCGGGGTCGCCCGGGTGACACCGATGGAGGGCAGCCGTCACCTGTCGGCACTGGTCGGCGCGCCGGTCCACCTGAAGTGCGAGAACCTGCAGCGCACCGGCTCGTTCAAGCTGCGCGGGGCGTACGTGCGGATCGCGGGCCTCTCGCCGGTGCAGCGGGCCGGCGGGGTGGTCGCGGCGAGCGCCGGGAACCACGCGCAGGGCGTGGCGCTGGCGGCCTCGCTGCTCGGGGTCCGCTCGACCGTCTTCATGCCGGTGGCCGCGCCGCTGCCCAAGATCGCCGCGACCCGCGAGTACGGCGCCGAGGTCCGGCTGCACGGCGCCACCGTGGACGAGGCGCTGCAGGCCGCGCAGCGGTACGCGGAGGCGAGCGGCGCGGTGTTCATCCACCCCTTCGACCACCGGGACGTCGTCACCGGGCAGGCCACCGTCGGGCTGGAGATCCTGGAGCAGTGCCCCGAGGTGCGCACCATCCTGGTCGGGGTGGGCGGGGGCGGGCTGCTGGCCGGGATCGCGGCGGCGGTCAAGCCGCTGCGGCCGGACGTGCGGGTGGTCGGGGTGCAGGCGGCGGGCGCCGCGGCGTACCCGCCGTCGCTGGCGGCCGGGCGCCCGGTCTCGCTGGAGCGGTTCGCCACCATGGCGGACGGGATCATGGTCGGGCGGCCGGGGGACATCCCGTTCGAGATCGTCAACACCCTGGCGGACGGCGTCCGGACGGTCACCGAGGACTCGCTCTCGCGGGCCCTGCTGCTCGGGCTGGAGCGGCTCAAGCTGGTGGTGGAGCCGGCCGGGGCGAGTCCGGTGGCGGCGCTGCTGGAGCACCCGGACTCCTTCGAGGGGCCGGTCGTGGCGGTGCTCTCCGGCGGCAACATCGACCCGCAGCTGATGCAGCGGGTGCTGCGGCACGGCCTGGCGGCGGCCGGCCGCTACCTGTCGCTGCGGGTGCGGCTGGCGGACCGGCCGGGCGCGCTGGCCGGACTGCTCGGGGTGCTGACGAAGGTCGACGCCAACGTCCTGGACGTGGCGCACGTGCGGGTGGACCCGCAGCTGGGGCTGACCGAGGTCGAGGTGGACCTCCACCTGGAGACCAAGGGGCCGGAGCACTGCGCGGCGGTGCTCGGCGAGCTGCGGGACGCGGGGTACGTGGTCTCCCGGTAGGGCCGGGGGCGCCGCCCGGCGGGGCCGGCGCCGGTGGGCCCCCGGTTGTCAGTGGCGCGTGTCACGATGGCGGGGCTTTCTTCCTTGACGCGATATATCGCGTGCCGCCAGGCTCGCGATGTATCGCATCCCGTCGCCCACCGGCGAGGACCGAGTCGCTCGCACGCCCGAACACGGGGCAAAGTGGGACAGACCCGCTCACATTCGTCCGAGGAGATGAGGCAGGCCATGGCGCCAGCCATCCAAGCCGAGAACCTGGTGAAGACCTTCGGCGACGTACGAGCCCTGGACGGCGTCAGCCTCGACGTCCCCGAGGGCACGGTGCTCGGGCTGCTCGGCCCGAACGGTGCCGGCAAGACCACCACCGTCCGCGTCCTCACCACGCTGCTCCGCCCCGACTCCGGGCGCGCGGTGGTCGCCGGTGTCGACGTCCTCAAGCACCCCAACCGGGTCCGCAGCCTGATGGGGCTCTCCGGCCAGTACGCCGCGGTCGACGAGTACCTGACCGGCTTCGAGAACCTCCGGATGGTCGGCGAGCTCTACCAGATGTCCGCCCGCGAGGCGAAGGTCCGGGCGCTCGAACTGCTGGAGTGGTTCAACCTCGCCGAGGCCAAGGACCGCACCGCCAAGACCTACTCCGGCGGGATGCGCCGGCGGCTCGACCTCGCCGCCGCGCTGGTGGTCCGCCCCCCGGTGATGTTCCTGGACGAGCCGACCACCGGCCTCGACCCGCGCAACCGGCTCGCCCTGTGGGAGGTCATCGAGACCCTGGTCGACCAGGGCACCACCCTGCTGCTCACCACCCAGTACCTGGAGGAGGCCGACCGCCTCGCCCACGACATCGCCGTGGTCGACCACGGCCGGGTGATCGCGCGCGGCACCGCCGACCAGCTCAAGGCGCAGATCGGCGGCGAGCGGATCGAGGTCGTGGTGCACCGCCCCGACCTCGTCGCCGACGCGCTCTCCGCGCTCTCCGGGTACGCCCAGGGCGAGCCGACCGTGGAGCGCAACACCCGCAGGATCACGGTGCCCGTCAGCGGCGGCGCCCGGGTGCTCGCCGACGTGATCCGCGAGCTGGACAGCCGGTCCATCGAGATCGACGACATCGGCCTGCGCCGTCCGACCCTGGACGACGTCTTCCTCTCGCTCACCGGCCACGCCACCGAGGCCGGGGACGAGAACGGCGACGCCGGCAAGGGCGGGGGCGGCCGCGGCAAGGGCCGCGGCCGGGGCGGCGAGGACGCCGACGGCCAGGGTCCGGACAAGCAGGCCGTCACGGCCGGCAAGGAGCTGTGAGATGACGACCGCCACCCAGCACGCCATCGGCGGGGCGGTGCCCAAGCAGCGCCGGGGAGCGGCCGCCATCCTGCACGACTCCTGGGTGGTAGCCAAGCGCAACCTGCGGCGGATGACCCGGATACCCGAGATCGTGGTGTTCGGCCTGATGCAGCCGGTGATGTTCGTGCTGCTCTTCTCGTACGTCATGGGCGGGGCGATCCAGATCCCCGGGACGCAGTCCAGCTCCTCGACGTACATCCAGTTCCTGATGGCCGGCATCTTCGCCCAGACGGTCACCTTCGCGACGGCCGGCGCCTCCGCGGGCATCGCCGAGGACATGTCCAAGGGCCTGGTGGACCGGTTCCGCTCGCTGCCGATGGCCCGCTCGGCGGTGCTGGTCGGCCGCACCCTCGCGGACCTCGTCCAGACCGCGTTCACCCTGGTGGTGCTCGCCCTGGTGGCGCTGCTGGTCGGCTGGCGGATCCACGAGGGACTGCTGTCCGCGCTGGCCGCGTTCGGGCTGCTGCTCCTGCTCGGCTACGCCTTCTCCTGGATCGGCGCGCTGATCGGCCTCTCGGTGCGCAGCCCCGAGGCGGCCACCTCGGCCGGGCTGATCTGGCTCTTCCCGCTGACGTTCATCTCGAACGCCTTCGTGCCGGTCAGCTCGATGCCGGGCTGGCTGCAGGGGATCGCCTACTGGAACCCGTTCAGCGCCACCGTGCAGGCCTGCCGGAACCTCTTCGGCAACCAGGTGGGGCCGGTGGACGACGCCTGGCCGATGCAGCACGCGGAGCTGATGTCGGTGCTCTGGTCACTGGTGATCATCGCGGCGTTCTCCTGGCTGTCGGTGCGCAAGTACCGGTCGGCCGTGGGCTGACCGCGGGCCGCCGGCGGTGGGCCGGGCGGTCGGCGGGTGGGTACGCGCGAGGGCGGCCGTGGACCAGTGCCACGGCCGCCCTCGGCGGCGTTCTGCGGGGGCCGGTCGGCGCGCGGCCCCGGCGGTGTTCGTCAGCCGGGTGCGCGGGCCGTCGGCCGGGTCAGCCGGTGTAGGGCTTGACCTCGACGATCTTGACCATGGCCCGCTTGCCGTTCGGCAGCTCGTAGGTGGCCTCGTCGCCGATCGTCTTGCCGTCGATGGCGCGGCCCAGCGGGGACTGCGGCGAGTAGATGTCCAGGTCGTCGTCGTCGCCGACCACCTCGCGCGAGCCGAGCAGGAACTTCATGGTGTCGTCCTCGTCGCCGTCGAAGGCGACCGTCACGACCATGCCCGGCGCCACCACGCCCGAGTCGGCGGGAGCCTCGCCGACCTTGGCGCGCTCCAGCAGCTGGGTGAGCTGGCGGATGCGCAGCTCGTACTTGCCCTGCTCCTCCTTGGCCGCGTGGTAACCGGCGTTCTCCTTGAGGTCACCCTCTTCGCGCGCGGCCTCGATCTTCTGGGCGATCTCGATGCGCCAGGGGCCGGTCAGGTGGTCCAGTTCGGCCTTGAGCTGGTCGTAGCCGGACTGAGTGAGCCAGGTCACGTTCTCGCTGGTCTGGGTCACGGGTGCTCCTCGTAGGTGCTGGGGCTGTGCTGAGGGTGTGAGTCGTCAGCGCGTCTGGTGGTGCTGATATCGGTCTTAACTACAAAGCAACGCCCGCTCCCGTACCAGCTGGTGCGGAAGGGGCGAAACCACGAGCCTAACAACTCCCGCCGACAAGCGGGAGGGTCGTTGGCGCGACATTGACATCGGCGTTGCGCCGAGATGTACAGGATCGGTGCGCTGGACTTCCCCTACGGATGCCCGCTCTCCTGATCGAATATGCGCACTGGCCGGACGGCGCCGCCCGCGACCACCGGTGGCGCGCCCTCCCCGGGGTCCTACCGGGGAGTACAGCCGAGCAGCTGGGCGGTGGTGCCGCGGGCCGTGGTGCGCAGGCTGACCACCGCGTCGTAGCCGGAACCGTCCGCCGGCACCGCGAAGTCGGCCACCCCGACCACGGCACCGTCCTCGCTCTGCGAGCGGACGGTGCAGCTGCCCGCGGTGCCGTCGCTCTTGCGCACCGACAGGTGCAGCTGCATCTCGGTGTCGGAGACCGCCTCGAAGGACGGCACGGCGCCGTTGATCTTCGTCTCGCGGATCAGGTAGGAGGCTCCCAGCCAGGTGATCAGACCCAGGGCCAGCACCCCGCAGACCGCACCGATCACCTTGAGCCGGCGGTCCGCCTCGCGGTCGCCGCGCCGTCCGTAGCGCCCCTCGGGCGGCTGCGGCGTCCTGGTGCCTGCGGTCATCGGGCTCAGTCCTCTCGTGGGGAGGGCCGCGCGCGGGTGGTGCGGGGGAATGCGGTGCTCCTCCAGTCCGTCACTATAGGAGGGGCACGCCCACGGCCGGTCCGGCGGGGGCGGGGCTCGGCCGTGTCGGCGGAAGGTGCGGCGGCCGGTCCCGCGGTGACGCGGTCCCCGTACCGAGCGGCTCAGACGGTGGGCAGACCGGCTTGCGCGGGACGCCCAGACATTGTGGAAGGAACGCACGCGTTGACTGAGCAGTTGCGACTGATGGCGGTGCACGCCCACCCGGACGACGAGTCCAGCAAGGGCGCGGCGACCATGGCCATGTACGTCGACCAGGGGGTGGACGTGCTCGTGGCCACCTGCACGGGGGGGGAACGCGGGTCGGTTCTCAACCCCAAGCTGCAGGGCCGGCCGGAGATCGAGGAGAACATCCACGAGGTCCGGGCCAAGGAGATGGACGAGGCCCGTGCGATCCTCGGGGTCAAGCAGGCCTGGCTGGGCTTCGTGGACTCGGGCCTGCCGGAGGGCGACCCGCTGCCCCCGCTGCCCGAGGGGTGCTTCGCCCTCAAGGACGTCGAGGAGGCGGCCGAACCGCTGGTCCGTCTGATCCGGGAGTTCAAGCCGCAGGTCGTCACGACCTACGACGAGAACGGCGGCTACCCGCACCCCGACCACATCATGACCCACAAGATCACCATGCGGGCCTTCGAGGCGGCCGGCGACCCGGACGCCTACCCGGACGCCGGCGAGCCCTGGCAGCCGCTGAAGGTCTACTACAACCACGGCTTCCCGATGGGCCGGATCCGCGCGCTGCACCGGTACCTCACCGAGAACGGCCACGAGTCCCCCTACGGCGAGTGGATCGCCGGCTGGGAGAAGAGCGGCCGCAAGGAGCGCGAGATCACCACCCGGGTCCGCTGCGACGACTGGTTCGAGACCCGGGACCGCGCGCTGATCGCGCACGCCACCCAGATCGACCCGGACGGCCCCTGGTTCCGCGTCCCGCTGGAGGTCCAGCGCGAGGTCTGGCCCACGGAGGACTACGAGCTCGCCCGTACCCTGATCGACGTGGACCTGCCGGAGGACGACCTGTTCGCCGGCCTCCGCACCCCCAGCCTGACGGCCGAAGCGGCCGACACGCGCGACTGAACCACCCCCCGACGGCCCGGCTCCCCGTGAGCCGGGCCACCATAGAGATATGAGCGCCTCCGTGAACCTCACCCACCTCGCCGCCGAGCTCGCCGTCGACGACGCCAAGGTCACTCCCGGCCTGCTGGGCTTCGTCGTCTTCGCCGCCCTCGGCGTGGCCACCTGGTTCCTGGCCAAGTCGATGAACCGGCAGTTCAAGAAGGTCGACTTCGTCGAGCAGCCGGAGGCTCCGAAGGAGTGAGGTCCGACCCCCTTCCGGCGCGCCGATGCGCAAGGATGGGGGCATGCCGAACCGCCTCGCCGACGCGACGTCCCCGTACCTGCAGCAGCACGCCGACAACCCGGTGGACTGGTGGCCGTGGGGGCCGGAGGCGTTCGCGGAGGCCGAACGGCGCGGGGTGCCCGTTCTGCTGTCGGTCGGGTACGCGGCCTGCCACTGGTGCCACGTGATGGCGCACGAGTCCTTCGAGGACGCGGCCGTGGCGGCGTACGCCAACGAGCGGTTCGTGGCAGTGAAGGTCGACCGGGAGGAACGCCCCGACGTCGACGCCGTGTACATGGAGGCGGTGCAGGCGGCGACCGGGCAGGGCGGCTGGCCGATGACCGTCTTCCTGACGCCCGACAAGGAGCCGTTCTACTTCGGCACCTACTTCCCGCCCGAGCCGCGCCACGGCATGCCGTCCTTCCGGCAGGTGCTGGAGGGCGTCCACGCGGCCTGGCGGGACCGGCGCGAGGAGGTCGGCGAGGTCGCCGCCCGGATCCGCGCCGACCTGGCCGACCGCGCCTCGGTGTACGCGGTCGGCAGCGGCGTCCACCAGCCGCCCGGGGAGACCGGGCTGCACGAGGCACTGGTCGCGCTCAGCCGCGACTTCGACGAGCTCCGCGGCGGATTCGGCGGGGCGCCCAAGTTCCCGCCGGCCATGGTCGTCGAGTACCTGCTGCGCCACCACGCCCGGACCGGTTCGGAGGCGGCGCTGGAGATGGCCGTCCGCACCGGGGAGGCGATGGCCCGCGGCGGCATCCACGACCAGCTCGGCGGCGGCTTCGCCCGGTACGCGGTGGACGCCGGCTGGGTCGTCCCGCACTTCGAGAAGATGCTCTACGACAACGCGCTGCTGCTCCGCGCCTACCTGCACCTGTGGCGGGCCACCGGATCCCCGCTCGCCCGCCGCACCGCGCTGACCACCGCGGACTTCCTGCTGCGCGAACTGCGCACCCCCGAGGGTGCGTTCGCCTCGGCGCTGGACGCGGACAGCCCTGACCCGGAGACCGGCCGCCAGGTCGAGGGGGCGTACTACGTGTGGACGCCCGCCCAGCTGGCCGAGGTCCTCGGGGAGGCGGACGGCCGGTACGCCGCCGAACTGTTCGAGGTGACCGGGGCGGGGACCTTCGAGCACGGGACCTCGGTGCTCCAGCTGCTCGCCGACCCGGAGGACGAAGCCGCGTACGAGCGCGTCCGGGCCCGGCTGTTCGAGGCACGGGCCGCGCGCCCGGTGCCCGCCCGGGACGACAAGGTGGTCGCCGCGTGGAACGGGCTGGCCGTCGCCGCCCTCGCCGAGACCGGCGCCCTGCTGGACCGGCCCGACCTCGTCGAGGCCGCCGAACGCGCCGCCGACCTGCTGCTCGCCGTCCACCTGACCCCCGAGGGCCGGCTGCTGCGCACCTCCCGGGACGGCCGGCCGGGCACCAACGCGGGTGTGCTGGAGGACTACGCCGACACCGCCGAGGGCTTCCTCGCGCTGTTCGCCGTCACCGGGGAGGCCGAGTGGCTCCACCTGGCCGGCGGGCTGCTGGACACCGTGCTGAAGCACTTCGCCGACGAGGCCACCGGCGCGCTGTTCGACACCGCCGACGACGCCGAGGAGCTGATCCGGCGTCCGCAGGATCCGACCGACAACGCGACCCCGTCCGGTTGGACCGCCGCCGCCAACGCCCTGCTCACGTACGCCGCGTACACCGGCTCGGCCCGGCACCGGACCGCCGCCGAGCGTGCGCTCTCCATCGTCGGCGCGCTCGCGCCGCGCGCCCCCCGGTTCATCGGCTGGGGCCTGGCCGCCGCCGAGGCGCTGGCCGACGGGCCGCGCGAGGTCGCCGTGATCGGGCCGGCCGGCGACCCGGCGACGGCCGCGCTGCACCGGGCCGCGCTGCTGGGCACCGCGCCCGGCGCGGTGGTCGCGCTCGGCGAGCCGGGCGCGGGCGGCGACGAGGTGCCGCTGCTGACGGACCGGCCGCTGGTCGGCGGGGCGCCCGCCGCCTACGTCTGCCGGCACTTCGCCTGCGACGCGCCGACCACCGACCCGGCGGTGCTGGCGGAGCGGCTGGGGGTGTCGGAGGAGGCGGGCGGCCGCCCGGCCTCGTGAGCACGGCTGCGTGACCGGCCCCGCGAGCACGGCCCCGCGAGCACGGCCCCGCGAGCACGGCTCCGTGCCCCCCGGGGGAGCGGCCCGGGATAACGGGTGGTGCTCGGAGGAAGGGCCGGGCGAGGATGGGCCATGGCCTGGACCCTGAGCACTTCCGTCGACGACTTCCACGCCCGGGCGGGCGGGTTCCTCGCCGCGAGCCCGGCCCGGAACACCGTGCTGCTGACGGTGGTGAACCGGCTGAGGGCGCGCGGTCCGCACTACTACGGCGAGCGGGTGCCGGTCTTCGGCTGGTGGTGCCCCGAGCCGGGCGGGCCGGTCGGCGGCGCCTTCCTGCGGACGCCCCCGTTCGGACTGCGGCTCGGGGAGATGCCGGACCGGGCGGCCGCCGAGCTGGCGGCCGAGCTGGCCGGTAGCCCGGCCGTCGGACCCGCCGCGAACGGCGACGGTCCAGCGGACGGGGCGGGGAACGGGTCCGGTCCGGGCGCGGTGCCCGTGGACGTCACCGAGGTGGCCGGCGGCGACCACGCCGTGGCGGCGTTCTCCGCCGCCTGGCAGGCCGCCACCGGTGCCACGGCGTCCGTCCGGACCAGGGAGCGGCTCTACCGGCTGGGCGGGCCGCCCGCGCCGCCGCGTCCGCCCGCCGGCCGGTCCCGGCTCGCCGGCCCGGCCGAGCGCGAGCTGGTGATCGACTGGCTCGGACGGTTCCTGGTCGAGGCCCGGCTGACGCCCACCGACGTCGCGGCGCTCGCCGACGACCGGATCGCCGACCGGCAGCTGCACCTCTGGGAGGACGGCGGACGGCCGGTCGCGCTCGCCGGGCACAGCGCGGTGCTCGCCGGGATGTCCCGGATCGGACCGGTCTACACCCCGCCCGAGCACCGCGGGCACGGCTACGCCAGCGGCGTCACGGCGGCCGCCTCGGCCCACGCGCTGGGGCTCGGCGCGACGGAGGTCCTGCTGTACACCGACCTGTCCAACCCGACGAGCAACTCGATCTACCGGCAGATCGGGTACCGGCCGGTGGAGGACTGCACGGTGCTGGAGTTCCGGGCCGCGGCGGCCGCAGCGACCGGAGCGGCCTGAGCAGCCCGGGCATCGGGCATCGGGCACCGGACGGCAGGCTGTGCCTGCGGCGACCCGGTGGTGCGGGGCAGGGGGAACCGCCCGCCCGGGCCCGGCGTCGGAACCGGACGGGAGCGGCCGCGACGGCGGCCGGGGGAGGTGGCCACGGTGGACGGGTTGCTCGGGTGGGCGGGCCGGCTGGGCCCGGTCGAGGTGGTGCTCGGCGCGCTGGCCGGGAACCTCGCGCTGTTCGCCGCCGCGGTGGTCGCCGGCGGCCTGCTGGTCCGCCGCTTCGGCGACCGGAGGGTGGCCCCGCCGCCCCCGCCGCCGGACCGTCGCGAGTGGCTGCTGACGGTCACCGCCGTTCTGCTCAACTCCGCGGTGGGGGTGGTCGGCTGGGCGCTCTGGCAGGACGGCCGGCTCCGGCTGTCGGCGGACACCGGCGTACGCGCACTGGTCGACCTGCTGCTGTTCTCCCTGGTGATGGACGCCCTGATGTACGCGGGCCACTGGCTCGCCCACCGGCGCCGGCTCTACCGCCTGGCGCACGAGATGCACCACCGCTACCCGGACCCTCGCCCGTCCACCCTCTTCGTGCTGCACCCGCTGGAGGTGCTGGGCTTCGGCGGGACCTGGCTCGCGGTGCTCTGCCTCTGGGAGATCTCCGCCCTCGCCCTGGCCGGCTACGTGGTGGTCAACCTGGTGTTCGGCCTGCTCGGCCACCTCGGCGTGGAGCCGTTCCCGGCCCGGGTGCGGCGGCTCGCGGTGTTCCGCTGGGTGGCGCTGCCGATGTTCCACGTCGGCCACCACCTCGACCCGGGGGTCAACCTGGGCTTCTACACCACCGTCTGGGACCGGCTGTTCGGCACCATCGACCCCGGGTACGACACCCGCCGGACGGCCGACGACCCGGCGGCCTGAGGACGCCGGGCGCCGCGGGGGCCCGGCGCCGCGGGGGCGCGCGCCCCGAGGGTCCGGCGCCACGGGGCACCCCGGTCGTCTACTCCCAGTCCCACCGGATCCCGAGCAGGCACGGCTGCAGCGCGGTGGCCACCAGGTGGACGCAGTGGTGGCCGTCCAGGGTCAGCTCCTCGCTCTCGTAGGACTTCTCGCCGGGGGCGCGGCGGGCGAAGCGGCGGCAGCGGACCGGCAGGGCGGTCGGGTGGAAGGTGACCTGGAGGACGTACTGGCCGGCGCCGGAGTTGAAGCCGCGGACGTACTCGCAGCTGGGCGTGGGTGACGGCGCGTCGTCGAAGCCGTAGCCGAGCAGGTGGGTGTCGCCGGCCCGGAGGCGGCGGTCGAGGAGGAGTTCGGCGACCAGCAGGTCGTGGGCCTGGTCCCGGCGGATCCGGCCGGGGCGGCAGTTCTCCTCGGCCCTGACGCCGACCCGGGCGATGTCGCTGCCGGGGTCGCCCTGGTGGAGGGCGAGGTAGCGGTCGATGCCGTCGCGGTGGGCGCGCAGGGCGTGCTGGGAGTCCCGGCGGAGGAGCTGCCGGTCGGCGCCGATCCGGATCCGCTCGATGTGGGTGATGGTGTGCAGTCCGGTGTCGCGCGGACTGGCGATGGTGGCGAGCAGGTCGTCGACGGCGGCGGCCGGGGAGATGAGGTCGCGGTAGGGGCGGACGGGTGGGCCGTCCGGGGCGGCGGGTGTGGTGCGGCGGGGGCCGAGCAGCCGGGTGAGGGAGTGCTCGGGGAGGTCGAGCACCTCCTCCAACGCCCTCACCGCGCGCAGGGATTCGGTGCGTTCCGGGCGCCGGTGGCCCTGCTGCCAGTAGCTGAGGCTGGTCACCCCGATGTGGACGCCGCGCAGGGCGAGGTGTTCGCGGACGCGGTGCAGGGCGAGGCCGCGGGTGGCGATGGCGGTGCGCAGGGCGAGGTGGAACGGGCCGGTGCGCAGCGCGGTGGCGAGGTCGGGGTGGTCGGTCCGCTGCATGGCGGCCTCCTCGGGTGGCGGACGGGGCGGGTCCGGCTGGTCGTGAATATTCACATGTGGAAGGGGGTTTGTCACCGGTCGGGGTGTTCCGGGCGGGGGTTCCGGGGCGGCGTTCACACCGGGGGCGGGGCCGTTCACACCCGGGTCGGGGGTCTCCCGAGGGGCGTTGACCGGCCATGTCAACGGCGCGATGCTCATGGCGCGATCCGGACCGCACCCCCACGCCTCTCGACTCCTCTGCCTGTCGCAAGGAGGAAATCCCCCATGTCAGTTCCTCGAACACGCCTGCGTCGCGCCGTCTCGGTGCTCGCGCTCGGCGTCCTCGGTCCGGCGCTCAGCGTCGCGGCCGTCACCCCGGCCCAGGCCGCCCCCACGGCCGCCGCCGGCACCGCCCAGGTCCGGCCCGTCGCGGCGCCCGGTGCCACGGCCGACCTGGCCGGCACCTACAAGAAGCTCAACATCACCATGCAGCAGCAACAGCAGACCAACTGGTGCTGGGCTGCGAGCGGCAACACCATCGCCACCTGGTACGGCTACAACTACAGCCAGAACCAGTTCTGCAACGCCGCGTTCGGCCGCTCGACGAACTCCGGCTGCCCCAACAGCCAGGCCACCCTGGGCGACGTGCAGAACGGTCTGCGGTGGGTCGGCATCAACCCGGGCTCGTACGTCACCGGCTACCTGCGGTACAGCACGGTGCAGACCGAGGTGAACGCCGACCGGCCGATCGAGACCCGGATCCAGTGGAGTTCCGGCGGCGGCCACATGCACGTGGTCTACGGGTTCGACACCTCCAACAACTGGGTCTACTGGGGCGACCCGTGGCCGTCCAACACCCGCTACAACTGGGCGGACTACAACTACTACGTGTCGAACGGCACGTTCTCCTGGACCCACTCCCTGTACCGGATCGGCGCGTGAGGGGCGACCATGACCAGCATCCGTAACGCCGCCGCCGCCGTCCTGCTGGCGGCCGGTCTGGGCCTGGCCGCCGCTCCCGCGGCGGGCGCGGCCGAACCCGCTCGGGGCCCCGTGCCCGTCCCCGCCGCCGATCTGGCGCAGGCCAGGGGCGCGGTGCAGAGTCCTGCCGTGCTCGACCAGTTGGGACACTTCTTCGCCCGCAAGGGCGTCCCGCAGACCAAGCAGCTCACCATCGGTGCCGCCGAGGAGGCGCGGGCGGCGAGCGAGGCCGCCCCGCGGCTGGCCGGTGACACCGTGCCGGTCTACACCCTGGACCCGGCCTTCGTGGCCGGGACCCCGGGCGCGCCGGTGGCCAGGGCCGAGTTCACCGCGAGCCGGGTGGTCTCGGCGGACGGGCAGGTGGCCTCGGTCTGGACGGTGAAGCAGGGCGACGCCTGGCGGGTCGTCAACATCGCCTCCGGCGGCGACGAGGGCGACTACGCGGCGCGGGCCGCGAGCACCGGCGGCGGGACGGCGTTCCGCGAGCCGCAGCTCAACGCCTGGTACGTGCTGCGGGACGGCCGGGTGCTGCCGCTGGACGACGAGGCCCGCCGTTCGGTGGGCGCCTCGGGGGTGACCCTGGCGGCGTACCAGAGTCTGGTCCGGGACCGGTACGGCGACAAGCTGCCCGGCTCGGCGTACGACCGGGCGGGCAAGGGCGGCGGCTACCGCCCGGACGCCGCCGGTGAAGCGGCCGACGGCGGTGGCGGCTTGCTGCCCGCCGCCACGGCGGCCGCGGCCCTGGGCGTCACCGCGATCGCGGGGGCCGGCCTCGCGTTCCGGCGGCGGCGGGCGGGTGTCCGGCGCGGGTAGCGCCGGGCGGTGGGACGGCGGGGTCCGGTGCGGCGACCGGGCCCCGTCGCCCGTGCCGGAGCGGGCGAGTGAACGGGCGCGGGTGCGGGTGCGTGAACGGGCGTGGGTGCGGGAGCGGGTGCCGCACCGGACCGGGCCCGCACCGGCGGGACCGTACGCGGCCTGCCGGGGCTACCGGAGGTCGGTGAAGCCGTTCTCCAGGATCGCGAAGGCGTGGTCGACCAGCTCGGCTATGTCCTCGCGGCCGCCGCCCTCGGCCCAGCGCAGCACCGTCTCGGTGGTGGCCGCGCCGATCGAGGCGGCGGTGATCCGCATGCCGAAGGTCGGCTCCCGGACACCGGCCCGCTGCATCAGCACGGCGAGGTAGAGCTGCTGCGGGTCGTCGGCGGTCTCGTGCATCCGGGCGCGCAGCGCGGGGACCTCGACGACCAGCCGCATCCGGGCCAGGAGTTCGTCGCGTTCGTGCTGGACCAGCTCGCGGACCAGACCGACGAGGGCCTCGCGGCAGGAGTGCAGGAACGGTTCGTCGACGGGCCGGGCCAGCAGGGCGGTGATCATCGCCGGGTCGTACTCGTCGGTGAGGACGACGTCCTCCTTGGTGGCGAAGTACCGGAAGAAGGTGGACTGGGAGACCTCGGCGGCGGCGGCGATCTGCTCCACCGTGGTGCTCTCGTAGCCCTGTTCGGTGAAGAGCCGGTACGCCTCGCGGCGGATGGCCTGGCGGGTCTTCAGCTTCTTCCGTTCGCGCAGCGACAGCGGCGCCTCCAACAGGGCCTGGACCGGATCGGCCGGGCCCGTCGGGGGTGCCGCTGTCGGCTGCGCTGCGCTCATACCTTCGATTATCCGTGATCGGCCGCGGGCACGGCGGACGGCCCGGGGTCGGCGCCGGGTCCGCCGGCGGAGCGTCCGGGGGCGCCGGGACCGTCGGCCTCCGGTTCCCCGGCGGCCGGCCGTGCGGCCCCGGAGGGTTCGACGGACGGCATCCGCAGGGCCACCAGTACCGCCGAGAGCACCGCGACCACCCCGGCGACCAGCAGCACCGCGGTCATCCCGTGCACGTAGGCGGTGTGCGCGGACGCGGCCAGCGCCCGGTCCCCGGTCGCGGCGGCGACCGCGTCGGCGGCCACCACCGACTGACCGGCCCGGTCCGCGGCGTCCGCCGCCAGCCCGCCGGTGTCCAGCGCCCCCCGGTACGAGTCGGCCAGCAGGCTGCCGAAGAGGGCGACCCCGATCGCGCCGCCGACCTGCCGGAAGGTCTGGAGCAGCCCGGAGCCGACGCCGGCCCGGGCGGGCGGCAGCGTGAGCAGGGCGGTGGCCTGCGCGGTGATCAGGGAGAGCCCCATGCCGAACCCGAGCAGGGTGAGCCAGACCGCCGCGAGGCCGTAGCCGTCGGAGGCGTCCGTGCGGCTGCCGAGCAGCAGGGCGACGGCCAGGACGGCCAGCCCGAGGGTGATCACCGTCCGCGGCCCGGTCCGGGTGACCAGCTTGTCGCTGATCCGGGCGGCCACCATCAGGCCGGCCATCATCGGCATCAGCCGCAGGCCGGTCCCGAGGGCGTCGGAGCCGAGCACGCTCTGGAAGTAGAGGGGGAGGACGAAGAACGCGCCGAACAGCACCACCGAGACCAGCGTCGCGGCCACCGCCGACCAGCGGAAGGCGAGGTCGGCGAGCAGGGTGAGGTCGAGCATCGGGTCGCTCTGGCGGCGGCTGCGCAGGACCAGGAGGGTGAGCGCGACCAGGGAGCCGCCGATCATGCCGAGCACCAGCGGGTCGGACCAGCCGCGCTCGGGGCCCTCGATGATGCCGTAGGTGAGCGCGGCGAGCCCGCCGGCGCCGAGTACGGTGCCGAGCAGGTCGATCCGGGGCGCGGCGGGGTTGCGGGTCTCCGGCAGCAGGATCAGGCAGGCGGTGATGCCGATCGCGACCAGCGGGAGGTTGACGGCGAAGATCGCGCCCCACCAGAAGTGCTGGAGCAGGAAGCCGCCGATCAGCGGGCCGAGCGGGGTCCCGACGGCGAGCGCGGCGGCCAGCAGCGAGGTGGCGCGGCGCTGCTCGCCGGCCGGGAAGAGCCCGGGGATCACGGCCAGGGACATCGGCATCACCAGGGCGCCGGCCAGGCCCATCGCGGCGCGCGCGGCGATCAGCGTGCCGGGGCTGTCGGCGAGCATGCCGACGGCGGAGGCGAGGCCGAACAGCGCGAGGCCGAGCGTCAGGGTGAAGCGGCGCCCGAACCGGTCGCCGATCAGTCCGGCCGGGAGCATCACGGCGGCGAAGACCACGGTGTAGGAGTCGACGATCCACTGCTGCTGCCCGGTGGTGGCCTCCAACTGCGAGGCCAGGGTGGGCAGTGCCACGTTGAGGACCGTCATGTCGAAGCTGATCACCAGGACGCTGAGGGCGACGGCGACGAGCGCGAGCCAGCGCCGTGGGTCCGGTCCGGGCGGGGCCTGTGCCTGGTCGGTGGGCGGGGTGGTCACGGACAACCTCCGGAGACCTGGATGGGAGAGTCACTGTCAAATGACAGTAACTATCAGAATGCGCCCACCGTCAATGGCGATCCGGGTACCCCTTGTGTCACTCTGTGTGATGTGTCCTGGAAGTGCGCGTTCCGCACGGGGAATTGACGCAACGTTGATCTGTCGTTCGCCGCTTTCGGGCGGTTTCGGGTGACTGACGGTAGATACGATGTGGCGGTCGGTCAGTGCGGGCCGGTGCGTGCCGAGAGCGGAGAAGGGGTGGGGCGGCAGGAGCCGACCACGAGCCCGGCGCAGGAAGGGGAAGCCGAAATGGCTGATCGGAAGTCGGGCGCCCAGGTCTGGGGCGCCGTGGTGGTGATGACCTCCGCGCTGGCGGTGGTCGCGGCGTACCTGATCGACGGCGCCGCGCTGGTGCTGGTGGTGGCCGGGGTCGAGGTGCTGCTGCTGATGGTCTACGTCGGGTGGCGGTGGCAGTTGCTGCACCAGGTGCCGCGGCGCGAGCGCCGGCAGCCCGCGCGCGGCCACCGGCCGGCGGGCGGTGTCCCGGACGCCGCGCACTGCGAGCGGTGCCGGCGGGCCCGCGAGGCGATCGACGCGCGGCAGGCCGAGCGGCTCCGGCGGAGTCTGCCGGTCCAGGGGCGTGAGTCGGCCGCCCCCGCGCGACCGGCGCGCGAGCACCGGTCGTACGACCGGTCGGCCGGTCACCACCGCCAGGCGCACGGGCAGTCGCACGGCCAGGCGCACGGGCACCCGGCGCCGTACGACGCCCACGGTCACGGGCGTCCGTCGGCGCAGGATCCGCACGGCGGCCACGAGTCCCGGGGCGGGCGCGAGCCGCACGGTGGCCACGACTCCCGCGCCGGTCACGAGTCCGCGCCGCCGCACGACCGCCCGGCCCGCGAGTGGACGGCGGAACGGGCGGCCGCCCGGTCGGGGGACCGGCCGACCGCCCGTCACGGGGCGCCGGGCTCAGCCGGCCGCGCTGTAGGCCACCAGTGAGATCCCGACGTACTGCGTGATGAAGGCCCCGAGGGTGAAGGCGTGGAACACCTCGTGGAAGCCGAACCAGCGCGGTGACGGGTCGGGCCGCTTGAGGCCGTACACCACGCCGCCGACGCTGTAGAGCACGCCGCCGACGATCATCAGGACCAGGACGGCGACCCCGCCGGTGCGCAGGAAGTCGGGCAGGAAGAACGCGGCGGCCCAGCCCAGCGCGAGGTACACCGGGGTGTAGAGCCAGCGCGGCGCGCCGACCCAGAACACCCGGAACGCGATCCCGGCCAGCGCGCCGCCCCAGACCGCCCAGAGCAGCAGCTGCCGGTCGGCGCCGTCCAGCAGCAGGATGGTGAACGGGGTGTAGGTGCCCGCGATGATCAGGAAGATGTTCGCGTGGTCCAGCCGGCGCAGGACCGCGTCGCCGCGCGGCCCCCAGGTGAAGCGGTGGTACACCGCGCTCACCCCGAAGAGCAGCCAGGCGCTGGCCGAGTAGATCGCGCAGGCGATCCTGGCGGGCCCCGGTTCGGCCAGGCAGATCAGCACGATCCCGGCGGCCAGCGCGGCGGGGAACATTCCGGCGTGCAGCCAGCCGCGCCACTTCGGCTTGGGCTCGGCCTGCCCCGTGCTCTCCATGAGCTCAGCAGTCATGCCCGGCATGCTACCCGCTACCTACGGATCCGTAGGTTACTGAATCGTAGGAAGTGGCGGTCGTCACTCTTGGACGTTTTGGAGTGTTCGGGGTGCGGGCGGAGGGGGCCCGGAGGTGCCGAGGATGGCCCGCTACCGGTAAGTAATTATCCTGAAAGTAGTAAAAGATGCGTCAATTTCGCCGAGGCGCCGTATTCGGCCCTCGGGGCCGGAGCTACGCTGCAAGCACCCTCAAACCCCGCTACGCCATCTCCCCGCCGGGATGGCGTGAAACGGAGCGATCGTGTCGAACGAGAACTCGGCTGCTCTCAGCGCCGCGCCCACCCGCCACCAGCGTCTGCTGGCCTGGGTGAGCGAGATCGCTGAGCTCACCCAGCCGGACCGCGTCGAATGGTGCGACGGGTCGGACGAGGAGTACCACCGCCTCGCGGACCTGCTGGTCGCCCAGGGCACCTTCAGGAAGCTCAACGAGGACAAGCGCCCCAACTCCTACTACGCCGCCTCGGACCCCACGGACGTGGCGCGCGTGGAGGACCGCACCTACATCTGCTCCGAGCAGGAGAAGGACGCGGGCCCCACCAACAACTGGAAGGCCCCCGCCGAGATGCGGGAGATCTTCCAGGGCACCGACGGCCTGTTCCGCGGCTCGATGAAGGGCCGCACGATGTACGTCGTGCCCTTCTCGATGGGCCCGGTCGGCTCCCCGCTCGCCGCGTACGGCGTCGAGATCACCGACTCCGCGTACGTCGCGGTCTCGATGCGCGTGATGACCCGCATGGGCCGGGCCGTGCTGGACCAGCTCGGCGAGGACGGCGACTTCGTCAAGGCCGTCCACACCGTCGGCGCCCCGCTGGCCGAGGGACAGGCGGACGTCCCGTGGCCGTGCAGCAGCACCAAGTTCATCTCGCACTTCCCGGAGAGCCGGGAGATCTGGTCCTTCGGCTCCGGCTACGGCGGCAACGCCCTGCTCGGCAAGAAGTGCTACGCGCTCCGCATCGCCTCGACCATGGCCCGCGACGAGGGCTGGCTGGCCGAGCACATGCTCATCCTGAAGCTCACCCCGCCGGCCGGTCCCACCGGCGAGTCCGAGGTCAAGTACGTCGCGGCCGCGTTCCCGTCTGCCTGCGGCAAGACCAACCTCGCCATGCTCCAGCCCACCATCCCGGGCTGGAAGGTCGAGACGATCGGCGACGACATCGCCTGGATGCGCTTCGGCGCCGACGGCCGCCTGTACGCCATCAACCCCGAGGCGGGCTTCTTCGGCGTCGCGCCCGGCACCGGTGTCGACACCAACGCCAACGCGATCGACACCCTGTGGGGCAACACCGTCTTCACCAACGTCGCGCTGACCGACGACGGCGACGTCTGGTGGGAGGGCCTGACCGACGAGGCGCCGGCCCACCTCACCGACTGGCGCGGCAACGACTGGACGCCGGAGTCCGGCACCCCGGCCGCCCACCCGAACGCCCGCTTCGCGGTCCCGGCGGCGCAGTGCCCGACCATCGCCCCCGAGTGGGAGGACCCGGCGGGTGTGCCGATCTCGGCCATCCTGTTCGGCGGCCGCCGCGCCACCGCCGTCCCGCTGGTGACGGAGTCCTTCGGCTGGCAGCACGGCGTCTTCCTGGGCGCCAACATCGCCTCCGAGAAGACCGCCGCCGCCGAGGGCACCGTCGGCGAGCTGCGCCGCGACCCGTTCGCGATGCTGCCCTTCTGCGGCTACAACATGGGCGACTACTTCGCCCACTGGCTGAAGGTCGGCGCCCGGGCGGACGCCGCGAAGCTGCCGAAGATCTACTACGTGAACTGGTTCCGCAAGAACGCCGGGGGCAAGTTCGTCTGGCCCGGCTACGGCGAGAACAGCCGCGTGCTCAAGTGGATCGTCGAGCGGCTGGAGGGCACCGGCGACGGCGTGGAGACGCCGATCGGCGTGCTGCCGACCGTCGAGTCCTTCGACCTCGCCGGCCTGGAGCTGTCGAAGGAGGATCTCGACCTGCTCTTCACCGTCGACGCCGACATCTGGCGCCAGGAGGCCGCGCTCGTCCCGGCCCACCTGGAGCTGTTCGGCGAGCACACCCCCACCGAGCTGTGGGATGAGTACCGAGACCTGGTCGCCCGCCTCGGCTGAGCCTGAGCCTCAGCGCGGCGAGTAGTGGTGGGTGCGTGGCACGAATCGCGCACCGACCGAGCGACAGGACGGCCGGAGCCCCGCCGGACGATCTTTCCCCGACCAAGGAGATCGTCCGGACCGGGACTCCGGCCGTAGCTTTTCCCCGGCGGTCCCCCGGCCGCACTCCCGTCCGCGCTCCGTCAGGGCCGCAGGTCGTCCCGTCCGCACGCCGTCCGTCCGCACTCCGTCAGGGCTGCGCGTAGCCGCCCAGGAAGGTGCCGATCCGGGTCACCGCGTCGGTGATCTCCTCCGGGCGCGGCAGGGTGACCAGCCGGAAGTGGTCCGGCTCGGGCCAGTTGAAGCCGGTGCCCTGGACCAGCAGGATCCGTTCGGCGCGCAGCAGGTCGAGCACCATCTGGGCGTCGTCCTTGATCTTGAAGACCTTCGGGTCCAGCCGGGGGAAGGCGTAGAGCGCGCCCTTCGGCTTGACGCAGCTGACCCCGGGGATGTCGTTGAGCAGCCGGTACGCGGCGTCCCGGGACTCCAGCAGCCGGCCGCCGGGCAGTACCAGGTCCTTGATCGACTGCCGGCCGCCGAGCGCCGCCGCCACTGCGTGCTGGGCCGGCATGTTGGCGCAGAGCCGCATCGAGGCGAGCACGGTCAGGCCCTCGACGTAGCTCCGGGCGCGGTGCCGGTCCCCGGAGAGCACCATCCAGCCGGAGCGGAAGCCCGCCACCCGGTAGGACTTGGACATGCCGTTGAAGGTGACGCAGAACAGGTCGGGGGCCAGCGTGGCCAGCGGGACGTGCTCGGCGTCGTCGTAGAGGATCTTGTCGTAGATCTCGTCCGCGTAGATCACCAGCTGGTGGCGGCGGGCGATCTCCGCCAGCCCCTCCAGCACCTCGCGCGGGTAGACCGCACCGGTCGGGTTGTTGGGGTTGATCACGACCAGCGCCCTGGTCCGGTCGGTGACCTTGGACTCGACGTCGGCGAGGTCCGGGTACCACTCGGACTGCTCGTCGCAGCGGTAGTGGACGGCGGTGCCGCCGGCCAGCGAGACGGAGGCCGTCCAGAGCGGGTAGTCCGGGGCGGGGACGAGCACCTCGTCGCCGTCGTCCAGCAGCGCGGTCATGGCGAGCTGGATCAGTTCGGAGACGCCGTTGCCGAGGAAGACGTCCTCGACGCCGAGCCCGTGCAGGCCGCGCTCCTCGTAGTGCATCACCACGGCGCGGCGGGCCGACAGCAGCCCCTTGGAGTCGCCGTACCCGTGCGCGGAGGAGAGGTTGCGCAGGATGTCCTGGAGGATCTCCGGGGGCGCGTCGAAGCCGAACAGCGCGGGGTTGCCGGTGTTGAGCTTCAGGATGCGGTGGCCCTGCTCCTCCAGCCGCATCGCCTCGTCGAGCACCGGGCCGCGGATGTCGTAGCAGACGTTGGCGAGCTTGCTGGACTGGATGACCTGCATGCCTGCCTACTTTAGGGGCAGGAACGGGCGGTCCGGCGCGTGTCGTGGGACACCCGCCGGACCGCCCGGACGCTATCGCTCCGCCGCATCCTTCGATCAGGAGGCGGAGACCTCAGCCGGCCTTCCAGATCAGTGGCTGGGTGTCCAGAACGCTGCCGAAGGCGAGGAACTGCGGCGGTGTGTCATCGGGCACGAGATAGACGGCACACTGCTGCTGGCTCTGGCCGTCGGCGAGCGTGCCGGGCTTCTTGCCGGCGTCGCAGGCCGGGATGGACTTCATGATGGTCGGCGCGGCCAGGACGCCGCCGGTCGCCTTGGCCTCGGTGTGCACCTTGAAGCGCATCATGAAGTACTCGTCGGTGAGCGGGGCGCCCGTCCTGTTGGTGAACGAGACGGTCACGTAGTACGGCGTCCGGCCGGCGAGGTCGGCGGGCTTGAAGTTGAACGGCGCGACCTCGGCGGCGGTGCCCTTGACCACCGAGACCGGGGTGACGTCGGCCTTGGTCTTGCCGAGGTAGCTGCCGGTGGTGGTCAGCGGCAGCGGGTTCTCGAAGGAGATCTTGCCGCCGCCGCCGCTCGCCCCGCCGATCGGGTTGCCGCTGGTGGCGGCCGAGGGGACGGGGGCGGTGCCCCCGGTGCCCCCGGTGCCCCCGGCGCCGCCGGTGGCCGCCGGGGCCCCGGTCGGTGCCGCCCCGGTCGGGGCGGCCGTCGGGGCCCCCGCCGGGGCGGACGTGGGTGCGCCCGCGGCACTGCCGGCCGGGGTCGGGGCGGCGACGACGGCCGGGTCGTCGTTCTCCGGCCCGCAGGCCGTCAGCGCCAGCGCGAGCGCCGCGATCGGGACGGCCGCGCGCAGGGCGGTCCGATGCTTCGTCATGGTGTCTGTCCCCCGTGGATGATGTGGTCGGTGCGGCGCCCGGGACGACCGGGCACCGCCAGAGTCGGACGCGGACGGCGCCCGGACGGTTCCGGGCGGCTCCGGACGGTTCCGGAGCGGGGCCGCCGGATCGTACCGTCGCCGTGGAGAGAGAGGGGACGCCGTGATCGCGAGCGTGGTCGGGGCGGTGCTGGCCGGAGTGCTGGCGGCGCCGGCGGTGCGCGGCCTGGTGGTCCGGTACGCGGTGCCCGAGGGCGAGCCGTGGCGCACCGCCTGCCCGTCCTGTGCGCGGGAGCTGCGCGGGCTGCCGCCGACCGGGCGCTGTCCGGGCTGCCGGACCGGGCTGGGGCCGGGTGCCTGGCAGGTGGAGGCGGTCACGGCCGCCGCGGCCGCCGGCGCGCTGGCGGCCGGCCGCCCGTCCGACGCGCTGCTGCTGCTCTGGGTGGCGGGCGTCGGGGTGGTGCTGGGCTTCACCGACGCCAGGGTGCACCGGTTGCCGTACCCGCTGAGCTGGACGCTGGCGGCGGGCCTGGCGGTGCTGCTGACGGTGCTGGAACTGGTGGACGGCAGCCCGGGCGTGCTCCTGCGCTGCCTGCTGGTGGCGCTGGCGGCCGGCGCCCTGTTCGAACTGCCGGTCTGGCTGGGGCTGATGGGCCCCGGCGACAGCGTGCTGGCGCTCGGCCTCGGCGCGCTGCTCGGGCGGTACGGCTGGTCCGCGGCGCTGACCGGGCTGGTCGCGGTCGTGCTGCTGGCCGGGCTCTGGTCGGTCGGCGTCCTGGTGGCGGCCCTGGTGCGGGGCCGGCCGGTGCGCGGACTTGAGGTGCCGATGGGGCCGTTCCTGCTGCTCGGCACATTGCTGGCGGTGCTGGTCCAGCCGTAGCGCGGCGGCCCGCGGGACCACCCGAGCGCGGCGGCCCGCGGGCCGCCCGGAGCGGGGGCGGGCACGGGCCGGGAACGGCGGACGGGCCCGCCGTACCGGTCAGGTACGACGGGCCCGGCGCCGGCGCGCAGGCTCCACCCTCAAGGAGCGGCGCGCCGTGGGGGATTACGGCATCTGGTGGACGAACGGGCCGACCGCGTTGGAGAACGCGTTGCCGTTCACGGAGTCCCAGTTGGTGGACCAGGTCATCGCGCCGCGGATGGTCGGCCACTTGGCCGGCGGGACGAAGCTCCCGCAGTTCTTGCCGGTGGCCAGGCAGTCCAGCGCGTTGTTCACGACGCTCGGCGAGACGTAGCCGCCGCCGGCCGCCTTGGAGGAGGCGGGGACGCCGATGCCGACCTGGTCGGGCCGCAGGCCGCCCTGGATGTGGGTGCAGACCTGGGCGGTGATGAAGTCGATGGTGCCCTGGTTGTAGACCTTGCCGTCGCAGCCGTTCATGCCGCCCGAGTTGTAGAACTGGGTGTTGACGACGGTCAGGATGTCCTTGGTGTTCAGCGCCAGCTGGAAGTAGGAGCCGGCGGTGGAGTACATCCCGATGGTCTCCGGGGCCATGGTCAGGATGAAGCTCGAACCGATCTTGGCCTGCAGGGCGTGCAGCGCGTTGCCCAGGTGGGTCGGGTTGAGGCCGTTCTCCAGGTCGACGTCGAGGCCGTCGAAGCCGTAGTCCTTGATCACCGCGTAGGCGGTCTCGACGAAGGCGCTCGCGGCGGCCGCGTCGTTGACGTGGATGGCGCCGTTCTGGCCGCCGATGGAGATGATGACCTTCTTGCCGGCCGCCTGCTTGGCCTTCACGTCGGCGCGGAACTGGGCGTCGGTGTAGCCGCCGAGGCCCGCCGAGAGCTCGGCGTCCAGCTTGAAGGTGATGGCGCCCGGGCGGTTGGCGACGGAGTCGGCGAAGGAGACCGCGATGATGTCGTACGCGCTCTGGACGTCGCTCAGCTTCTGGAGGTTGTTGCCCTTGTTGTCGAAGTTGTGCCAGTAGCCGGTGACGACGTGCTTCGGCAGGCCGGTGTTGGGGTTGCCGGTGCTGGTCGCGGTGGGGGTCGGCGTGGCCGTCTGGGTGGGGGTGGCCGTCGGCGTGGCGGTCGGCGTCGGCGTCGCGGTGGCCGTGGGGGAGGCCGTCGTGGTCGGCGTGGCCGTGGCGGTCGGCGTCGGCGTGGGGGTGACGGTCGGGGTGGCGGTCGGGCTCGGGGTGGTGGTGCCGCCCGGGCCGCTCAGCACGACGTCGTCGGCGAGGTAGGCGCTCTGGCCGTACCAGCCGTGCAGGTAGACGGTGAGGCTGGTGGCGTTGGCGCCCGTGGTGAAGGTGGTGGAGAGCTGGTTCCAGCTGTTCTGGTTGGACCAGCTGCTCGGGTCGGTGCCGCCGGTGCCGCGTGCGCCGAGGTAGACGTACGGGCCCTGGACCCAGGCGCTGAGGGTGTAACTGGTGTTGGGCAGCACGCTGATGGTCTGGGTGCACTCCGCGGTGTCCGCGGCGCCCGGGGTGGCCTGCAGCGCGCCGGTGCCGGAGTGGACCGGGGTGGAGACGACACCGGCGGCGCCGGTACACGTCCAGCCGCTCAGCGAGCCGGAGTCGAAACCGCCGTTGCCGACGAGGTTCCCGGCCGCCGCGTTGGCGCCCCCGGCGAAGAGGGCGAGGCCGGTGCCGGCCAGCGCGAGGGCGGTGGCTCCGGCGGCGAGGGCCGGGAGGGGGCTGCGCCGACGCTTGTGCGCGGGCTGGTTCAGCGTACGGGCCATGGAGGTGCGCTCCTGTGGGGGAGGAGCGGCCGCCGCGGTGGGGGGCGCGGCGGCCGCGTGTGGGGGAGGGGAGGTCCGCAGTACTGCCTCGGGCGGGGCGGCCCGGGTGTTCGTTCCGCCCTGGGTCAAAAGCTGGACTAGACCATTGGCAATCGTCAAGCATTGAACCGTCGGCTTACGGATTCCTTAAGGAATCGGAGACCGTTCCGTATCCGGCGCCCCGGCGGACACCGGGGGTTCGCGCGGGCGCCTTCCGGCCATCCGCGCCGCTCCCGTCGCAACCGACTCCGCACCGGACCGTGACCCTCCCGCGACCTGCTGCTTTCCCTGCCGGTGCGGCGCGGGAGTAGGCTGCGCCGGGGGTTGTGAAGCACCCGGTGAAGTGAGCACGGAGGGGCCGAAAACCATGGGTCTGCGCGATGTCGTCGAACGCACGCCGGGTCTGCGCACCCTGCTGGACGGGATGTACGGCCTGTACGGCCGCCGGGTCGAGGTGCACCTCGCCCGAACCCCGCACCACATCGGCGTGATCCTCGACGGCAACCGCCGGTGGGCCAAGGCGACCGGCGGCTCCACCGCCTACGGCCACCAGCGCGGCGCCGACAAGATCAGCGAGTTCCTCGGCTGGTGCGACGAGACCCACGTCAAGGTCGTCACCCTGTGGATGCTCTCCACCGACAACCTCTCCCGCCCGGCCGGCGAGCTGGTCCCGCTGCTCGGGATCATCGAGGACGCCGTCACCAACCTGGCCGCCGCCCGCCGCTGGCGGGTCAACCCGGTCGGCGCGCTGGACCTGCTGCCCCGGCACACCGCCGACGTCCTCAAGAAGGCCGCCGAGGAGACCGCCGGGATCGACGGGATCACCGTCAACGTGGCCGTCGGCTACGGCGGCCGGCACGAGATCGCCGACGCCGTCCGCTCGCTGCTCCAGGAGCACGCCGGACGCGGCACCTCGATCGAGGAACTGGCCGAGATCCTCGACGTCGAGCACATCGCCGAGCACCTCTACACCCGGGGCCAGCCCGACCCGGACCTGGTCATCCGGACCTCGGGCGAACAGCGGCTCTCGGGCTTCCTGCTCTGGCAGAGCGCGCACAGCGAGTTCTACTTCTGCGAGGCGTACTGGCCGGCGTTCCGGAAGGTCGACTTCCTGCGGGCGCTGCGCGCGTACGAGGAGCGGCACCGGCGGATGGGGCTCTGACCCGGGGTCGACCGGGTCGGCGCGGGGTGCCCGGTCGCGTACCGGGGCGGCCGTCACTGCGCCCGGCGCGTTCGCGTCCGGGGCCGTCCGCGCCGGGAGCGCCCGTGTCCGGGTCGCCCGTGTCCGGGGCGCCCGACTCGTACCGGGGTGCCCCGGGCCCGTGCCGGGCGCGCGGCGGAGGGGCCGGCCGCCGACGGGGCGGCCGTGGCGGGAGAGACCGCCGTAGGAGCTGATCTACCCGGCGGCGGGGCGAGGCCAAACGTTCACCGGCAATGATCCGTCAGTTCGCCGGGGGCGCGAATGCACCGCCCCCTGCCTGGGAATACTCCGAGCAGACCGGCCCCGAGGCCACCGGGGCAGCGGGGGCCGGCTTGCCGCGGATGACGCAGGGTCATCCGCCCTGGAGGCCTAGTGGTCAGTTCCAAGAGCCGCCGGACACCAGACCGGCGCACGTACGTTCTCGACACCAGCGTGCTCCTGGCGGACCCTCTCGCCATGACCCGATTCGAGGAGCACGAGGTCGTCCTCCCGGTGGTCGTGGTCACCGAGCTGGAAGCCAAGCGGCACCACCCGGAGCTGGGCTACTTCGCCCGCCAGGCGCTGCGGCTGCTCGACGACTACCGGATCCGCTTCGGCCGTCTCGACGAGCCGATCCCGGTCGGGGAGCTCGGCGGCACCATCCGGGTCGAGCTCAACCACTCCGACCTGTCGATACTGCCGGCCGGCTACCGGGTCGGGGGCGGCGAGGCGGACACCCGGATCCTGGCGGTCGCCCGCAACCTGCAGGCCGAGGGGTACGACGTCACCGTCGTCTCCAAGGACCTCCCGCTGCGGATCAAGGCGTCCTCGGTGGGCCTGCTCGCCGAGGAGTACCGGGCCGAGCTGGCGATCACCTCCGGCTGGACGGGCATGTCCGAGCTGCACGTCCCGGCCGACGACGTGGACGCGCTGTTCTCGGCCGGCCACGAGGCCGCGGTGTCCGTCGAGGGGGCCGCCGACCTGCCGGTGCACACCGGGCTGGTGCTCACCTCCGAGCGCGGCAAGGCGCTCGGCCGGGTCACCGGTGACGGCCGGGTCCGGCTGGTGCGCGGGGAGCGCGAGGCCTTCGGGCTGCGCGGGCGCAGCGCCGAGCAGCGGGTCGCACTGGACCTGCTGCTCGACCCGGAGGTCGGCATCGTCTCGCTGGGCGGCCGGGCCGGGACCGGGAAGTCCGCGCTGGCGCTCTGCGCCGGGCTGGAGGCGGTCCTGGAGCGGCAGCAGCACCGGAAGGTGATGGTCTTCCGGCCGTTGTACGCGGTCGGCGGCCAGGAGCTCGGCTACCTGCCGGGCTCCGAGTCGGAGAAGATGAGCCCCTGGGCCCAGGCCGTCTTCGACACCCTCTCGGCGGTCACCACCCCGGACGTGATCGAGGAGGTCATCTCCCGGGGGATGCTGGAGGTCCTGCCGCTGACCCACATCCGGGGGCGTTCCCTGCACGACGCCTTCGTGATCGTGGACGAGGCCCAGTCGCTGGAGCGCAACGTCCTGCTGACGGTGCTGTCCCGGATCGGCCAGGGCTCGCGGGTGGTGCTGACCCACGACGTGGCGCAGCGGGACAACCTGCGGGTCGGGCGGTACGACGGGGTGGTGGCGGTGGTCGAGAAGCTGAAGGGGCACCCGCTCTTCGCCCACATCACGCTGACCCGGTCGGAGCGTTCGCCGATCGCGGCGCTGGTGACGGAGATGCTGGAGGACGTCCAGCCCTGACCGTCCGGCGGTTGGCCCGGCCCGGCCGGGCCGGGCCGGCTGACCGGCTGGTCCGTCGACCTGCCGACCCTCCGACCGGGGCGATCCGGTCATAGTGGGACAAAAGGTTCAATTCCTGGCGCGGGGCCTGTTCCTGACGGAGCGGGCCCCGTCCCTTTCATCACATCGAGTGCTTTCTGTCCGGCGAACTCCGGTGCGGTGAATGTGACATCCGCCACGCAACAGGGAATTGCGTCGACAGTGCCCCTTGCGGCATGGTGAGGGTTCTGTCAGGCCCCGCGTACGGCATGGCAGGGCTTCCGGGCACCCGGGAGTCCGGCCCGGACGGTCCACCAACTCCGGTCGGTAGACGCACAATTGAACACCGAAAGCCGTACGCCGCCCGATCTCACGCCCGATCGCCTCACGGTGACCGGACGCCGGGTCAGTACCTCCCGTGACCAGCACGACGGAGGGCAGAGCCAAGGGGCATGTTGCGCCCGTACGGTCACGCGTGGGCGATGCTGGAAGGAATCCATGTGACTCGGATCTCGGTCCGGGGAGTTGCTGTCGCCTCCGCCACCGCCGTCACCGCAGTAGGTGCCGTCGTGGGCATGGCGTCGGGCAGCGAGGGCAAGACGACGCAGACGGTCGATGTCGCCGGCGCGACCCTGCTTGCCGAAGTCCCCTCTGGCGCCCAGGCGCAGACCATCAGCGACAACATCGGCACGCAGGCATCCGCCCAGCAGGCCGCCGCCGACGCCGCCGCCAAGGCCGCTGCGGAGCAGAAGGCCGCCGAGGAGGCCGCGCGCCAGCAGGCCGCGGCCGACGCCCAGGCCAAGGCCGACGCCGCCGCCAAGGCCGAGGCACAGGCCAAGGAGGCGCAGGCCAAGGCCGACGCGGAGAAGGCCGCCAAGGCGGCCGAGGAGAAGCGGAAGGCCGACGAGGCCGCCGCCAACCGCTCCAAGGCGCGCTCGGCGATGGCCGCCACCGACACCGCGGCTCCGCCCGTCTCGGTCAGCCCCGGCTCCGTCCAGGAGCTCGCCCAGCAGATCGTCGGCAACGACGCCCAGTTCCAGTGCTTCAGCCAGATCGTGAAGCGCGAGTCCGGCTGGAACTACACCGCCACCAACAAGAGCTCCGGCGCGTACGGCCTGGTCCAGGCGCTGCCCGGCTCGAAGATGGCCTCGGCGGGCGCCGACTGGCGCACCAACCCGGCCACCCAGATCAAGTGGGGCCTCAGCTACATGAACAGCCGCTACGGCAGCCCCTGTGGCGCCTGGTCGTTCTGGCAGTCGCACCACTGGTACTAGGCCCACCGGCTCGGTACCACCGGCTTCACCACGGCCCCCGGCCGCGCTCCTCGCGCGACCGGGGGCCGTGCTGCGTCCCCGCTGCGGGCGGGCCGCGCCGCCCGGGCTGCGCTGACCAGTGCGCCCACGGGCGGTGCGGTCCTGGGTGCGGACGCGGGGCGCGGAGAGGGGTCCTGGTAGCCCTCCGCACCGGCCGGTCCGCCGACAGTTGGCTCCTGTCCCGCCCGACTCCTCCCCCCTGTCCGGTGCCTGAAACCACCCGACCCGGGTGGGTTCGTCCCGGAATCAGCCACCCGGCCCGGGGGCGTTCCCCGGATGCGGGTACGAAGAACCCGTCCGCACGGCGGACTCCGCGCCCCCGGCCGGGTAGCGTCATCCCTGACGGCCGTGGCGGGACCCACGGCGTCCCGCCGGACACGGCGGGTCCGGCGGGGAGAAGTGGTAGCGAGCATGGCGCGGGGCGGAAAGGCCTTCAAGGCCGTGGCCAAGGGCATGGCCGTGGTGGCGAGTGCGGCCGCCGTGATCGAGCGGCGCAGGCGGGCCGCGATGGCGGCCGACTTCCACGAACCCCCGCTCCCGGTGGCACCGGCGGCGGCCCCCGCGGGGGCGGCGCCGCTGCCCGCACCGCGTGCGGAGACCGTGCCCGCCGTTCCCGCACCGGCCGCCGCGGCAGCCGTCGCACCGGCCGCCGCGTCCGCCGTCCCGGTCCCGGCCCCGCCGGCCGCGCCGGGGGCGTTCGGGGCGTCGGGAGCGGCCCACGGCCACTTCGGACGGCCCGCCACCCCCGCCGAGGCGGTGCCGTGGGGCCTGCGGGTGGCCGCCGAGTCGACCTGGCGGCTGCTGCTGCTCGGCGCCGCGCTGTACGTCGTCTTCTACATCGTCGACATGCTGCGGCTGGTCGCCTTCGCGGTGCTCGCCTCGCTGCTGATCTCCGCGCTGCTGGAACCCACCGTCTCCTGGCTGCGCCGGCACGGGGTGCCGCGCTCACTGGCCGCGGGCGGGGTGTTCATGAGCGGCCTGGCCGGGATCGGCCTGGTCGGCTGGTTCGTGGTCTGGCAGGTGACCACCAACCTGGAGACCGTCACCAGCAAGGTCAAGGCCGGTGTCGACCAGCTCCGGGACTGGCTGATCACCGGGCCGCTGCACCTGACCGAGCAGCAGATCACCGACTTCGCCAACCAGATCACCAAGGCGATCAGCACCAACACCGAACAGATCACCTCGGCCAGCCTGACCGGCGCGCAGATCGCCGTCGAGGTGCTGACCGCCGTGCTGCTGGCCTTCTTCACCACCTTCTTCTTCCTCTACGACGGCGAGCGGATCTGGAACTGGGCGCTGCGCGGCCTGCCCCGGCACTCGCGGTACGCCATGGCCGGCGCCGGACCGAAGGCCTGGGCCACGCTCACCGCCTACGTCCGCGGCACCGTCTGCGTGGCCTTCATCGACGCGGTCTGCATCGGTATCGGCATCCAGCTGCTCGGGGTGCCGATGGCACTGCCGCTCGCGGTGATCATCTTCCTGGGCGCCTTCGTCCCGCTGGTGGGCGCGCTGGTCACCGGGACCGTCGCGGTCCTGATCGCGCTGGTCACCACGACGCCGTGGACCGCGCTGATGGTGCTGGTGGTGCTGGTCGCCGTCCAGCAGTTGGAGGGACACATCCTCCAGCCGCTGATCCTCGGCCGGGCCGTCCGCGTCCACCCGCTCGGCGTGGTCCTCGGGGTGGCCGCCGGCTCCATCATCGGCGGCATCGGCGGCGCGATCGTCGCCGTCCCGCTGATCGCGGTCACCAACACCGTGGTGACCCACCTGCGCCGCCGCAACGAGGCGGGCCAGGCCGTCTTCACCGCCCTGGAGGCGGCCCGCGAAGCCGCCGCCCGCACCCCGGCCCCGCCGGCCCCCTGACCGCCCCACCTCCTCCCGGCACGCGAACGGGCCCCCGGGCCGGACGTCACGTCCGGCCCGGGGGCCCGTTCGGGGTGGTGCTGGGTCAGGCGTCGACGGTCGCGAGGGCGGCCTCGGAGTCGAGGACGCCGGCGACGGCCTGGAGGACGGCGGCGATCTTCATCGAGGCCTGGATGACCTCGCGGTCGACACCGGCCTTGCGCAGGACGCCCTCGTGGGAGTCGAGGCACTGGCCGCAGCCGTTGATCGCGGAGACCGCGAAGCACCAGAGCTCGAAGTCGATCTTCTCGACGCCCGGGGTGCCGATGATGTTCATCCGCAGACCGGCCCGCATGCTGCTGTACTCCTTGTCGGAGAGCAGGTGCAGCGTCCGGTAGTAGACGTTGTTCATCCCCATGACCGCGGCCGCGCCCTTGGCGGCGTTGTACGCCTCCGGGGACAGGTTGGCCTTGGCCTCGGGCTCCAGCGCGCGCAGTACGGCGGCGCTGCGGGTGGCCATCGCGCAGGAGAGCACGGTGCCCCAGAGCTGCTGGGCGGGGAGGTCGGAGTTGCCGATGACCGAGCCCAGGTTGAGCTTGAGGTCCTTGGCGTAGTCCGGGAGCGCGGACTTCAGGTCGTCGAGGGCCATGGGTCAGCTCGCCAGCAGGGCCTGGGCGTCGAGGGTGTCCTCGCCCTTGTTCCAGTTGCACGGGCACAGCTCGTCGGTCTGCAGGGCGTCCAGCACCCGCAGGACCTCCTTGGGGTTACGGCCGACGGAGCCGGCGGTCACCATGACGAACTGGATCTCGTTGTTCGGGTCCACGATGAAGACGGCGCGCTGGGCGGTGCCGTCCGCGGCCTCGACGCCGCAGGCGCGCATCAGGTCGTGCTTGACGTCGGCCAGCATCGGGAACGGCAGGTCGCGGAGGTCCTTGTGGTCCTTGCGCCAGGCGTGGTGCACGAACTCGGAGTCGCCGGAGACGCCGAGGATCTGGGCGTCGCGGTCGGCGAACTCGTCGTTCAGCTTGCCGAACGCGGCGATCTCGGTCGGGCAGACGAAGGTGAAGTCCATCGGCCAGAAGAAGACGATCTTCCACTTGCCCTCGTAGGACTTGTGGTTGATCTCGGCGAAGGCGTTCGCGGCGTCCAGGTCGACGCAGGCGTTGAGTTCGAACTCGGGGAACTTGTCACCGATCGTGAGCACGTTCGCTTCTCCTGAAGTGAGACTGAGGGGGGTTTGTCCGGTTTGCGGAACGGTCTCCACCATTCCACATCGTGGACTGATCAGGGAAATAGCTACACTCGATGTGTCTGATCGGAGAGAGTTATCAATACCCCCGAGCCCCCCTCCCGCCCCACCGGGCGCAGGGCCCCCGCCCGCAAACCCGAGGGCGCTGTGGCGAGTGCCACATCCCGCAGCCCCCGCCCGCCCACGGTCGCCCAGCTCAGGGCGTTCGTCGCGGTGGCCGAGCACCGGCACTTCCGGGAGGCCGCGGCGGCCACCGGGACGAGCCAGCCGGCACTCTCCGGGGCGGTCGCGGCCCTGGAGGAGTCGCTGGGTGCGCAGCTGGTCGAGCGTACGACGCGGAAGGTGATTATCACCCCACTGGGGGAGCGCGTGCTCGAACATGCACGCCGGGTGCTCGCCTCCCTGCAGGCCCTGACCGAGGAGGTGGAGGCCGCCCGCCGCCCGTTCACCGGTCCGCTGCACCTGGGCGTCATCCCGACCGTCGCGCCGTACCTGCTCCCGCTGGTGCTGCGGCTGGTCCGCGACCGCTACCCGGAGCTGGAGCTGCACGTCCACGAGGAGCGGACGCCGTCGCTGCTGGAGGGGCTGGCCGCCGGGCGGCTGGACGTGCTGCTGCTGGCGCTGCCGGCCGGCGGTTCCGCGCCGACCCGGGACGTCCCGCTGTTCGACGAGGACTTCGTGCTGGTCACCCCGGCCGACCACGACCTGGCCGGCCGGGTCGACGTGCCGCGCGACGTGCTGCTCGACCTGGACGTGCTCCTGCTGGAGGAGGGGCACTGCCTGCGCGACCAGGCCCTCGACATCTGCCGCGAGGTCGGCGCGGACCCGGCCGGTGCCAGCACCCGGGCCGCCGGCCTCTCCACCCTGGTCCAGCTGGTCGCCGGCGGCCTCGGGGTGACCCTGCTGCCGGCCACCGCGCTGGACGTCGAGGCGGGCCGAACCGACCGGCTGGCCGCCGTCCGGTTCGCGGCGCCGGCGCCGGGGCGCCGGATCGGGCTCGCCACCCGGCCGGGTTCGGCCCGCAGCGCCGAGTACGACCGGTTCGCCGCCTCGCTGCGCGAGGTGCTGGCCGAGCTGCCGGTCCGGCTGGTGGCCTGAGGCCGGTCCGGGGCGGGCCGGGGCCGCCGGGGCGAGGGGGCAGCCGGGGGCGGCCGGGGCCGCCGGGGGCGAGGGGGCAGCCGGGGGCGGCCGGGGCCGCCGGGGGCGAGGGGGCGGCCGGGGCGGAGGGGTGGCGGGCGTGCGGGCCCGTCAGGGGAGCCGGGCCGGCGCCCCCAGGCAGAGGCCGACCGTGGTGGCGATCAGCAGGTCGAGCGTGTGCAGCGCCTCGGCGTCCGGCCGCTCACCGGCCCGGCGCAGCACCAGGTAGCGGTCGGTCAGGCCGTTGAAGCCGACCAGGAAGAGGACGGCGATCTCGTGGGCGGGGGTCGCCAGCTCCTGGCCGTGCGCCTCGGCGAGCGCGGTGAGGAGTTCGGCGGCGGTGCTCTCGATCTCGTACTGGAGCGCGCGCATGATCTCCTGCAGCTCCGGGTCGCGCAGTGACATCGCCGCGAACTCGGTGATCAGCGCGCACCGGCCGCCCTCGCCGACGGCGCTCTCCCAGAGTGCGTAGACCATCGTCCGGACCTGCTCGCCGAAGGTCCCGTGGCCGGGCGAGGCGGCGCGGACCTGGTTGATGAACTCGGCGGTCAGTTCTTCGACGACGGCCCGGTAGAGGTCCTTCTTGGTGCCGAAGGTGTAGTGCACCGTCGCCTGTGCCACGCCCAGCTCGGCCGCGATCGCCCGGGTGCTGCCGGCGGCGATTCCCTCGCGGGCCATCAGGTCGATGGCGGCCTGGATCAGTTGGGGGCGTCTCTCGGAGGCCGGGACATGTGCCATTGGGCCAGGGTATCGCCATGTTCACACAACCAGATCAACCGAATGCGTCACACGTTCGCGTCGGTCGACTTTGTCACCTGACAAACTTGCGCGTACGGTGGTCGGAGACCTGTTCAGGCACCCCCTGCCTCGACCGACCCGATCGAAGGTGCACGCATGGCCACGTACCTGTACCGCCTGGGCCGCCTCTGCTTCCGCCGAAGGCGGACCGTGCTCGCCGTCTGGCTCGCGCTGCTGATCGCCGTCGGCGGCGCGGCGGGGGCGTTCGCCGGCAAGACCAGCGACGAGTTCAAGGTCCCCGGGACCGAGGCCCAGGCCACCCTGGACCGGATCAAGGACACCTTCCCCGAGCAGGGACACGGCTCCGCCCAGGTGGTCTTCGCCACCGACGGCGCCGGCGGCATCACGGCCCCGGACACCGCCCGGGCCGTCGGCGAGGCGGTCACCCGGATCGCCGCCGTCCCCGGGGTCTCGGCCGTGCCCGACCCGTACGCCACCGGCGCGCTCTCCCCGGACGGCAGGGTCGCGCTGGGCCTGGTCTCCTTCGACCGCGTGCTCGGCGACATCACCGACCAGCAGCGCGACGCGGTCAGGGCCGCCGCCGAACCGGCCCGCGCGGCCGGGCTGACGGTGGCCTTCGGCGGCGACGCGTACAACGAGATGGCACAGGTCGACGGCGGGGAGGCGGTCGGCCTCGCGGTGGCCGGAGTGGTCCTGGTGATCACCCTGGGCTCGCTGGTCGCCGCCGGTCTGCCGCTGGTCACCGCCCTGGTCGGGGTCGGCGTCGCCCTCGCCGGGCTGCTGACGCTGGCCGGCTCGTTCGAGGTCATCTCCACCGCGCCGGTGCTGGCGCTGATGGTCGGTCTCGCGGTCGGCATCGACTACGCGCTGTTCATCGTCTCCAGGCACCGCCGCCACCTCGCCGAGGGACTGGAGCCGGACGAGGCCGCCGCCCGCGCCAACGCGACCGCCGGCAGCGCGGTGGTCTTCGCCGGCCTGACCGTCGTCGTCGCACTGGCCGGGCTGGCCGTCGCCGGCGTGCCCTTCCTCACCGTCATGGGCCTGGCGGCCTCCGGCGCCGTGGTGGTCGCGGTGCTGGTCGCGATCACCCTGCTCCCCGCGCTGCTCGGATTCGCCGGGCGCGCCATCGACCGGCTGCCGGTCCGGCGGCGCGCGACCAGGACCCCCGGCCGGACCACGCTCGGCGAGCGGTGGGGGGAGCTGGTGGTTCGCCGCCCGCTGGTCGTCCTGCTCACCGGACTGACCGCGCTGGTCGCCCTCGCGGTGCCCGCCGCGAGCCTCACCCTCGGCCTGCCCGGTGGCGGTTCACAGGCCAAGGGCACCGACGCCCGCACCGCCTACGACCTGGTCGACCGCAGCTTCGGCCCCGGGTTCAACGCGCCGCTGGTGGTCGTCGTCGACACCGGGGGAGCCGCCGGACCGGACCGGGCCGTCCAGGGCGTCGCCGAGAGGCTCTCCGGCCTGAACGGCGTGCAGACGCTGCTGCCGCCGGCGGTCGACGAGGCGAGCGGTACCGCGCTGCTCACCGTCATCCCGAAGACCGGCCCGGACCACGCCGACACCCGGGAGCTGGTCACCGAGATCCGCGACCAGCGCGACGGGCTGAGGACCGCGACCGGTGCCCGGATCGACGTCACCGGTACCACGGCCGCCAACATCGACGTCTCCGCCAAGCTGTCCGACGCGCTGCCGCCGTTCGTCGCGGTGATCGCGGGCATCGCGATGGTGCTGCTGGCGCTGGCCTTCCGCTCCGTCCTGGTGCCGCTCAAGGCGGTGCTCGGCTTCCTGCTCTCCATCACGGCCTCGCTCGGTGCCGTCGTGGCGGTCTACCAGTGGGGCTGGCTGGACGGTCTGATCGACGTGCCGAAGGTCGGCCCGGTGGTGAGCTTCGTGCCGATCCTGCTGATCGGGGTGCTGTTCGGACTGGCGATGGACTACGAGCTGTTCCTGGTCTCCGGGATGAAGGAGCACCACGTGCACGGCATGGCGCCGCGGGAGGCGGTGGTGGCCGGGGTCAAGAACGGGGCCCGGGTGGTCACCGCGGCCGCGCTGATCATGATCGCGGTCTTCGGGTCCTTCGTCTTCGGCCACGACCCGATCGTCCAGCCGATCGGCTTCGCGCTCGCCGTGGGCGTGCTGGTGGACGCCTTCGTGGTGCGGATGGCCCTGGTGCCGGCCGCGATGGCGCTGTTCGGCAAGGCGGCCTGGTGGTTCCCGAAGAGCCTGGAGAAGGTGGTGCCGCGGGTGGACATGGAGGGCGAGCAGCTGCTGGCCCGGCTGGAGGAGCCCGCGGCCGGAGCCCCCGAGGGTGCTCCCGCCGACCCCGACTCCGGAGCCGACCCCGCCGGCCCCGGCGGCGACGGAGCGACCGGCGACGCCGGCAGGGTGTCCGAGCGGGTCTGAGCGGGTCTGAGCGGCCCGCCCGAGCGGCCCGTACCCGAGCGGCTCCCGGCACACCCGCCGGGAGCCGCTCGCCGCCGTCCGCCGCGCTACGGCAGCCGCTGCTCGAACCAGACCACCTTGCCGGTGCCCAGCCGGGTGGCGCCCCAGCGCTCCGCGCACCGGGCCACTATCTGCAGCCCCCGCCCGCGCTCGTCCTCCGGCCCCGTCCGCCGCGGCCGCGGCAGCAGCGGGCTGTCGTCCCCGACCTCGCAGCGCAGCCGGGTGGTGCGGACCAGGCTCAGCGTGACCGGCCGGGTGGCGTGCTGGACGGCGTTGGTGACCAGCTCGCTGACCATCAGCTCGGTCGCCTCGGTGAGCGCCTCCAGCCCCCAGCGGCGCAGCGTGTGGGCGACCAGCCGCCGCGCCCGCCCCGGCGTCTCGTTGCGCGGCTGGAGGTACCAGTGCGCGACGTCCCCGGCCGGGATCCCGTCGAAGCAGGCGGCCAGCAGCGCGATGTCGTCGCCGCGGTCGCCCGGCGGCAGGATGCGCAGCGCCTCCTGGCAGAGGTTCTCCGGCGAGTGCCGGTGGGCGTTGGCGAGGCGGGCGCGGAGCAGCTCCAGCCCGTCGCTGAGCGGCCGGCTGCGGGTCTCCACCAGGCCGTCGGTGAACAGCAGCAGGGCCGAGCCCGGCGGCGCGGGCAGTTCGACGGAGGAGAAGTCGACGCCGCCGACGCCGATCGGCGCGCCCGACTCCAGGTCGAGGAGTTCGGCGGTCCCGTCCGGCTGGACGAGGACCGGCGGCACGTGGCCGGCGTTGGCGAGCACGACCCGGTTGGCGATCGGGTCGTAGACCGCGTAGACGCAGGTGGCCAGGTGCTGTTCGCGGCCGAGCCGCTGGGCCTGTTCGTCCAGGTGGTACAGCACCTCGTGCGGCGGCAGGTCGAGCGCGGCCAGGGTCTGGGCGCTGGTGCGGAGCTGGCCCATGATGGCGGCCGAGGTGAGGGAGTGGCCCATCACGTCGCCGACGATCAGCGCCACCCGGTTGCCGGGCAGCGGCACGGCGTCGTACCAGTCGCCGCCGACCTGGGCGCCGCGTTCGCCGGGCAGGTAGCGCTGGGCGAGCCGGACGCCGTGCGGCTGGGGGAGGCGCAGCGGCAGCATGCTGCGCTGGAGCTCGTTGGCTATCTCCCACTCGCGGGCGTACCGCAGGGCGGTGTCGACGGCCAGTCCGGCCTGGGTGGCGAGGTGGGCGGCGGTCGCGGTGTCGGCGGCGTCGAAGGAGGGGCGGCCGGTGCGTTCGGGGGGTCGGCGGATCAGGATCAGGAGTCCGAGCACGGTCTTGCGCCCGCGCAGCGGCAGGGCGAGGACCGAGCTGCCGGGGCCGAGGCGGGAGAGTCCGCGGGCGCCGTACAGCTCGCGCAGCAGCTCGGTGGTGCGGGAGCCGCTGTTCTCGTCGGCCGCGCCGAGGACGACCGGCTCGGCCGGGCGGCGGCTGAGCAGGATGTGCGCGAGCGCCCCGCCGCGGGTGACCGGGGTGGGCGGCCCGGTGTCGGCGGTGGAGCGGGCGCCGTACCGGCTGCCGTAGTGCGAGCCGTACCGGGAGTCGCGCCGGTCGTCGCCGGCCGGTCGGCCGCGGCGGCCGAGCCTGGTGCCGTGGCTGTGGTGGATCCGCAGCTGCTCGGGGAAGCCGGGTTCGCGTTCGACGTTGGGCAGCGGGTCGCGCAGGTGGACGACGGCGGCGTCGGCGAGGGTCGGCACCAGGACGCGGCAGATGTTGCGCAGGGTCGCGGCCAGGTCGAGCGCGCTGTTGATCCGCCGGGTCGCGGAGTCGAGGTAGGCGAGGCGCTCGGCGACCCGGTCGTGGCCGTCAGGCTCGGTGTCCGGCCCCGGCTCGGTCTCCGGGCCGGACCTGGCCGGCGGCGGCCGGCGCTGGCTGGGCAGGGCAGGCGGCTGTCCGGCCTCGGGTTTGAGCTGGTCGCGCACGGGAGCCTGTCCTGGGATCGGTATTGGTCTGTCGGTCGGTCTGCGGTCTGTCTGTGGTCCGGCGGTGGTCCGTCTCCGGTCCGGCCGCGTCCGTCTGCGGTGCTCCGGCGGGTGTGCCGCGTCCTGGGTTCCGGGCCCCGGCCTCCGCTCCTCCCCGTCGTCCGCGGTCGCTGCGCCCGTCCGTCAGCCGGCCCGCCGACAGCAGAGGAACAACTGCTCCTCCGGCGGCAGCGAGGTGCTGGCGGGGGCGTACGGGTGTCCGACCTGCTCCTCGACGGCGAAGCCGGCCGCCACCAGGACCCGTTCGAGATCCTCCCGCAGGTACCCGCTGATCCGCAGCTCGCGGCCGAGGAACGGCAGGGGAACGTGGTCCAGATCGGCCTCGACCATACCGAGTGCGAGCAGTCCGCCGGGCCGCAGCAGGGTGCGCAGCCGGGCCAGCACGGTGGGGATCTCGTCCTGGGGGAGGAGGATCAGGGAGAAGAAGGCGGTGACGGCGGCGAAGGTGCCGTGTCCGCGCGGACCGAGTTCCGGCAGGTTCCAGGCCCGGTCGGCGCGGTCGGTGGCCAGGTCGTACATGTCGATGCGGTGGAAGGCCGGCGGGTGCGGTCCCGGGAAGCGCGACTCCCGGGCCAGGGTCAGCATGACGTCCGAGAGGTCGATGCCGGTGACCCGCATGCCGGCCGCGCTCAGCTGCCGGACGGTCGGCTCGCCGCTTCCGCAGCCGACGTCGAGCACGGCGGCGCCCGGTTCGAGTCCGGCCAGCAGGCGGGAGCCGCAGGCCAGCTGTCCGTCCTTGGCGGGGAACGCCTCGCCGTAGTCGGGGCCGATGGTGTCGAAGGCGACGGCCTGCAGGGCGCGTTCGGCACGACGGCGCAGGACGTCGGACCCGCCGTCATCACCGTCCGCGTCCCCGTCGACGGGGAACGGATCGGATATCTGTCCGGTCGTCACGATTGAGAGGCACCTTTCCACCCGGGCCTCCGGTCGGCTGGACGAGGCGCGAGGCCGGGCTGCCGTCCTCCCGGCGCCCGCGCTGCCCCGCCGGCCCGCTGCCGGTGGCGGTACGTCACGCTCCCCGCGTCACACTGTCACGCTGACTGCACTCTGACACTTTGCACAGACTCTTTGCACAGGGACACTCTGCACTGCTGGAGCGCCGCCGCGCTGCCTTTTCCCGATGGTCCACCGGAGAAGTGCACTCGTGTGTGTACTCGTGTGTGTACTGGCATCCGAGAATATGCGTGATCACTCCGCCGTGGGGTCCGTTTCCGGCCAACTCGTGGCGGTTGGCCGGAGCTGCTCCCCTGCCCCGGAAGCGCGGGGCGCGGGCCGGGGTGGTGCGTGGCGTCCCCCGCGCCGGGTGGTGTGGCCACGGGGCGGCTCCGACCTGCGGTTTCGGCGATCCGCAGACCGACCAGCCGGCGTTTATCGAACGTCAATCGGTCCGGTGCACAGTGGAGTCCAGCGCCGGGGAAGCGTTGAAGGCGCTCCCGCAGCCGGGGGGCTGCGGGAGCGCCGAACGCCAACGGGGGAAGGCCGCCAGGGGGGAACACGGGGAAACAGGGGGCCTACGGCGCGGGGGGAGAGAGGGGCTCGGTGTGCTGCTGGGAGATGAGGTCCGCCACGGGGGAGGCCTCCGGCACACCGAGCCGCGTGAAGACGGCGTGGGCTTCGCGCAGACACGCCAGTCCGCGTGCGGGCTGGGCGAGGCCGAGCAACGCCTCGCCCAGCGCGGCGTTGGCGAGGCCCTGGCAGTAGGCGGAGTCCATCTCGTGCCCGATGGCGAGCGACTCCTCCGCCGCCTCGGCGGCCTCGGCCTGCAGGCCGGCCGCGAGGAGGGACGAGGAGAGCCGGGCGAGGGTGTAGCCCTCGCGCAGCCGGTTCTGCTGCGACCGGTAGAGCCGGTGCGACTCGCGCAGGTGCTCGGCGGCGGTGGCGGGATCGTCGGTGGACGAGAGGACGACGCCGAGCTGGTAGAGCGTGTCGGCCAGGCAGGGGCCGTTCTTGGACGCGCGTGCGGTGGCGACGGCGTCCGTGACGGAGCGTACGGCGGTCTCGATCATGCCGAGGCCGAGCTGGGCGCGGGCCATGTTGCCGAGCAGCCGGGCCTCGCCGATCGGTGCGCCGACCACCCGGCTGATGGCGAGCGCCAGCTCGAAGAACGGCAGCGCCTCGGCGGGCCGGCTCGCCAGACTCAGCACGATGCCGAGGTCGTTGGCGGCCATGGACCGCAGGATGGTCATGTTCTCGGCGTCCTGGAGGTCCAGGCTCCTGCGCAGGGACTGCTCGGCGCTCTGGAAGTCGTTGGTGATCGACTGCAGGGTGCCGAAGGCGAAGTGGACCCGGGCGAGCGCCGCCGAGTCCGCGTACTCCTCCGCGCTCCGTTCGGCCGTCTCCAGCATCCGGCGCACCCGCAGCCCGTGCGTCGGGTCCTCGACCTGGCTGTTCAGCACGATCAGCAGGTCGACGGCGGGGCGCAGCAGTTCGCCCGGCCCCTGGACGGCGGCCTCGACCGAGCTGAGCAGCAGGGCGGTCTCGGTGCGCAGCCACTCCTGGGCGAAGTCGCTGGTGATCAGCGGGATGCCGACCGACTCCGGCGCGTTGAGCGGCTCGGGCAGCTGGTCGTCGGGCTCGACGGCCTGCGCCGCGTTGCGGACGGTCGCGAGCAGCAGGTCGAGCAGGCGCCGTACGGCGGCCTGCTGTTCGCAGGCGTCCCCGGTCCGCTCGTTCTGCCGCTGCGCGTAGAGCCGGAGCAGGTCGTGGTACCGGTAGCGGCCCGGCGAGAAGGTCTCCAGCATGTTGGCCTCGACCAGCGCCTCGGCGAGGTCCTCCGCCTCGGTCTCGCCGACACCGAGCAGCGCCGTCACCGCCGCCAGCGGCAGGTCGGGCGAGTCCACGACCGAGAGCAGGCGGAAGGCCCGGGCCTCGGCGGGGGAGAGCTGTCCGTAGCCGAGCCCGATCGTGGTCTCCACGGCGAGGTTGCCCAGCTGGAGTTCGTCGAGGCGGCGCCGTTGGTCGGCTAAGCGGCGGGCGAGGTCCGAGACGCTCCACCGGGGCCGGCTGGCGAGCCGGGCGGCGGCGATGCGGACGGCGAGCGGCAGGAAGCCGCAGGCCGTCACCACGGCCATGGCCGCGTCGGGTTCGGCGGCGACGCGCTGTTCGCCGACGATGGCGGAGAAGAGCGCGAGCGCCTCCTCGGGCGTCAGCTCCTCGACGTCCACCAGGTGCGCGCCCGGGATTCCGGCCAGCCGGGAGCGGCTGGTGGCGAGCACCGCGCAGCCGGAGACACCGGGGATGAGCGGGCGGATCTGCTCGGCGTCCTGGGCGTTGTCGAGCAGGATGAGCATCCGCCGGCTGGCGAGCAACGACCGGTAGAGGGCGGCGCGTTGCTCCAGCGAGTCGGGGTTGTCGGTGACGCCGAGGGCGTGCAGGAAGTCGCCGAGCACCACCGCCGGGTCGGCGGGCGAGGCGCCCGCGCCGCGGAGGTCGACGTACAGCTGCCCGTCCGGGAACTCGGCGCGGACGCGGTGGGCGACGTGCACGGCGAGGGTGGTCTTGCCGACGCCGCCGATGCCGGCCAGGGAGGTGACGACCACGGCCTGGCCGGTGGCGTTCATCAGCACGGTGGAGAGGTCGGCCACCATCTCGGAGCGGCCGCTGAAGTCCGAGACGTCGGCCGGGAGCTGGGCCGGCGCGGGCGGTGCGGCGGGTCCGTCCTCGCGGGTCACGGGCGGCGGGACGGTGACGGCCGGCAGGGTCAGCGCGGGGTCGGCGGCGAGGATGCGCGAGTGCATCGCGGAGAGCCCGGCGCCCGGCTCGACGCCGAGTTCGTCGATCAGCAGCTTGCGGGTGTCGGTGTAGACGCCGAGGGCCTCCGCCTGCCGTCCGCACCGGTAGAGCGCGAGCATCAGGAGTTCGCGCAGCCGTTCGCGGAGCGGGTGTTCGGCGGTGAGCGAGTTCAGTTCGCCGACCACCTCGGCGTGCAGGCCGATGTCGAGCGCGACCGTGCAGCGGTCCTCGGAGACGGTGATCTGCCGTTCGGCGAGGCGGAGCCGCTGCGCGTCGGCGTACGGGCCCGGGACGCCGGTGAGCGGCCGGCCGGCGAACAGGGCGAGCGCTCGGACCAGCAGCCCGTGGGCCCGGTCGAGGTCGCCGGCGCTCCGGGCGGTCGCGGCCTCGGCGGTGAGCTGTTCGAAGACGGTGACGTCGAGGGCCCGGCCCGGGATGTGCAGGGCGTAGCCGTCGGCGACCGAGACCAGCAGTTCGGAGGGCGCCCGCACCTCGCGGCGGGGGTCGATGACGGTGCGCAGCCGGGAGACGTAGGTCCGCAGCGCCGCGATGGCCTGGGCGGGCGGGCGGTCGCCCCAGAGGCCGTCGACCAGGTCCTGGGTGGTGACCGGGCGTCCGCCGTGCAGCAGGAGGGTGGTCAGCACGGCCTGCTGCTGGGGGGAGCCGAGTGCGAGTTGTCTGCCGTCGAGCCAAGCCTGGACCGGACCGAGTACCTGGAAGCGCAGCGCCGGTGCAGGCGGCGTCTCCCGAAACTCCATGAAGTCCCCCGATGGCCTGGTGTCGAAAATCCCGGTAGGGCGCTCGGCGGTCCGCCGTGTTGTGGTGGCTTCAGCTTAGGCGGAGGGCCGACTCTGCCGGACGGCACGGTAAGCCGCACGATGTTTATCGGACATTTAATCAACCCTACGATACTGACCGCGGGCCCGCGCCAAGCCGGTGGGGCAGAAGACATTTGATGACCGAAAGGCGGCCGCCCATGGCCAACGACCAGAGCGAGACCACCGCTCCTACGACGCCGGCCGAGGAGGCCGTCACCGTGGAGGCGGGCGAGGCCGTCGAGGGTGCGGTGGCCGCGACCACCGACCCGGCCGAGTACACCGAGCCGACCGCCGAGCAGAAGGCGGACCTGGAGGACGACCTCTTCGGCGACGAGGGCGACTACCTGGTGGAGCGCGCCGCTCCGGCCGACGGCGAGTCGACCGCGGACCGCGAGCCGCAGGGCGTCATCTCCAGCCACCCGTAGGCGCGGACTCCTCCGCGTCCCAGCCGCTCACCAGGGGGGAACCTGTGAACAGGCTTCGTCGCCTCGCGGTCGTCGCCGTCTCGGCGATCGTGGTGACCACCGGCTACCTCGTGACGGCCACCGGCGCCTCCGCCGGTGTCATCGCCGGTCACCCGTAGCCCGACCAGCACCCGAGTGCCCCGCCCCGCAGGACCGGGGCGGGGCACTCGCCGTCCCGGCCGTCCCCTTCGTCCCCCTGCCGCCCCGCGGCCCGCTGCGTGCGGCCCGGCCCGGTGCGCGCCGAGCGGCGGACGGGGGGACCGGACCCGCGGCCCGCCCGCCCGAACACCGCCGGTGCGGCCCCCGGGGGCTCACCAGCCACCTGCGGCGGCCGCCGAGGCGCCCGGCCCCGTCCGCTGCTCCGGGAGGCGGCCGCGGTCGGTCCCGGGGGCGTGTCCGCCGGTGCCCCGTGGCCTGATTTCGTTCTCCGGCCTGCCGTTCCGTTCCGGCTGCCGGCCGGTCCGCCCCCGGGCGGCGGGTCCGGTTCCGCCGGGTTCCGCGCCGCCGTTCCGCTCGTGTCCGACCGGTCCGCCCGGTCCGGGGATCACGGGGGCCGCGGGGGCTCCGGCGGCGGCGCCGGTCGGGCCGACGTGCCCGGGGTCGGCCGTCCACTCGCGGCCGCCGTCCGGGGGCCGGAGGTAGTGCTCCCCGCCGATGGTGTCCATGTAGATGCCGGTGCGTCCGGTCCTGGTGTCGAGGACGAGTTCACCCACACGCGGTCGGTAGGCCGCGGCGTTGCGCTTACGGGTGCTCACCGCAGTGCTCCTTGCTCTGGTGCGGGCGCGGCGGCTGTGATGGCCGGCCCTGGTCGCTGTCGTGGCTTGGTTCGGCTCTGCTCGGCGACTACCCAGCATCTCTAGAGAAGCTAATATCTCTAGAGATGTCAACGGCCTGGCCGGTCCGATCGGCTGACCGGAGGCCGCGGACGCGCCTACGATTTCCGGCGAGGACGAAGGAGCAGGCGATGGCCGGCAGCAGTGGCGACAAGCAGCCCAAGTACCAACGGATCGCCGACACGCTGAAGGCGGCCATCGACGCCGGCGAGTACCGCGCCGGCGACCGGCTGCCGGGCGAGAACGACCTCATGGACGTGTACGGCGTGGCCCGGATGACCGCCCGCCAGGCGCTCGGCGTCCTGCAGAGCGAGGGCATCGTGGAGGCGCGCAGGGGCGCGGGGGTGTTCGTCCGGGACTTCCGGCCGCTGCGGCGGCGCGGGATCCAGCGGCTCGCCCAGGGTCAGTGGGGGTCGGGCCGGTCGATATGGTCGGCGGACATCGACCGGCGGACGCTGGTCGTCGACCAGGTCTCGGTCACCGAGCAGGGCGCGCCGGACCACGTGGCGCGGGTGCTGGGCGTCGACCCGGGCGCACCGATGTGCGTGCGGCACCGGCGGTTCGTGCTGGACGGCAAGCCGGTCCTGCTGTCGACCTCGTACCTCCCGGCGGTGCTGGTCGCGGGGACGGCGATCACCCGCGAGGACACCGGCCCGGGCGGGACGTACGCGCGCCTGGCGGAGATCGGCGCCAAGCCCGTGCACTTCCGCGAGGAGGTCCGCTCCCGGATGCCGAGCGGGGAGGAGGCCGCCCGGCTGGAGCTCTCGGCGGGCACCCCGGTGATCCTGATCTGCCGGACGGCCTTCGCCGACGAGGGCCAGGTCGTCGAGCTGAACGAGATGATCCTCGACGCCGCCTCCTACGTGCTGGAGTACGACTTCGACGCGTGAGCGCCCCACTCCGCGCCGCCCCGGTCGCGGGCTGCGCGACCGGGGCGGGCGTCGGTCACTGGTAGTGGTAGCGGGCCTTGAGGACCTTCACTTCCTTCTCGTCGGCCCGGTAGACCAGGCGGTGCTCGTCGTCGATCCGGCGCGACCAGTACCCGGCCAGGTCGCCCTTCAGCGGTTCGGGCTTCCCGATCCCGTTGAACGGGTCGCGCTGGATCTCGCCGATCAACCGGGTGATGCGCTGGGCCATCCTCCGGTTCGATCCGAGCCAGAAGAGGAAGTCCTCCCAGGCGTCCGGATCGAAGTGGACGCTCCTCACACCTCACCCGCGAGGGCTTCGAGCTCCTCGGTGCTCCTGGTGACGCCGGGGTGGCCGGCCTTGTCGCGGGCGACGGCCGCCATCAGGCGCTGGGCGTTGGCGGGGGAGCGCAGGAGGTAGATCGTCTCCTGCCAGGCGTCGTAGTCCTCGGCGGACATCAGGACGGCGTCACCGCCCCTGGAGGTGATCCTTATCGGGACGTGGTCGTCGTTCACCTTCTTGATCAACGGGAAGAGCTGGGTGCGTGCGTCGCTCGCACTGATCGCCATCGGTTCGCCTTCCGAGGAGTACTGGACCACGGTACTGGAATGGTACGGAAACCCGGTACCGGTCGCCAGCGGGATACGGCGCCGCCCCGGTCGCGGGCTGCGCGACCGGGGCGGGCGTCGGGGCGTCGGGGCCGGGGGCGTCGGGCCCCGGGGCGGCCGCTACTCCTTGGAGCGGACCCGCAGGCTGGTGATCAGCGGGCCCTCGGTGGTCTCGCGGAAGAAGTCGTTGCCCTTGTCGTCCACCACGATGAACGCCGGGAAGTCCTCGACCTCGATGCGCCAGACGGCCTCCATGCCCAGCTCCGCGTACTCCAGGACCTCGACCTTCTTGATGCAGTCCTGGGCGAGGCGGGCGGCCGGGCCGCCGATGGAGCCGAGGTAGAAGCCGCCGTGCTGGGCGCAGGCGTCGGTGACCTGCTTGGAGCGGTTGCCCTTGGCCAGCATGACCATCGAGCCGCCGGCGGCCTGGAACTGGTCGACGTAGGAGTCCATCCGGCCGGCCGTGGTCGGGCCGAAGGAGCCGGAGGCGAAGCCCTCGGGGGTCTTGGCCGGGCCGGCGTAGTACACCGGGTGGTCCTGGAGGTACTTGGGCATGCCCTCGCCCGCGTCCAGCCGCTCCTTGATCTTGGCGTGCGCGATGTCGCGGGCGACGACGAGCGTGCCGGTGAGCGAGAGCCGGGTCTTCACCGGGTACTTGGACAGCTCGGCCCGGATCGAGGACATCGGCTGGTCGAGGTCGATGCGGACCACGTCGTCGTCGAGGTGTTCGTCGGTGGTGTCCGGCAGGTACTTGGCCGGGTCGGTCTCCAGCTGCTCCAGGAAGACGCCCTCGGCGGTGATCTTGCCGAGCGCCTGGCGGTCGGCCGAGCAGGAGACGGCCATCGCGACGGGCAGCGAGGCGCCGTGGCGCGGCAGGCGCACGACGCGGACGTCGTGGCAGAAGTACTTGCCGCCGAACTGGGCGCCGATGCCGATCTTCTGGGTGAGCTCGGTGACCTTGGCCTCCAGTTCGAGGTCCCGGAAGCCGTGCCCGGTCTTCGCGTCGCCCTCGGTCGGCAGGTTGTCGAGGTAGTGCGCGGAGGCGTACTTGGCGGTCTTCAGCGCGAACTCGGCGCTGGTGCCGCCGATCACGATCGCCAGGTGGTACGGCGGGCAGGCGGCGGTGCCCAGCGAGCGGATCTTCTGCTCCAGGAACGAGAGCATGCTCGCCTCGTTCAGGATCGCCTTGGTCTCCTGGTACAGGTACGACTTGTTGGCCGAGCCGCCGCCCTTGGCCATGAAGAGGAACTTGTAGGCGCCGCCGTCGGTGGCGTAGAGCTCGATCTGCGCCGGCAGGTTGTTGCCGGTGTTCCTCTCGTCCCACATGGTGACCGGGGCCATCTGGGAGTAGCGCAGGTTGAGCTTGGTGTACGCGTCGTACACGCCGCGCGCGATGGCGGCCTCGTCGCCGCCGGAGGTCAGGACGTCCTGGCCGCGCTTGCCCATCACGATGGCGGTGCCGGTGTCCTGGCACATGGGCAGGATGCCGCCGGCCGAGATGTTGACGTTCTTCAGCAGGTCCAGCGCGACGAAGCGGTCGTTGGGGCTGGCCTCCGGGTCGTCCAGGATGCGGCGAAGCTGGGCGAGGTGGGCGGGGCGGAGGTAGTGCGAGATGTCGTGCATCGCCTCGGCGGTGAGCAGCCGCAGGGCCTCGGGCTCGACCTGGAGGAAGGTGCGCCCGCCGGCCTCGAAGGTGGAGACACCCTCGGAGGTGAGCTTGCGGTAGGGGGTCGGGTCAGCGCCCAGGGGGAGCAGGTCGCTGTACTCGAAGTCTGGCGTGGGAGCCATGGGGGCGGTCCTTAGGTATCCAGTGTTCCGGCTGCGTCGGCGAAGCACCCTCAAGGGCGAAAGCACCCTCAAGGGTAGGACCCGCCGGCACGACGCATGCGGACAGGTAGGCCTGCGTGACCGGCGTCACCCGTACGTGCGTACGAGGCTTGCCCCGGTGGCTAGGCTTGCCCCGTGGACAACTCGCCGTCGATGGACGATCAGAACGACGACCAGGGTGCGTCGCCCGCGCCGCGGGGGCAGTCGCCGATACCGATGACCAAGCAGGCGCCGCAGCCGCCCGCCCGGACCGGCCACGCGCCGGTGGCGGAGGCCGAGTTGCGGGCCTCGGACGCCGACCGGGAGCGGGTGGCGGAGCTGCTGCGCGACGCCTACGCCGAGGGGCGGCTCGACGTCGACGAGCACGCCGAGCGGATCGAGGCGGCCTACTCCGCCAAGACCCTCGGCGACCTCGCGCCGCTGACCCGGGACCTCCCGCTGGACCGGGAGGTCTCCTTCGAGAAGCCGCCGCTGGGCTCCCCGGCGGCGGGCGCCGGATCCCGGCCGTCCGGCCCGGTGCGGCTGCCGGCCCGTTCGGAGGCGCCGACCATGCTGGCGGTCTTCGGCGGGGCGTCCCGCAAGGGCCGGTGGCGGGTGGGTTCGAGCCTGCGGGCGGTGGCGATCTTCGGCGGGGTGGAGATCGACCTGACCGACGCCGTCTTCGAGTCGCCCGAGGTGGTGATCGACGTGGTGGCGATCTTCGGCGGGGTGGAGATCAAGGTGCCGGAGAACGTCAGCCTGCACGGCAGCGGCGTCGGCATCTTCGGGGGCTTCGACGTCAAGGAGCAGACCGCGGCCGATCCGTACGCGCCGGTGGTGCGGGTGAAGGGCACCGCGGTGTTCGGCGGCTGCGAGGCGAAGCCGCGCAAGGGCAAGAAGCTCAAGGAGTGGGTGCGCAAGCAGCTCGGCGCCGACTGATCCGCATGCGCACCGTGCGCCCTGTGCCCGGTCGGGTCCAACTCCCGACCGGGCACTCGCCGTTGCTTCGGGTGCAGGCTGTAGTCGATTGCGTGCAGTGTGCATGAATCGCGGCGCCGCGGGGTAGTTCCTCTGGCACATCGCTTCTTGTACGGCTGCGTATCGGAGGCGGCCTGAGGCCGGCCCGGGGGGTGTGAGGAACGGGGGCCCGCAGCCGGCAGGGGAGCGAGCTTCCCCGTGTCCGAGAGCCTCGTCAGGAGTACGGCCGTGCTGCATCCGATCGAGTCCCGCACCACCTCGTCCGCCGCCCCGTCGTCGGCCGCGCCGCCGTCCGCCGCCGCCTCGCCGGTGGCCGCGGCACAGCTGCTGGAGCGGCGTCCGGCCCCGCAGCCGGTGGGCGAGGACAATCCGTGGCACACCGCCGCGGCCTGCCGGCGGGACGAGGTGGGCCTGTTCTTCGCGCCGTCCAAGGAGCCGACGGCCGCCCGGCTGTCGCGCGAGGAGCAGGCGAAGCAGGTCTGTGCCCGCTGCCCCGTGCTGCTGGAGTGCCGGGAGCACGCGCTGGCGCAGCCGGAGCCGTACGGGGTGTGGGGCGGTCTGACGGCGGCCGAGCGGCGGGTGGTGCTGGCGCGCCGCCGCCGCCGGGACGTCGAGCTGTGCGAGACGGCCCGGGTGCCGGTCCCGCGCCGCCGGATCGCCGGATGACGCCGGGGCGTTGAGGCCGCGGACGCCCGCGGCCTCGGCGAAGGGGGATTTCGCCGAGGCCGCGGGCCTGTCGTGCCGTGTCCGTGTTCCGCCGTGCCGCCCCGTGCGGTGCGGCGCGGCGCCGTTGCGCGCCGTGCCGGTCGCCGGTGTGCGCGCGGCCCCGGGGGTTCAGTTGGCGCGGTCGAAGTCGATCGCGCTGTAGGCCCGCAGCTTGGACAGCTTGTGGGTGGCGTGGACCTCCCGGATGGTGCCGCTCTTGGAGCGCATCACCAGCGAGCTGGTGGTGGCGGTCTCCTGGCGGTAGTGCACGCCGCGCAGCAGCTCGCCGTCGGTGATGCCGGTCGCGACGAAGAACACGTTCTCGCCGCTGACCAGGTCGTCGGTGGTGAGCACGCGGTCGAGGTCGTGGCCGGCGTCGATGGCCTTCTGGCGCTCGGCGTCGTCCTTGGGCCACAGGCGGCCCTGGATCACGCCGCCCATGCACTTCATCGCGCAGGCCGCGATGATGCCCTCGGGGGTGCCGCCGACGCCCATCAGCAGGTCGACGCCGGTGCCCTCGCGGGCGGCCATGATGGCGCCGGCGACGTCCCCGTCGGAGATGTACTTGATGCGGGCGCCCGCCTCGCGGATCTCCTGGATGAGGCCCTGGTGGCGCGGGCGGTCGAGGACGACCACGGTCACGTCCTCGACGGCGATGCCCTTGGCCTTGGCGACCCGGCGGATGTTGACGGCGGTCGGGGCGGTGATGTCGACGAAGTCGGCGGCCTCCGGCCCGGTGACGAGCTTGTCCATGTAGAAGACGGCGCTCGGGTCGAACATGGTGCCGCGGTCGGCGACGGCCAGCACGGCGACCGCGTTGTTCATGCCCTTGGCGGTGAGGGTGGTCCCGTCGACCGGGTCCACCGCCACGTCGCACTCGGCGCCGGTGCCGTCGCCGACCCGCTCGCCGTTGTAGAGCATCGGGGCCTCGTCCTTCTCGCCCTCCCCGATGACGACGACGCCGTTCATCGAGACGGTCGAGACGAGGGTGCGCATGGCCTTGACGGCGGCGCCGTCGGCGCCGTTCTTGTCGCCCCGGCCGACCCAGCGGCCGGCGGCGAGTGCGGCGGCCTCGGTGACCCGGACGAGTTCGAGGGCGAGGTTCCGGTCAGGAGCCTCCGGCGCCACCTCTAGGGCGCTGGGAAGGTTGTGCGGGTACTGCGTGGTCATCGTCGTTACCTCTCTGTACGCGACGGCCAGTGAGCGCCCGACTACTGCCTGGTCGAACGCCGTGGTGAGGGTGTTGCGATCGTATCTGCCCACGAGATGACTGTCTGTGGCGCGGGTCCCCACGGGCCGGCGGAAGCGGCGGGTTCAGGCCCGTTCACCCTGACGCGGACACCCCGGGTGGTGGCGCCGGGGGAGCGATGGGTCACCATGTGGGGGTGGCAGGAGAGAGCAAAGGCATGAGGGGCCGGCAGAGCGTACGGGACATGGTCCTGTCGATGCTGGCGGTCGGCGTCGTGGTCTGGGTCGGGTACCTGTTCCTTCCGCACGACGCGGACGGCGACGGGGTGCGGACGGTCGAGTACAAGGTGGCCGCGACCTCGGCGAAGCGCGCGGCGCCCTACCCCCTGCTCGCCCCCGAGGGCCTGCCCGCGCAGTGGCGGGCCACCTCGGTCTCGTACAACCCGGCGTCGCTCGGCGGCGGCAAGGGCAACGCCTGGCACCTGGGCTTCGTCACCCCCTCCGGCCAGTACGCGGCGGTGGAGCAGAGCGACGCCCCGCGCGACGAGGTGCTCGCCGCGACGGTGGCCGGCGGCAAGCCGGACGGCGTCTCGGAGGCGGCCGGCCGGACCTGGGAGCGGCTGCAGGGGACGAAGTCCCGCGCGCTCACCGTCCAGGAGGGCGGTGGCACCACGGTCCTCACCGGGACCGCCTCCTACGAGGAGCTGGCCGAGCTGGCGCGGGCGCTCAAGTAGCGCTCCCCGCCGGGCGGGGCCGCAGGACGTGCGGCCGGCCGCAGGCGGTCCCCCGGACGACGAGAAGGGCCCCGCAGTGGTGTGCGGGGCCCTTCTCTCGTCTCCGTCGGGATCAGACGGTGGTGACGACCTGCTCGAAGGAGAGGCGCGGGGAGCGCGGGTACCAGGCGTTCTCGCCCGGCTTGCCGATGTTCACCACGGCCAGCACCGAGTGCTCGCCGTCGGCGAAGAACTCCTTGTTGATGCCCTCGGCGTCGTAGCCGGTCATCGGGCCGGCGGCCAGGCCGGCGGCGCGGACGCCGACGATGAAGTAGCCGGCCTGCAGGGCGCCGTTCATCTGGGCGGAGGCCTCGCGGACCGGGCGCTCGGCGAAGAACGCGTCCTTGGCCTGCGGGAAGTGCGGGAAGAGGGTCGGCAGCTCCTCGTGGAACTCGTTGTCCACGGCGAGGATGGCGGTCAGCGGCGCAGCGGCGGTCTTGGCCTTGTTGCCGTCCGACAGGTGCTGGACCAGGCGCTCGCGGCCCTCGGCGGAGCGGACCAGGACGACGCGCAGCGGCTGCTGGTTCAGGGCGGTCGGGCCGAACTTGACCAGCTCGTAGATGGCCTGGATCTGCTCGTCGGAGACCGGCTCGTCGGTGAAGGTGTTGGCGGTGCGGGCCTCGCGGAACAGCAGGTCCTGGGCGGCGGCGTCGAGAACCAGGGCGTCGGTGGTCATGCTTCTGCACCTCATGGGGAGGAAGGAACGGGGTTCGTCTCGCGTGAGCGGCTCTCGCCGATCACTGGGTCCCAACATGGGTGAACTTTCAACTGTTCCCCGATGCGAAGGTGACGTGCGTCACCTTCCGCCCGCGACTCCCCGCTCCGGGCCCCGCCCGGCTCCCGCTCCCCGGCCCCGTGCCGCGGGCCTCACTCCCCGGGCGTCGCGCCCGCCGGACCGTCCTCCTCGGCGGCCAGCGCCGCGTCCAGCCGGGCCCGGGCGCCGTCCAGCCAGCGCTGGCAGACCTTCGCCAGCTGCTCGCCGCGCTCCCACAGCGCCAGCGACTCCTCCAGCGAGGTGCCGCCGGTCTCCAGCTGCCGGACCACCTCCAGCAGCGCGTCCCGCGCGTGCTCGTACCCCAGCGCGTCGTCCGCGGTGGGGGCCGCGGCCGGAGACGTCGTCGCGTTCTGCTCCTGATCTGCCATGGGAGCCAGCGTAGGGGCCCGGACCGACAGAACGGACGCCCGGCGCCCGGCCCCGTCGGCCGGTCCCGTCCCCGGTCCCCCGGCCGGACGGGCCCGGCCCGCGGCTACTCCCCGGAGCCGCCGGCCGCCGTCACGTCGAAGCCGCCGCCCGCGACCCGCGCGTGCAGCCCCTCGCCCGCCGCGACCTGGGCGGGATCCGTCACCACCGTGCCGTCGCCGCGCTGCAGCACGGCGTAGCCGCGCTCCAGGGTGGCCGCCGGGGAGAGCGCGACCACCCGGGCCAGGGTGTGTCCGAGGTCGCTCTGGGCGTGGTCCAGCCGGTGCCCGAGGGTGCGCCGGGCCCGCTCCACCAGGCCGGCCACCTCCTGGCCGCGCCCGTCCAGCATCCGGTGCGGTGCGGCCAGCACCGGACGGCTGCGCACGCCGTCCAGCCCGTGCTGCTCCCGGTCCACCCGGCCGACCACGTGCCGCCGCGCCCGGTCGCGCAGCTGCCGGATCCTGGCCAGCTCCTCGCCGACGTCGGGGACCACCCGTTTGGCGGCATCGGTCGGGGTGGAGGCGCGCAGGTCGGCGACGAAGTCCAGCAGCGGCTGGTCCGGCTCGTGGCCGATCGCGCTCACCACCGGCGTCCGGGCGGCGGCGACCAGCCGGACCAGGCCCTCGTCCGAGAACGGCAGCAGGTCCTCCACGCTGCCGCCGCCGCGGGCCACGATGATCACGTCCACCCCGGGGTGCTCGTCCAGCTCGCGCACCGCCGCGCTCACCCGCTCCACCGCGCTGACGCCCTGCACCGGCACGTTGCGGACCTCGAAGCGGACGGCCGGCCAGCGCCGCCGGGCGTTCTCCAGGACGTCCCGCTCGGCCGCCGAGTCCCGGCCGGTGACCAGGCCGACGCACTGCGGCAGGAACGGCAGCGGCTTCTTCCGGTCCGCCGCGAACAGGCCCTCGCCGGCCAGCCGCCGCTTCAGCTGCTCCAGCCGGGCCAGCAGCTCGCCCAGTCCGACCAGCCGGATCTCGGTCGCCCGCAGCGAGAGCTGGCCGCGCGCCGCGTACCACTCCGGCTTGCCGTGCACGATCACCCGGGAGCCCTCCTGCACGGCGTCCGCGACCTGGTCGAAGACGGCGCGGAAGCACGTCACGGTCAGCGAGACGTCCGCCTGCGGGTCGCGCAGCGTCAGGAACACCACGCCCGCGCCCGGCCGGCGGCTGAGCTGGGTGATCTGCCCCTCCACCCAGACCGCGCCGAGCCGGTCGATCCAGCCCCCGATCAGCGCGGAGACCTTGCCGACCGGGAGCGGTGCTTCGGGGGAGCTGGGGTTGGCCATGCGTACGAGGCTAGCGGCGCCCGCCGACACCGCGCTCCCGCGCGCTCAGCGGCCGACGCCCGCGCCGGAGGCGCCCTGGACGAGGAGGACCACGAACCCCGCCCCCAGCCACACCAGCCCCACCACCTGCGCGGTCCCCGAGGCCTCGTACACCACGGCGCCGATCACCGCCACGCCCAGCACCGGCACCACCACGTGCCGCAGCAGGTCCCGCGAGTGGTGCTTCACCGCGTACCAGCCCACCACCGAGGCGTGCAGCAGGGCGAAGGCGGTGAGCGCGCCGATGTCCACGACCGAGGTCAGCCGGTCGAGGCCGTCGTCCCGGTCGGCCGCCCAGACCGCCGCCACCAGGGTGATCGCCGCCGCCACCAGCAGCGCCCGGCGCGGCACCGCCGTCTTCGGGTCGACGGCGGCCAGGACGCGCGGCAGCCGCCCGCCCCGGGCCATCGCGAAGACCAGCCGGGCGGCGGCGGCCTGTCCGGCCAGCGCGGCGAAGGCCGCGCCGACCGCCTTGCTCGCCGCGACCAGCACGTGCAGCCAGTGCCCGACCCCGCTCTCCACCGTGTCGTAGAACGCCGGGCCCTGGGCCGCCGGGTCGGCCGCCAGCTGCTCCGGGGTGAGCGGCTCCAGCAGCGCCGCCAGGTAGGTCTGCGTCACGAACAGCGCGCCGGACACCACCAGGCACCAGAGCACGGCCCTGGCCACCGCGGCCGAGGCGCCGACCGCCTCCTCCACGAAGGTCGCGATCGCGTCGAACCCGAGGTAGGAGAGGACGGCCACCGAGACCGCCGAGAGCACGGCGGCCGCCGAGAAGTCGCCGACCGCGGTGAACGGCGTCGCCCAGCCGCGCTGCGCGCCGTCCCGGACCAGCACCACCACGGCCGAGACCACGAAGACCGCCAGCACCGCGACCTCCACGGCCAGCACGGCGAAGCCGACCGCCGCGGCCGTCCGCACCCCGGCCAGGTTGAGCGCGGTGGTCACCACCACCGCCAGCGCGGTCCACACCCAGCGCGACACCCCGGGCACCAGCGAGTGCAGCGCGATGCCGGAGAAGAGGTACGCGACCGCCGGGATCAGCAGGTAGTCGAGCATCGCCATCCACCCGGCGATGAACCCCGGCCCCTCGCCGAGCCCGGCCCGCGCGTAGGCGAACACCGAACCGGTCTGCGGCACCGCCCGCACCATCTGGGCGTACGAGAACGCGGTGAACCCCATCGCGACGGTCGCCACCAGGTAGACCGCGGCCACCGCGCCGCGGCTCTTGGCGTCCAGCACCCCGAACACGCCGACCGGGGCCATCGGGGCGATGAACAGCAGCCCGTAGACCATCAGATCGCGGACGCCCAGGCTGCGCCGCAGCCCGCCGGACTCGACTCGCTCGCTCATAGGTTTCACATTTGAGCACTCGTGACCGATTCCGGTCGGAACGCCACTCACGTCGGCGCGGCACGCCGCCGCCCGTACGATGGAGCCATGTCCTCCAACACCGCGCAGCGCCGTGTCCTGCTCGCCGCTCCCCGGGGCTACTGCGCGGGCGTCGACCGTGCCGTGATCGCCGTGGAGAAGGCCCTGGAGCAGTACGGGGCGCCCATCTACGTGCGCAAGCAGATCGTCCACAACAAGTACGTGGTGCAGACCCTGGAGAAGAAGGGCGCGATCTTCGTCGACGAGACGGAGGAGGTGCCCGAGGGCTCGATCGTGGTCTTCTCCGCGCACGGTGTCGCGCCCTCGGTCCACGACGAGGCCCGGGCCGGCAAGCTCGCCACCGTCGACGCCACCTGCCCGCTGGTCACCAAGGTGCACAAGGAGGCCGTGCGCTTCGCCGACGAGGGCTACGACATCCTGCTGGTGGGCCACGAGGGCCACGAGGAGGTCGTCGGCACGATGGGCGAGGCCCCCGACCGGATCCACCTGGTGGACGGTGCGGAGGACGTGGCCAACGTGCAGGTCCGGGACGAGTCCAAGGTGGTCTGGCTCTCCCAGACCACGCTCTCGGTGGACGAGACCATGGCCACCGTCGGCGAGCTGAAGCAGCGCTTCCCGCTGCTGGTCAGCCCGCCCAGCGACGACATCTGCTACGCCACCCAGAACCGCCAGGTCGCCGTCAAGCAGATGGCGCCCGAGACCGACCTGCTGATCGTGGTCGGCTCCAAGAACTCCTCCAACTCCGTCCGCCTGGTCGAGGTCGGCCTGGAGTACGGCGCCAAGGCCGCCCACCTGGTGGACTTCGCCGAGGAGATCGAGGAGTCCTGGCTGGAGGGCGTCACCACGGTCGGCCTGACCAGCGGCGCCTCGGTGCCGGAGATCCTGGTGGACGGCGTCCTGGAGTTCCTGGCCGCCCGCGGCTACGGCGACGTCTCCACCGTGAAGACGGCCGAGGAGCACCTCATCTTCTCGCTGCCCAAGGAGCTCCGCCGCGACCTGCGCGCCGAGGCCGCGGGCAAGCTCTGACCTGCCGAGACGCTCCGCGAGGACCCGGTCGCCCCCGTACGGGTGCCGGGTCCTTGCTGTGCGGGGCGGGTGGGGCTCTCGTAGTTTTGTGCCAGTCACGCACAGCCGTGCACAGGCCTGTGGACAACTTCGGCGGAGGGCAGTCGTCATGACGGCGGTATTCGGTGTGGACATCGGCGGGTCGGGCATCAAGGGGGCCCCGGTCGACCTCGGCCGGGGGGTGCTCGCCCAGGAGCGGCACAAGGTCCTCACCCCGCAGCCCTCGGCCCCGGAGGCCGTGGTCGCCGCCGTCCGCGAGGTGGTCAGACACTTCGACCACCAGGGGCCGGTCGGCCTGACCTTCCCGGGCGTGGTGGTCGACGGCCAGACCAGGACCGCCGCCAACGTCGACAAGGGCTGGATCGGTGTGGACGCCGCCGGCCTCTTCCGCGAGGCGCTCGACCTGCCCGCCGTGGTGCTCAACGACGCCGACGCGGCCGGCCTCGCCGAGACCACCCACGGCGCGGGCCGGGGCCAGGCGGGCGTGGTGCTGGTCCTGACCTTCGGCACCGGTATCGGCAGCGCGCTCTTCGTGGACGGCGCCCTGGTGCCCAACACCGAACTCGGCCACCTGGAGATGCGCGGCAAGGACGCCGAACGGCGCGCCTCCTCGGCGGCCAAGGAGCGGCACGGGCTGAACTGGGAGCAGTGGGCCGGGCGGGTCGACGAGTACCTGGACCTGGTGGAGATGCTGTTCTCGCCGCAGCTGATCGTGATCGGCGGCGGCGTGAGCCGCAAGCACGAGAAGTTCCTGCCGCTGCTGCGCGGGCGGGAGGCCCGGGTCGTTCCGGCGGAGCTGCGCAACGACGCCGGGATCGTCGGCGCGGCCATGGCGGCGGCCCGGGCATCCGCCTGACCGACCGCACCGGGGGTGCCGCCGGACGGGCCCGGGGGGCCGACACCGTCGGCGTTCGGGCGGCGGGCCAGGTCGCGGGCCAGGTCACGGGCCGGGTCACGGGCCGGGTCACGGGCCGGGGAGCGGGAGACCGCCGGGAGCGGCTTCCCGCTCCTCAGCGCGCGCGGTGGATCCGGTGCTGGGCGACGAACCGGGCCAGCACGATCACGGCCGCCAGGCCGGTGCCGGTGAACAGCCAGCCGGCCCGGGTGGCCAGGTTGGTCGCCAGCGCCACCACCTGGGCCGTCACCCCGGACGAGGTCACCGGGCCGAACAGCAGCAGGGCGACGGCGAAGGCGATCGGCCCGCTGATCGGTGCGGCCAGCAGGTCGGCGAAGCGGACCCGGACGGCCAGCTGGAAGCAGACCACCAGGTAGCCGACGCCGAACAGGACGCCGAGCCCGCCGAAGGCCAGCCGGTCGAGACCGGCCACCGCGACCGTCGCCACCAGCGCGGCCACCCCGGTGCCGACCGCCGTCAGCCGGGTCGGCCGTCCGGTCCGCCGCCGCCCGTAGAGCCGGCCGGCGATCCGCGGACCGGTGAGCCTGGGGCCGGTGATCCGGGCCCGCTCCGGCGGGCCGGCTACGGGGCGTAGCCGGGAGGCGGGGCCGCCCTTCCCGGTGCCCTTCCCCGCCGGTCGCCCGCCAGCCTTCCCGGTCGGCTCCTCGGCGGGTTCGGGGGCCCGTCCGGGCCCCGGGACGGCGGCCCCGGCCGCGCCGTTCGGCGGTCGGCGTCTGGGCCCTGGCGGCTGGGTACGGATGCTCTGCTCCACCCACCCAACGTACGGTCCGATCATCGCCACAGTGTGTAATGGGTCCCCGGCGCTTGATCCGTGTCTCCGGACGGAGTACTGGTGTGATCGTCGCTCAACTACCCCGGGGGGACCATTGACCAGCGGTTTCGGCTTCGAACGGCTCCACCACGTGCAGCTCGACATCCCCGCCGGGGCGGAGGACGAGTGCCGTGCGTTCTGGCACGGCGTGCTCGGCATGACCGAGCTGACCAAGCCGCCGGTGCTCGCGGCGCGCGGCGGGTGCTGGTTCCGCGCGGGCGGGGTGGAGGTGCACCTGGGCGTGGTGCCGGAGTTCCGGCCGGCCCGCAAGGGGCACCCGGGCATCCAGGTGCACGACCTGGACGCGCTCGCCGCCCGGCTGGCGGAGCACGGGCACGACGTCGTCTGGGACGACCACCTGCCGGGCCACCGCCGCTTCCACTCCAGCGACCGGCTCGGCAACCGTCTGGAGTTCCTGGAGCCCCTCCCGGCGGCGGTCGGGGCCTGACCGGCTGCCCGTAGACTGGGGGATCGGCCCGTCCGGGGCCGGCCCAACTCCTCCAAGCCCACGGGACTGCGCTTCATGTCGCTCACGATCGGAATCGTCGGCCTGCCGAACGTCGGCAAGTCGACCCTGTTCAACGCCCTGACCAAGAACGACGTGCTGGCGGCCAACTACCCGTTCGCCACCATCGAGCCGAACGTCGGCGTCGTCGGCGTCCCGGACGAGCGGCTGACCAAGCTCGCCGAGATCTTCGGCTCGCAGCGCATCCTCCCGGCCACCGTCGACTTCGTCGACATCGCCGGCATCGTCCGCGGCGCCAGCGAGGGCGAGGGCCTGGGCAACAAGTTCCTCGCGAACATCCGCGAGTCCGACGCGATCTGCCAGGTCGTGCGGGCCTTCACCGACCCGGACGTCGTGCACGTGGACGGCAAGGTGTCGCCCAAGGACGACATCGAGACCATCCACACCGAGCTGATCCTGGCCGACCTCCAGACCATCGAGAAGGTCCTGCCCCGGCTCCAGAAGGAGGCGCGCCTCAAGAAGGAGACCGCCCCCGTCCTGGCCGCCGCCGAGGCCGCCCAGGCGGTCCTGGAGACCGGCAAGACCCTCTTCGAGGCGGGCTTCGACACCGCTCCGATCCGCGAGCTGCACCTGCTGACCGCCAAGCCCTTCCTCTACGTCTTCAACGTGGACGAGGACGAGCTGGCCGACGAGGACTTCAAGAACGCCCAGCGCGAGCTGGTCGCCCCGGCCGAGGCCATCTTCCTCAGCGCCAAGATCGAGTCCGAGCTGATCGAGCTGGACGACGCCGAGGCCCTGGAGCTCCTGCAGGCCATGGGCCAGGAGGAGCCCGGTCTGGCCACCCTCGCCCGGGTCGGCTTCGACACCCTCGGCCTGCAGACCTACCTCACCGCCGGTCCCAAGGAAGCCCGCGCCTGGACCATCAAGAAGGGCGCCACCGCCCCCGAGGCGGCCGGTGTGATCCACACCGACTTCCAGAAGGGCTTCATCAAGGCGGAGATCATCTCCTTCGCCGACCTGGTCGAGACCGGCTCCATCGCCGAGGCCCGCTCCAAGGGCAAGGCCCGCATCGAGGGCAAGGAGTACGTCATGCAGGACGGCGACGTCGTGGAGTTCCGCTTCAACGTCTGACGCCCCGTTCCGTGACCGGGACCGCCCGGCCGCCGCGTTCGTGCGGCGGCCGGGCGGTCGTGGTTCCCGGGGCGCAGGCCCCGGCCGGGGTCAGGCGACGGTGACCGTGATCGTGCCGTCGGGGCCCGGGGTGACGGTGACCGTCTCCAGGGTGGCCGCGTGGGCCGCGGGGCCGTGGGCGGTGGCGCGCGGGCCGATGCCGACGACCGGCACGCCCGCGGCCCTCGCGGCGGCGATGCCGGCCCCGGAGTCCTCGAAGGCGAGGCAGTCGGCGGGTGCGAAGCCGAGGGCGGCGGCGCCCTTGAGGAAGCCCTCCGGGTCGGGCTTGCTGGCGCCGACCGATTCGGCGGTGACCAGGACGGCCGGGACCGGGAGGCCGGCGGCGGCCATCCGGACCCGGGCGAGGGGCTCGTCGGCCGAGGTGACCAGGGCGTGCGGGAGGTCGGCCAGGGCGGCGAGGAAGGCGGCGGCGCCGGGGATCGCGACGACGCCGTCGGTGTCGGCCTTCTCCTCGGCGAGCATCCGGGCGTTGTCGGCGAGGTTGAGCTCCACCGGGCGGTCGGGCAGCAGGGCCGCCATGGTGGCGTGGCCCTGGCGGCCGTGGGCGACGGCCAGCACCTCGGCCGGGTCGATGCCCTGTGCGTCGGCCCAGCGCCGCCAGCAGCGCTCGACCACGGCGTCGGAGTTGACCAGGGTGCCGTCCATGTCGAGCAGGAGGGCGCGGACGGTGAAGGAGGCGGGCGCGGTGAGAGGGGCGGGTGCGGTGAAGGAGTCGGGGGTGGCGGGCATGGGGCGGCTCCTCGCGGGGCAGGTCGTTCAGGACCGAGTAATGTGAGCTGATTGTTTAATAAGGATACAAAAGATCAGCCCAGCAGGTGCGCATTGACCGCGCGGGCCTCCTCGGCCAGCTCGGTCAGCTCCACCACCTCGATGCCGGCCGCCTCCAGCAGCGCGGCACCCTGGGTGTCGGCGACGAAGGTGGCCGGCTCGCGCCAGGCCACCACCACTCGCGGGACGCCCGCCGCGATCAGCAGCCGGGCGCACGGCGAGGGCCGGGAGGCGCGCTGCCCGCAGGGCTCCAGCGAGCTGTAGACGGTCGCGCCGCGCAGCCGGGGGTCGCCGGGCGGGAGCTTGCCGAGCGCGGCCTCCTCGGCGTGGTCGTGCGGATCCGTCTCGCGGCTCCAGCCCTCGGCGAGCACCGTGCCGTCGGCGCCGACGACCACCGCGCCGACCGAGAACGCGGTGGCGGAGGGCGGGCAGCGGCGGGAGAGCCCGACCGCCCGGCGGAGGAAGGCGAGATCGGCGGACGGGCGCGGGTCGGCGGACGGGCGCGGGTCGGTCACGGGCTGGGCTCCTTCGGGGCGTACCTGAGCAGGACGACGTCGCCCACCGTACGGGCCCCCAGCAGCCGCATCCGGCGGCCCGGTCCGCCGGGGAAGGCCGCCGGGCCGACGAACCGCGGCGCACCCGCGTCGCCCACCAGCAGCGGCGCGACCACCAGCTGGAGCTCGTCGGCCAGCCCCTGGGCCAGGAACTGGGTGTGCACCCCGCTGCCGCCCTCCACCATCAGCCGGCGCACCCCGCGCGCGCCCAGGTCGTCCAGCACCGCGCCCAGGCCGACCTCCGCGCCGAGCGCCACCACCTCGGCCAGCCCGTCCAGGGCCGGGCGCAGGACGGCGGCGCCGGTGTCCGTGGTGTAGGCGAGCCGCTCGCCGCCCGTGTGCCAGAACCGCAGCGACCGGTCCAGCCGGCCGCTCGCGCTGAGCGTCACCTTCAGCGGGTACTCCGGCCGCCCGGCCGCGCGCCGGGCGGCCCGCCGCTCCGGGTCGTTGACCAGCAGCCGGGGATTGTCCGCCCGCAGGGTGTTGCCGCCGACCAGGATCGCGTCGCAGGCGGCGCGCTCCGCGTCGACCCGGTCGAAGTCGGCCGGGCCGGAGAGCAGCAGCCGCTCGGGCGAGGCGTCGTCGAGGTACCCGTCGAGCGACATCGCGGCGCTCAGCAGGACGAAGGGGCGGGGGCCGGGCATCGTGGAACCGTCCTCTCGGGTGTCCGTCCACGGTACGGCCCCGGCGGAGGGACGGGTCCGGGCGAGGGACGCTGTTCGCCCGGTGGCCCGCTGCTGTCGGGGCGGCGTTCGCCGACGGGCCCCACCCTGGTCCGGACCTCGCACCGCCCCACGTCGAAGGGCTGTCACCGTGTCCCGTCCGCGTCCCTCCCGCCCGTCCCGCCGTCTGCTGCCGCTCGCCGTCGCGGTGGCCGCGCTGCCGCTGCTGGCGCTGCCCGCCGGTCCCGTCTCCGCCGCGTCCTACGGCACCCCGACGATCACGCTCTCCGCCGGGTACCTGTCCGGCGCGGTCGGCGCCACCGGCGACCCGACCGTCACCGTCACGGTGGCCCAGAGCGGCGCCGCCGCCTCGGCGCTGACCGTGGCCGCCACCGCGAGCACCCGCACCTCGGTGGCCCGGACCGGCGACGTCGCCGTCACCGGCACCGGCACCGCCCGGACCCTGGCGGTCGCCGCGCAGGGCGTCGGCTACACCGACCTCACCGTGAAGGTCACCGGCCTGGGCGGCAAGACCGCGTCGAAGACGCTGCACTACGCGGCCTCGCCGGCGGTGCAGTTCCCGTCCGCGAGCCGGTACCTGACCGGCTCCAGCGACGCCTCGGCGGCGGTGGACGCGGGCGGCGGGTACGTCGTGGTGGCCGACGACGAGTCCAACGTGCTGCGGCTGTACGACCGCAACGCCTCGGGGGCGCCGCTCCGCACCTGGGACTTCGGGTCGGCGCTCGGCGTCTCCAAGGAGATCGACATCGAGGGCGCCGCCCGGGTCGGCGACACGATCTACTGGACCGGCTCGCTCGGCAACAACAAGGACGGCGAGATCAAGGCGGACCGGCAGACCGTGTTCGCCACCACGGTCACCGGCTCCGGCGCCACCACCCAGCTGGCGCTCGCGGGTTCGTACAAGGGGCTGCGCGCGGACCTGATCGCCTGGGACCGCGCGCACGGCGACCGCTACGGCTTCGCGGCGGGCGCGGCGTCCGGCGAGGTGCCCAAGCAGATCGACGGGTTCAACGTGGAGGGGCTGGAGTTCGCGCCGGGCAGCACCACCACGGCGTACGTGGGCTTCCGGGCGCCGCTCGCCCCGGCGGTCACCGGCGGCCGGGCGCTGATCGTGCCGGTCACCAACTTCTCCTCGCTGCCCGGTGGTTCGGTGCACGCGACGTTCGGTGAGCCGATCGAGCTGAACCTCGGCGGGCTCTCCGTCCGCGACCTGCGGCGCAACGCGCTCGGCCAGTACCTGATCGTGGCCGGGTCCTGGGCGGCGGACGACAACTCGGACCCGTACGCGCTCTACCGCTGGGACGGGCAGCCCGGTTCGCAGCCGGTCAAGGTGCTCGACCTGCCCACCACCGACGCGGGCGGCTGGGAGGCCGTGGTGGACGTCCCGGACCTCACCGTCCCCGGCGCGCGGGCGCAGCTGATCACGGACGACGGCTCGGCCGACCTCTACGGCGACGGCACCCAGGCCAAGGACCTCACCCACCCGGAGTGGAAGAAGTCCCGGAGCACCTGGTTCACCGTCAGCTGACCTGCGGCGCGGTGCGATCGGCCCCCGGCCGCCGAGTGCGGCCGGGGGCTTTCGCATGCCTGCGAAGCGTTCGGCATATGAGACGATCCTTCTCGTCATGCGGGACGAGGAGTAGCGTCGGAGGCGTCGAGGAGCCGATCGCACCCGAGGGGGACGCCACCATGACCGCACCGAAGCCCGCCGTCTACACCCACGGCCACCAGGAGTCCGTGCTGCGCTCGCACCGCTCCAGGGGCGTGGCCGACTCCGCCGCCTACCTGCAGCCCGAGCTGCGGCCCGGACAGGCCGTGCTGGACATCGGCTGCGGCCCCGGCACGATCACCGCGGAGCTGGCCGAACTGGTCGGCCCGGGCGGCCGGGTGGTGGCCGTGGACACCTCCGCCGAGGTGCTGGAGGCGGCCGCCCGCCACGCCGCGGGGCGCGGTGTGGGCAACGTCGTCTTCGAGGTCGCCGATGTGCACCGACTGCCCTACGCGGACGGCGAGTTCGACGTCGTCCACGCTCACCAGGTGCTGCAGCACGTCACCGATCCGGTGGGTGCGCTGCGGGAGATGCGCCGGGTCACCGCCGAGGGCGGCGTGGTCGCGGTCCGGGACGTCGACTACGCGACCATGACCTGGTACCCCGAGTCCCCCGAGCTGGACCGCTGGCTGGACCTGTACCGGCGGATCGCCCGGGCCAACGGCGGCGAGCCGGACGCCGGGCGCCGGCTGCTGTCCTGGGCTCGGGCGGCGGGGTTCACCGACGTCACCGCCACGTCCGGCAGCTGGACGTACGCGACGCCCGAGCGGCGCGAGTGGTGGGGCGGGCTGTGGGCCGACCGGATCGTGGACTCCGGCATCGCGCGGACGGCGGTGGCCGAGGGGTACGCGGAGCAGGCCGAGCTGGAGCGGATCTCGGCCGGGTGGCGGGAGTGGGCGGCCGCCGGCGACGGCTGGTTCGCGATGCTGCACGGCGAGGTGCTGGCCCGGGGCTGAGGCGGGGCCGGGACGGGGCCGGGGCGCGGGGCGGCGTCGGGCGGAAAGGCACGGGTGAGTGTTCCTCAAGATCGGGTAGAGTCGCGCGCCTGTTCCCACGGGCCCGCTCCGACCACGGCGATCCTCCGATCGCGGCGGTCCGCCCGCGGGCCTTCCGACCGAACTGCCGAGTAGGGCCCGCGACCTGCGGGCCGGGGGAGTCGTACGTGTCCAAGCCCGAGCCCGACGACGTGCCGCGGCCCGCGGACCCGCGGGTTGAGCTGACCAAGCCGGTGTCCGGTCCGGCTGCGGGACCGGCCGCCGAACCCGAACCCGCCGAACCCGGGACCGTCCCCGCGCCCGCACCCGCAGCAGTGCCGGCACCCGCACCCGCGCTCGCCGTCGTGCCCGCACCCGCCGCCGCACCCGAGCCCGCACCCGAGCCTGCACCCGAGCCCGGGCCGTCGGCCGGGTCGGCGGACGGGGAGGTCCCGGCCGACCCGTGGGCCGTCCCCGCCGCCGTCGCCGGCCAGGCCGGCCAGGCCGCCCCCGCCGACCCGTGGGCGGCTCCGGACGGCACCGCCCGTGCCGCCGCGCCGGGTGCCCCCGTGGCCCCCGCCGCGTCCGGTCCGGGTGTGCCGCCGTTCGCCGCCCCGCCGGCCTCCGGCTGGGCGGCCGTCCCGCCCGGTGCGCAGTCCGGGTTCCAGTCCGGCTTCGCCTACCCGCCGACCCCCACGGGGACGAACGGGTTCGCCGTCGCGGCCCTGGTCACCAGCGTGTTCTGCCTCTGGCCGCTCGCCCTCGTCCTCGCGATCGTCGCGCTGGTCCAGATCCCGAGGCGGAACCAGCGCGGCCGGGGCCTGGCGGTCACCGGCCTGGTCCTCGGCGTGTTCGGGGTGATCGTCACCCTGGTCGCGTTCATGGGGGTCTTCGTGACCGGCATCCAGGCCGAGCAGGAGAGCCGCATGCCGCCGCGGCCGGCCGGCGCGGTCTCCTGGGACAGCCTGCGGACCGGTGACTGCTTCAACCAGGTGGGCGGCGGCCCGGAGCCGGACGACACGGTGGGCCTCGTCTTCTGGGTGTCCAAGGTGCCCTGCGCGGCGCCGCACCACGCGGAGGTGGTCGGCATCGTCCCGATGCCCGGCGCCGGGAGCCCCGAGTACCCGGGCGACATCACCGTGCGCGACCGTGCCGTCGAGCTCTGCGAGCCGGTCCGCGACGCGTACGCCCTCGACTTCTGGGCGGTGCCCGAGGGGATGCTCGCGACCCAGTTCTACCCGGGCCGGGAGAACTGGTCGGCGGGTGACCGCGACATCGTCTGCCTCTTCGAGGACACCGCGGCCGAGCACCTGGGGACCGTCCGGACCGACCGGGGCAGCCTGAACTCCGGCCAGATCACCTACCTGGAGGCCGTCCGCGCCTACGAGCGGGTGTACGCGAAGCGGCCGGAGGCGGACGTCTCCGTCCAGCCCGCCGCGTTCCGTTCCTGGGCCCGGCAGATGGCCGCGGCGTCCCGCAAGGAGGCCGCGGACGTCGTCAGCCCCACCGCGGTCTGGCCGGCGGCGGTCAAGCCGATGCTGGCCGATCTGGCCGCCGACCAGCTGGAGGCCGCCAACGCCTGGGACGCGGCCGCCCGGTCCGTCGACGACGCCACCCTGCAGCGCGAGGTGCGGCGGGCCGAGGCGCTGATCGCGAAGAGCGACAAGGGGGCGACGGCGGTCCGGCGCGAGCTGGGGCTGCAGACGGGTGAGCACATCGCCAAGCTCCAGGTCTGAGGCGCCGGGGCCCGGCGGACCGGGGCCCGGCGGGGGCACCGGCCCGGCCGCCGCCGACCGGTCCGCCGGGCGCTCCCGGCCCGCGCGCGTCCGGTCCGGTCGCGCGCGCTGCTCGGAGGGGCGGCGGCTACCCGGTGGTAACTTCCTTACCGGCCGTTAACCGCGCCCGTACGTGCCGGTAGCGAACCGGGCGTAGCGTCCCGAGCGGGCCCGGCCCCGACCCGACCCCCACGCGGGCCGGGGTCGGGCCCCGCGGCCCCGCCGGAGCCCGGCCGGACGGGCTCGGGTGTGTCGGCGACGTCCCGCCGGGCCGCGACGCCGGGCATCCCGCTCGGACGCACGCCCGAATCGCCCGAGTACGTCCAGCACGAGGACGATCCGGGCGCACGCCCAGCCGGGCGCCCGACGCCCCTGCCCGGTCCGACGCGGCTTCGCGGACACGCCCTACGCTGGCCGCCATGGACACCTTTCGGGTGATGCGGCAGGACGACCACGGCAACCGCTTCCTGGTCGTCGGGGGCGTCGGACGGGAGGCGGCCGAACGGCTGGCCGCCGAGTTCGAGGCGCGCGGCCACAAGCAGCTGTACTGGGTCGAGGCCGAGCCCGCCGGGGCTTCGCGGACGCGGGGACCGGCCGAGTAGCCCGACCGGCCCGGCGGGAGGCTAGGGTCGTCGGCCATGGACAACGCCATCGACCAGCAGGCCGCGGGTGGCGCGGCGGGGAACCGGATCGTCGTCGGCGGCGCGCTGATCCACCGGGGCCGGGTGCTCGCCGCCCGCCGGAGCGCGCCCGCCGAGGTGGCCGGCCGCTGGGAGTTCCCCGGCGGCAAGGCCGAGCCCGGCGAGACCGAGACCCAGGCGCTGGAGCGCGAGCTGATGGAGGAGCTGGGCGTACGGGCCCGGGCGCTCACCCGGCTGCCCGGCTCGTGGCTGGTCCGGCCGGGGCTGGAGCTGCGGCTCTGGGCCGCCGAACTGCTCTCCGGGGACCCGCGCCCGCTGGAGGACCACGACGAGCTCCGCTGGCTCGGGCCCGCCGAGCTGTCCGACGTCGACTGGATCGACCACGACCGCGCCGTGCTCCCGGACGTCGCCCGCCTCCTGGCACCCTGACCCGCCGCCCGCCCCGGCCTCCGCGCTCCCCGCCGTCCCGAACCGTCCCGGAGCGCCCCCGACGGCTCCCCGGCCGCCCCCGGGCCCTGCCGGCGCGCCGTCCCGCCCGCGGGCGGATCCGGCCCGGCCGGGGCGGCCCGCCCGCGCGACGCGTGCGGCGGCGGGTCGGCAATCGAAAAAGACGACGCGCCGTCCGGGATAGCCTTGGTTCTGCTGGGTATGTCACTTTTCGGCACTATTCGTCACCATCGGTGAGCCGCCCCCAGCCGGCGACGCCGATCCCGACCAGAGCCGGAGGCCCCGTCGGTGTCGAATACCGATCACGGTGGCGGGGGAGCGCGACGGGCGGGCGCCGGGGGGAGCGCCGCCGCCCGGGCCCGGCTGCGCCGCGGCGCGAGCCGCGCCGCCGACCGCGGTGAGGACCGCGCCGCCCAGCCCCCGGCCGGCCGCCGGCGCGGCGAGGGCGCCGGACCCGGGGGCCCGGCGCAGGCCCAGCCCGCGCCCTCCCTGGTGGTGCCCGACGCGGCGCCGTCGAGCAACGTCCGCAGCCGCCCCGGCCGGCCGTTCCCCGGCGGACCGCGGAGCACCCCGGCCGGCACCCCGGCCGCCCCCCGCGGGACCGGCCCCCGGCCGGAGCCCGGAGCGCGCCCCGGCCCCGGCGGCGCCGGCCAGCCCGAGGGCACCCTCTTCGACGTGGTGAAGGTGGCCATCGCGATCCTGGACACCGCGGGCCGCGTGGTGCTGTGGAGCCCGGCCGCCGAGGAACTGCTCGGCTGGCCGAACGAACTGCTGGTCGGCCGCCGGATCGACGAGCTGATCCCGGACGCCGAGCAGGTGGTCCGGATCCGCGCCGCGATCCAGGACACCCTGCGCAACGGCCGCTGGTCCGGCCTGGCCGAGCTGCGCGACCGGGAGGGCGAGCCGGTGCTCGTCGACGCCCGGATCTCGCTGCTCGTCGACGGCGACGGGACCCCGTTCCTGCAGGTCAACCTGGCCGAGGCAGCCACCGTCCGGGCGGTGGAGCGCGACCTCGCCGTCCGGGACGCGCTGTTCGAGCAGTCCCCGCTGGGCATCGCGATCCTCGACACCGACCTGCGCTACACCGCGGTCAACCAGACCCTCGCCGAGATGAACGGCGTCGTGCCGGAGGACCACGTCGGCCGCACCACCGGTGAGACCCTGCCGGAGCGGGCGGCCGACGAGATCACCGCGATCCAGCGCCAGGTGCTGGCCACCGGCGAGCCGGTCATCGACGTCACCCTCGCCTCGCCGATCACCGCCCGCTCCGGCTACCGCTCGATCTCCTACAGCCGGATGACCGACCGCGCCGGCCGGGTGCTCGGCATCTCCGGCACCGTCATGGACGTCACCGAGCGCTACCGGGCGGTGGCCAAGGTCGAGCACGCCCGGCGCCGGCTCTCGCTGCTCAACGAGTTCGGCTCCCGGGTGGGCGACCTGCTGGACGCCTCGCGGATCGCCCAGGAACTGGCCGGCGCCGTGGTCCCCCGGCTGACCGACCACGCCGCGGTGATCCTGCTGCAGGCCGTCGCGCACGGTGACGACCTGCCCCGGCACGGACACGACCGGCGCACCTCGCTGCTCCAGCTGGGCACCGCCTCCGTCCAGGACGGCCCCGAGGTGGAGGTGATGCTCCGCCGCGGCGCCCGGATCACCTTCGCCGAGGACTCCGCCTGCGGCCGGGTGCTGCGCACCGGCGTGCCCGAGCTGCTCTCCGGCGCCGACCAGCTGAGCGACGTCACCTACCCGGGCGACCCGAAGATGCAGGCGGCGCACGACCTGGGCGTGCACTCGATGCTGGTGGTGCCGCTGCGCGCCCGGGGCATCGTGATCGGCCTGCTGCTGGTCAGCCGGGCCGGCTACCGGGAGGGCTTCGACCGCGACGACCTGGCGTTCACCGTCGAGCTCGCCGACCGGGCCGGGTCCTCGCTGGACAACGCCCGGCTGTACGCCCGCGAGCGCACCGCCGCGCTGACCCTGCAGCGCACCCTGCTCCCGCAGCAGGTCCCGCAGCCGACCGGCGTCGAGGTCGCCTACCGGTACGTGCCGGGCAGCAGCGGCACCGAGGTCGGCGGCGACTGGTTCGACGTCATCCCGCTGCCCGGCGACCGCACCGCGCTGGTGGTCGGCGACGTGATGGGCCACGGGCTGCGGGCGGCCGCGACGATGGGGCGGCTGCGCACCGCCGTCCGCGTGCTGGCCGCCCTGGACCTCCCGCCGGACGTGCTGCTGAGGCACGTCCACGAGCTGGCCGACGACCTCGCCCAGGGGCCGGACGAGGCGCTGCTCGCCACCTGCGTGTACGCGGTGTTCGACCCGGCGACCGCCACCCTGACCGTCGCCAAGGCCGGTCACATCCCGCCCGTGCTGATCGTGCCGCGAGAGGGGGCCGACGAACCGACCCGGACCGGCGGCCCGCTGCTCGGCGGGGCCGGACGGATCCTGGAGCTGCCGTCCGGGGCCCCGCTCGGGGTCGGCGGCGTCCCGTTCGAGGCGGTCGAGCTGAAGATCCCGGAGGGGAGCCTGCTGGCACTCTGCACCGACGGCCTGGTGGAGTCCCGGGACAAGGACCTGGACGTGGGTCTGGGTCGCCTGCTCACCGTGCTGGAGGCGCCGTACGCGTCGATCCAGGCCGCCTGCGAGGCGGTGCTGGACACCATGGAGCAGGGCCGCGAGCCGGACGACGTCGCGCTGCTGCTGGCCCGGCTGGGCCACGGGCAGGCCGGTACCCCGACGGCCGGCTGGACGCTGCCCGCCGAGCCGACCGCCGTCTCCCGGGCCCGTCGGCTGGTGCGCGCGACGCTGGTCGAGTGGGGGGTCGAGGAGCTCACCGACACCGCCGAGCTGCTGGTCAGCGAGCTGGTCACGAACGCCGTCCGGTACGCGAGCGCACCGATCGGGGTGCGGCTGACGCTCGGCGAGACGCTGCTGGTGGAGATCTCCGACCCGCTTCCCGACCCGCCGCGGGAGCGGCACGCGGCCGAGGCGGACGAGGGCGGCCGGGGGCTGGAGCTGGTCCGCCGGCTGGCGCTGCGCTGGGGGGCCCGGGCCGAGGGCATGGGCAAGGTCGTCTGGTTCGAGCAGGCGCTGCCGGGTAGTGAGCCCCACGAGTCGGAAGCCGAGTAGGGCCCCGGCGGACGGGCGAGCGGACCGCGAGGAGAACGTTGCTGCATATGCCGGGAGGCGGCCGGGGGGAGCGCGCGCTCCGGCAGGGGGCGCGAGCGTGGCATTGTGGTTGCGCGGGCGGTAGGACAAAAACCTTCGCCCGATCTGATGTTGTGATGTTGAGGGCGTGTGAACGTACCCCTCGATGATGAATACTCGGTCTTCTCGACATCCGGACGGTCGCGGGTTTGGAGGGGTCGGTCCGTTGAACAGCACCCCGGCGCGTAACGCGCCGAGCAGCAGCGGTCATGCCGCTGTACCCGGGCAGGCCGGTGCGCAACACGTGCCCGGCCCCGCCGCACCCCTCGCGGCCGCACGGGCGGCGGCCCCGGCCGCCGGCCGTGCCGCCCGTCCGGTGGCGGAGGAGCACCGCTGGGGCGCCGGGGACCCGGGCTCGATCTACGACTACATCCGGGTCGCGACCTTCGCGATCGGCCCCGACGGCCGGATCAGCCAGTGGAGCGAGCGCGCCGCCGAGTTCTTCGGCATCCCCGCCGCCGAGGCGGTCGGCGCCGACCCGGTCACCACCTTCGTCCCGCGCGAGCTCTGGCAGCGCGGCCGGGCCCGGCTGGAACGCACGCTGGCCGGCGAGGAGTGGGTCGGCACCACCCCGTACCGCGACGCCCACGGCGGCGAGGGGCTCGCCGAGCTGTACCTGATGCCGGACAGCGCGCTGCCCACCGCCGGTGCCACCTGCCTCGCGGTCGACCTCGGCAGGCTCCGCCGGATCGAGACCGACCTCGCCGCCTCCGAGGCGGTCTTCGGGCAGACCCCGACCGGGTTCATCCTCTTCGACGACCGGCTCCGGCTCCAGCGCGTCAACGACGCCTTCGCCTCCGGGATGGGCCTCGCGCCCACCGACCTGGAGGGCCTCACCCCGCACGACCTCTTCCCCGGCTCCGAGGCCGACCGGCTCACGGCCGCCCTGCGCAAGGTCCTCGCCAGCGGCGAGCCCGTCTTCGACCTGCGCTTCCACTCCACCGTGCCGACCCGTGAGGGCAACCGGCTCTGGGCCGTCTCGCTCTACCGGCTCAACGGCGCGGCGGGCCAGCCGACCGGCGTCGCCGGGCAGGTCTCCGACGTCACCAGCCGGCACGTCGCCGAGCGCGAGGCCGACGGCGTCCGCCGCAACCTCGCCCTGCTCAACGAGGCCAGCGCCCACATCGGCTCCACCCTCGACCTGGAGACCACCGCCAAGGAACTGCTCGACGTCGTCGTCCCGCCGTTCTGCGACCTCGCCACCGTCGACCTGTACACCGCGCTGCTCTCCGGCGAGACCGTCCCGAGCGCCGGCCGCTACGGCGACGGCGTGCTCACCGACGGCAGCGGCGAGCTGCGCCGGGTCGCCGTCTCCAGCGTGGTCGGCGGCGCCTCCTCGGTGCTCGGCTCGGTCACCGGCCTGCCGATCGCCGAAGCCGGCGGCACCCTCTGCTACCCGCGCCGGTCCCCGCACGCCCGGGCCCTGCGCACCGGCCGCAGCGTCGTCCCCGAGCCCGGGCCCGACCCGCTGCTGCGCTCCACCCTGATCGTCCCGCTGGTCGCCCGCGACCAGGTGCTGGGCCTGGTGCAGCTCTCCCGCGCGATCGGCAGCGAGCCGTTCGACGCCCGCGACGTCGCCATCGCCGAGGAACTCGTCGCCCGCGCCGCGGTCTGCATCGACAACGCCCGGCTCTACCGCCGCGAGCACGAGCGCGCGCTGATCCTCCAGCGCAGCCTGCTGCCCCCCGGCAACCCGGCCGCCAGCGGCCTGGAGATCGCCTGCCGCTACCTGCCCAGCAACAACAACACCGAGGTCGGCGGCGACTGGTTCGACGTCATCCCGCTGCCCGGCAACCGCACCGCCCTGGTCATCGGCGACGTGATGGGGCGCGGCCTGCGGGCCGCCGTGGCGATGGGCCAGCTGCGCACCGCCGTCCGCACCCTGGCCATGCTCGACCTCGACCCCGCCGAGGTGCTCACCGCGCTCGACGAGATCGCCCGCGGCCTCGGCGACGACACCGCGCCGGCCGCCGTGCCCGCCCCGTACGGGCGGCTCACCTCGACCGCCGACGAGGAGGCCCGCGAGGTCTACCTGGCCACCTGCGTGTACGCGGTGTACGACGCCGTCACCCGGCGCTGCACCTTCGCCAACGCCGGCCACCTGCCGCCCGTCCTGCTCGGCCCGGGCGAGCCGGCCCGGATGCTGGACGTCCCGCCCGGGCTGCCGCTCGGCGTCGGCGGCGAGCCCTTCGAGGAGGTCGAGCTGACCCTCCCGGACGGCGCCGTGCTCGGCCTCTACACCGACGGCCTGGTGGAGAGCCGCAAGCACCAGCTCGACGAGGGGCTGCGCGCCTTCCGGGTCGCGCTCTCCGCCGAGGGCAAGGGCCTGGAGGACCTCTGCGACCACGTCCTCGGCGAACTCAACCCGCACCACGGCGAGGACGACATCGCCCTGCTGATGGCCAAGGTGCACGCCTTCCCCGAGGACGCCGTCGGCAACTGGTTCCTGCCGCCCGAGCCGACCTCCGTCGCCAAGGCCCGCGAACTCGCCTGCAGCTGGCTGCTGGCCCGCGGCCTCGACGAGCTGGTCGACACCACCGAGCTGCTGGTCAGCGAGCTGGTCACCAACGCGCTGCGGCACGGCCGGGGCGAGATCCGGCTCCGCCTGCTGCGCGACCGGACCATGGTCTGCGAGGTCTGGGACGACGGCTACGCCCAGCCCCGGCAGCGGCGCGCCCAGGAGACGGACGAGGGCGGGCGCGGGCTCCAGCTGGTCAGCCTGCTCGCCGAGCGCTGGGGCAGCCGGCGGACGCCCAAGGGCAAGATCGTCTGGTTCGAGCTGGGACTGTAGGCGCCCCGGGCCCCGAACCGGACCTGATCCGGGTCTGCAGCTGGCCCTGAACCGGCCCTGAACCGGCCTTGATCCGGGCGCCGGGCCGGCCCCGACCGGCCCCGACCGGCCCCGACCCGCACCCGGCGGACGGGCCCGGACGGCGGCGGCTCGGCCGACCGGGTGCAGTCCCCCGGCGGCCGCCGTGTCGCCGCGGCCCGGCCCGGACCGGCGGCGTTCCATGGCCGCCATGCGCGTCCGCCTCCCCGCCGCAGCCGCCGCGCTGCTGCTCGCCCTCGCCGCCTGCACGGGCTGCTCCGGCGGCCCGGCCCCGGCCGGCACCGCCCCGGCGCCCGGCCCCGCGCCGCCCGCGCCGGCCGCCGTCACCGGGGACGTCCTCCCGGTCGACCGCTCCACCGTGCGGGACGGCGGCACCCTGCGCTGGGCGGTGGACGCCGTCCCCGCCACCCTGAACGTCTACCAGCCCGCCGCCACGGCCGACTCCGCGCTGCTCGCGCACGCCCTCTACCCCGCGCTGTTCCGGCCCGGCGCGCACGGCGAGTGGGAGGCCGATCCCGACTACCTCGCCGCCGCCGAGTGCACCCCGCCCGGGCAGCTGCCGCAGGTGGTCACCTACCGCCTCAACCCGCGGGCCGCCTGGAGCGACGGCACCCCGCTCTCCATCGCCGACTTCATCGCCCAGCGGGCCGCGCTCTCCGGCCTCGACCCCGCCTACACCGCCGCCCGCCCGGCCGGGTACGGCGCGATCGACTCGATCGTCCAGGGCGCCGGCCCGCAGGAGGTCAGGGTCACCTTCCGGCAGCCCTACGGAGAGTGGCGCGCCCTGTTCGGCCCGCTCTACCCGGCCGCCGAGACCGCCACCGCCGCCGCCTTCGACCGCCCGCTGCCCGGGGGCGCCGCCCACCCGACCGCCGGGCCGTTCCTGGTCTCCGGCTACGACCCGGCCGGCGGACGGGCCGCCCTCGTCCGTAACCCCTACTGGTGGGGCGAGCCGGCCAAGGCCGACCGGATCGACTTCCTCGCCACCCCGCCCGAGCGGCGGCTCGGGGAGCTGGAACAGAACCGGCTGGACGTCGCCCCGCTGACGGCCGCCGTCGACCGCGCGGCCGCCTCCGGCCCCCCGGGTGCCGACACCGGCGGCGCGGGCGCCGGAGGGGCCGCCCAGGCCCTCGGACGGGCGCAGTCCCTGCCCGGCGTCACCCTGCACCGGGCCGCCGGCGCCGCGCTCACCCAGCTCACCCTCAACGCGGCCCGCGAGCCCCTCACCGACCCGGCCCTGCGCCGCGCGGTGGCCCGCGCCGTCGACCGCGGGCACGCCGCGGGGGCCGCACTCACCCCGATGGGCCTGCCCGCCGCCCCGCTCGGCCACCACCTGCTCACCGGCGACCAGGACGGCTACCGGGACAACGCCGACGCGCTCGGCACCGCCGACGCCGGGCGGATGCTGGACGCGGCGGGCTGGAAGCGCCCCGCCGCCGGCGGCACCCGGGCCGGGAACGGGCGCGAGCTGGCCCTGACCCTGCTGGCCCCGGCCGGCTCCGCCACCGCCAGGCGCACCGCGGACGCGGTGGCGGCGGACCTCGGCGCGGCCGGGATCGCGGTCCGGGTGACGGAGGCACCGGCGGACACCTTCGTCCGGGACCACCTGGCCGCCGGCGACTTCGACCTCGCCCTGTTCTCCTGGCCCGCCGGACCGGGCCCGGCCGCCGAGCAGCGCGCCGTCTACGCCAAGCCCCGCCCCGGCCCCGACGGGGAACCCCGGAGCGGCGTCAACTACGCCCGGGTGGGAACAGAGGAGATCGACCGGCTCTTCGACCGCGCCGCCGCCGAACCGGACCCCGCCGCCCGCCGGGCCCTCCTCCAGGAGGCGGACGTCCGGATCTGGCAGCTGGGCCACTCGGTGCCGCTGTTCCAGCGCCCCGAACTGACGGCCGTCCGGACGGGTCTCGCGGGGGCGGGCGTGTGGGGGTTCGGACCGCCGCGGTTCCAGGACGTGGGGTGGTCCGCCGGGTGAAATGCCGGTGACCTGGCTGTGATCTTGATCCCGCCCGACCTGCCCGTTTCGGCCGAGCTGGGCGGTTCCCCGTACCATAGGAGGAAGCCGTGGCATGTCCTGCCCGGCGGGTGGACCGGTAGTAGCAGGCGGAACGGGCGGCGGCGACCAAGATGGGTCGCAAGTGCGCGTCACGCAGCCGGGCGCCGAAACCCACGATTCCGGGAGAATCTGCTAGGCATGCCCACGCGCAACGACATCCGTAACGTCGCCATCGTCGCCCACGTCGACCACGGCAAGACCACCCTGGTCGACGCCATGCTCAAGCAGGCCGGCGCCTTCGCCGCGCACCAGCAGCTGGACGACCGGATGATGGACTCCAACGATCTGGAGCGCGAGAAGGGCATCACCATTCTCGCGAAGAACACCGCCGTCAAGTACCACCCGAAGGATGGTGGCGTCCCGATCACCATCAACATCATCGACACCCCGGGCCACGCCGACTTCGGTGGCGAGGTCGAGCGCGGTCTGTCGATGGTGGACGCGGTCGTCCTCCTCGTCGACGCCTCCGAGGGTCCGCTCCCGCAGACCCGCTTCGTGCTCCGCAAGGCGCTCACCGCGCGCCTGCCCGTCATCCTCTGCATCAACAAGACCGACCGTCCGGACGCCCGGATCGACGAGGTCATCAACGAGACCTACGACCTGTTCCTCGACCTGGACGCGGACGAGGACCAGATCGAGTTCCCGATCGTCTACGCCTGCGCCCGTGACGGTGTCGCCTCGCTGACCAAGCCGGAGAACGGCACCGTCCCCGCCGACAGCGACAGCCTGGAGCCGTTCTTCTCCACCATCCTGGCGCACGTCCCGGCCCCGACGTTCGAGGAGGACGCGCCGCTCCAGGCCCACGTCACCAACCTCGACGCGGACAACTTCCTCGGCCGCATCGCGCTGCTCCGCGTCGAGCAGGGCGAGCTGCGCAAGGGCCAGACCGTGGCCTGGATCAAGCGCGACGGCACCATCACGAACGTCCGCATCTCCGAGCTGCTGATGACCGAGGCGCTCACCCGCAAGCCGGCCGAGGTGGCCGGCCCGGGTGACATCTGTGCCGTCGCCGGCATCTCCGAGATCATGATCGGCGAGACCCTGGCCGACCCGGAGAACCCGATCGCGCTGCCGCTGATCACGGTGGACGAGCCGGCCATCTCGATGACCATCGGCACCAACACCTCGCCGCTGGTCGGCCGGGGCGGCAGCGGCAAGGGCGCGGACGCCAAGGCCAGCGGCCGGGTCGACCGCAAGGTCACCGCCCGCCAGGTGAAGGACCGCCTGGACCGCGAGCTGATCGGCAACGTCTCGCTCCGCGTCCTGGAGACCGAGCGTCCGGACGCCTGGGAGGTGCAGGGCCGCGGTGAGCTGGCGCTGGCCATCCTGATCGAGACCATGCGCCGCGAGGGCTTCGAGCTGACCGTCGGCAAGCCGCAGGTGGTCACCAAGGAGGTCAACGGCAAGACGCACGAGCCGGTCGAGCGCCTCACCGTGGACGTCCCCGAGGAGCACATGGGTGCCGTCACCCAGCTCATGGGCATCCGCAAGGGCCGGATGGACAACATGTCCAACCACGGTTCGGGCTGGGTCCGGATGGAGTTCGTGGTGCCGTCCCGCGGCCTGATCGGCTTCCGGACCGAGTTCCTCACCAACACCCGCGGCACCGGCATCGCGCACTCGATCCACGAGGGCCACGAGCCGTGGTTCGGCACCCTGACGACCCGCAACAACGGTTCGCTGGTCGCCGACCGGGCCGGCGTGGTCACCGCGTTCGCGATGACCAACCTGCAGGAGCGCGGCGTGCTCTTCTGCGACCCGGGCACCGAGGTGTACGAGGGCATGATCGTCGGCGAGAACTCGCGCGCCGACGACATGGACGTCAACATCACCAAGGAGAAGAAGCTCACCAACATGCGGTCGTCGAACGCCGACGTCGCCGAGTCGATCGTGCCGCCGCGCAAGCTCTCGCTGGAGCAGTCGCTGGAGTTCTGCCGCGAGGACGAGTGCATCGAGGTGACCCCGGAGACTGTTCGCATCCGTAAGGTCGTGCTGGACCAGAAGGACCGTGGCCGTACCGCCTCGCGCGCGAAGAAGGTCTGATCACCGCCTTCTGAGGCCTTCCGGCCGTGCTTTGGCCGGAAACCGTCGCCCCCCTTTCCGATGGAGAGGGGGGCGAACTTTTTCAATCACTCCACGCTGTCGACGCGCGTATAAACGGAATAGCGCTTACCACGGCAAGGTGTCCGCTGAGCGAACGTGACAGTCCGTCATTCATGACGACTGTCCGTTTAATGCCTGTCTGAGTATGTCTCATATGTCCGATTTTCGAAACTTACCGACCGTTCATGTGACCTAATTGAGATCGGCAGTGGTCACTTTCGTGTCCGTGCGTGACACATAGTGGGTGCAGTCAGGCTCGGGTCAAGGGTTAACGCGCAGGGGTGCGCGCCGAAACCACGAGCGCGGACGGCACAGCGGACCGGTACCAACCGCCCGCAGTGCTCTCCTCGTTGGAAAGTCGAATTCAGGAGGCATCCCCCCATGCGTGGTGCAACCCAGACCAAGTGGCTCGTCGCGGCGACCGCGATCGCCCTTGCGGCGACCGCTTGCAGCACCAGCTCGAAGAGCAGCGACAAGGCTGCCTCGGGCGGCGGCACGATCGCTGTTCAGCTCGGTGAGCCGCAGCACGGCCTGATTCCGCAGAACACCGCGGAGTCCGAGGGTGCCGAGGTCCTGAACGCCCTCTTCGCCGGCCTGGTCGAGTACGACAACAAGACCAACGAGCCGAAGCTGCGCGTCGCGGAGTCGATCGAGTCCCCCGACAGCAAGGTCTGGACGATCAAGCTGAAGGACGGCTACACCTTCCACAACGGTGAGAAGGTCACCGCGCAGTCCTTCGTGGACGCCTGGAACTGGGGCGCCAACCAGGACAACGCGGCCGAGGGCCTCCCGTTCTTCGCCAAGATCGACGGCTCCGCCGACCTGGCCCCGGGCAAGGACAAGAAGCCGACCACCGACAAGCTCAAGGGCCTGACGGTCGTCGACGACAAGACCTTCACCGTCGCCCTGACCGCGCCGTTCTCCCAGTTCAAGACCATGCTGGGCTACAACGCGTTCTACCCGCTGCCGAAGGCCTTCTTCGCTGACAAGAAGACCTTCGAAGAGGCCCCCATCGGCAACGGCCCGTTCCAGATGGACGGCAAGTGGGAGCACAACCAGCAGATCAAGGTCAAGCGCTACGACAACTTCCCGGCCGCTGACGGCAAGGCGAAGCTGCAGGGCGTCACCTTCAAGATCTACGACAAGCTGGAGACGGCGTACAACGACCTGCGCGCCGACAACATCCAGGCCACCGACAAGCTCCCGATCTCGGCCATGGGCACGGTCAAGGGCGAGTTCGGCGACCGCTACATCTACAAGCCGGAGTCCGGCGTCGGCTACATCGGCTTCCCGATCGCCACCAACCCGGCCACCTACGGCAAGCCGGAGATCCGCAAGGCGATCTCGATGGCGATCGACCGCGAGGCGATCACCAAGACGATCTTCTCGGGCACCCGCGTCCCGGCCGACGACTTCATCAACCCGCTGATCCCGGGTTACCGCAAGGGCGCCATGGGCGACGCGGCGAAGTACGACCCGGCCAAGGCCAAGTCGATCTTCGACACGGCCGGCGGCGTGCCGAACAACACCCTGGAGCTCGGCTACAACGCCGACGGCGGCCACAAGGAGTGGATCGAGGCCGTCGCCAACCAGCTGAAGAAGAACCTGGGCGTCGAGGTCACCCTCAAGCCGTTCGAGAAGTTCGGCAAGATCCTGGACGCGCTGGGCGAGAAGCAGTACTCCGGCGGCTTCCGGATGGCCTGGTCGATGGACTACCCGTCGATCGAGAACTACCTCCGTCCGATCTTCTCCAAGGTCGCGATCGAGAACGGCTCGAACTACGGCGGCTACGTCAACGAGCAGTTCGAGACCCTGCTGGACCAGGCCGACCAGGCGAAGAGCCCGGAGGAGGGTCAGAAGCTGTACCAGCAGGCCGATGACATCCTCGTCCAGGACCTGCCGTACATCCCGGTGTACACCTACATGTCCTCCGCCGCGTACAGCAAGAAGATCAAGAACTTCGACACCGACGCCCAGGGACGCATGAACCTGGACGAGGTCGAGCTCGCCGGCTGATCCGGTTAATCAGACGAACGGGGGCGGGCGGACCGGACTACAGTCCGGGTCCTCCCGCCTCCCTTCCTTGTCCGAAAGTATGGAGGTCTGATGGGCCGCTATGTCATCCGCCGACTTATACAGGCAATCCCTGTCCTGATCGGTGCGACGTTCCTGATCTACTGGCTGTGCTTCAGCCTGCCCGGTGACCCGGTGCAGGCGCTGGCCGGCGAGAAGAAGGCCGATCCGCTCGTGGCGGAGATGATCCGCCAGAAGTACCACCTGAACGACCCGTTCCTGCTCCAGTACTGGAACTACATCACCGGCGTCTTCCAAGGCGACCTGGGTGAGAGCCTGACCGGTCGTTCGGTGAGCGAAATGATCAGCGAGGCGTTCCCGTTCACCGTGAACCTCGCCATCGTGGCGTTCGTCATCGAGGCGATCATCGGTGTGCTGGCGGGCGTGATGGCGGCCCTGCGCAAGGGCAAGTTCCTGGACCAGCTGGTCCTCATCAGCACGCTGTTCGTGATCTCGATCCCGGTCTTCGTCACCGGCTTCGTGCTCCAGCTCGTGCTCGGCGTCAAGCTCAAGAACGACTACGGCATCGAGATCTTCTCGGTCTCCTTCAACGAGGAAGACGGTCTGCGGGCGTACCTGCTGCCGGCCTTCGTGCTGGCCTCGACCTCGCTCGCCTACGTGGCCCGACTGACCCGCACCAGCCTGATGGAGACCATGCGCGCGGACTACGTGCGCACCGCGGTCGCCAAGGGCCTGAAGCGCCGTCGGGTGATCGGCCGGCACGCCCTGCGCAACGCGCTGATCCCGATCGTCACCTTCCTCGGTGCCGACCTCGGCGGTCTGATGGGCGGCGCGGTCATCACCGAGAAGATCTTCAACATCCACGGCATCGGCGGTCTGCTCGCCCAGGCCGTGTACCAGAAGCAGGGCACGATCATCGTCGGCGTCGTCACGCTGCTGGTGATGATCTACCTCGTCACCACCCTGCTCGTGGACCTGCTGTACGCCGTGCTCGACCCGAGGATCCGCTATGAGTGAGACCATCACCAAGGGCGCCGAGGCCCCTTCCGAGGACAACACCCCCAAGTCCTCGCCGGAGAAGAAGCAGAAGCCGGAGCGCGTCGCCAGTCTCTGGTCGGACGCGATGCGCGACCTGCGCCGCAACCCGGTCTTCATCATCGGCGCGGTGCTGGTGTCCTTCCTGCTCCTGCTGGCCGCCGTGCCGCAGTTGTTCACGGACGGCAGCCCGTTCGACTCCGGGGCCTGCGACCTGGCCGACTCGCTGAAGCGGCCCAGTGCCGAGCACTGGTTCGGCTTCGACGTCCAGGGCTGCGACATCTACACCCGCACGGTGTGGGGCGCCCGCAACTCGATCATCGTCGGCGTCCTGACCACCACCATGGTCACCCTGGTGGGCGCGCTCCTCGGCCTGCTGGCCGGCTGGAAGGGCGGGATCGTCGACAGCATCCTGTCGCGCTTCACCGAGATCTTCTTCTCGATCCCGCTGCTGCTCGGCGGCATGCTGATCATGTCGATGCTCGGCAAGGGCAACGCCTGGACGGTCTCGGTCGTCATGACCGTGCTCGGCTGGCCGCAGATCTTCCGCATCATGCGCGCCTCGGTGCTGTCGAACAAGAACAACGACTACGTGATGGCGGCCCGCGCCCTCGGCGCCGGCTCCGGCCGGATCACCTTCCGGCACATCGTGCCGAACGCCATCGCGCCGGTCATCGTCGTCTCCGCGATCAGCCTGGGCGTCTACATCGGTGCCGAGGCCGCGCTCTCCTACCTCGGCATCGGCGTGCAGCCGCCGGAGATCTCCTGGGGCCTGATGATCAGCGACGCGTCGGTCCGCTTCCTGGACGCGCCGCACGTGCTGCTCTTCCCCTCCGCGGTGCTGAGCGTCACCGTGCTGGCCTTCATCATGCTCGGCGACGCGGTCCGCGACGCCCTCGACCCGAAGCTCCGCTGAGAGAAGAGGTGACGACCCGATGACCACCGTGATCGAGAAGAACCAGAAGAGCGGCCGCCTTGAGGTTGGCACCCCGCTGCTGGAGGTCAAGGACCTCCACGTGGAGTTCCACACCCGGGACGGCGTCGCGAAGGCCGTGAACGGAGTCAACTACTCCGTGGCCGCCGGCGAGACCCTCGCGGTGCTCGGCGAGTCCGGCTCCGGCAAGTCGGTGACCGCCCAGACCATCATGGGCATCCTCGACATGCCGCCCGGCAAGATCAGCCAGGGCCAGATCCTCTTCCGCGGGCAGGACATGCTCGCGATGAAGGAGGAGGACCGCCGGCAGATCCGCGGCCAGAAGATCGCGATGATCTTCCAGGACGCGCTGTCCTCGCTGAACCCCGTGATGACCGTCGGCGCGCAGCTCGGCGAGATGTTCCGGGTGCACCGCGGCTCCTCCAAGAAGGAGGCCCGGGAGAAGGCGATCGAGCTGATGGAGCGGGTGCGCATCCCCGCCGCCCGCCAGCGCGTCGGCGACTACCCGCACCAGTTCTCCGGCGGTATGCGCCAGCGCATCATGATCGCCATGGCGCTCTCCATGGAGCCCGACCTGATCATCGCGGACGAGCCCACCACCGCCCTGGACGTCACCGTCCAGGCCCAGGTGATGGACCTGCTCGCGGAGCTGCAGGCCGAGTACAACATGGGCCTGATCCTGATCACCCACGACCTCGGCGTGGTCGCCGACGTCGCGGACAAGATCGCCGTGATGTACGCGGGCCGGATCGTCGAGACCGCCCCGGTGCACGAGCTGTACGCCAACCCGGCGCACCCGTACACCAAGGGCCTGCTCCGCTCCATCCCGCGCCTGGACCAGAAGGGCCAGGAGCTGTACGCGATCAAGGGCCTGCCCCCGAACCTGCTGAAGGTCCCGGCCGGCTGCGCGTTCAACCCCCGCTGTGACGTCGCCACCGACCTGTGCCGCACGGAGATCCCGAAGCTGCACCAGGTGACCGACAAGGACGGCAAGGAGCTCACCGGCCGCCGCAGCGCGTGCCACCTCTGGAAGGAGACCCTCCATGGCTGAGCCCATCCTGGAGGTCAAGGACCTGGTCAAGCACTACCCGCTGACCCAGGGCATCCTCTTCAAGAAGCAGGTCGGCGCCGTCAAGGCCGTCGACGGCGTCTCCTTCGAGCTGGCGAGGGGCGAGACCCTCGGCATCGTCGGCGAGTCCGGCTGTGGCAAGTCCACGCTGGCCAAGGTGCTGATGAACCTGGAGCGGGCCACCTCCGGCCAGGTCCTGTTCAAGGGCGAGGACATCTCCAAGCTGTCCGGCGCGGGCCTCAAGGCCGTCCGCCGGAACATCCAGATGGTGTTCCAGGACCCGTACACCTCGCTGAACCCCCGTATGACGGTCGGCGACATCATCGGGGAGCCGTTCGAGATCCACCCCGAGGTGGCTCCGAAGGGCGACCGCCGCAAGGCCGTCCAGGACCTGCTGGACGTCGTGGGCCTGAACCCGGAGTACATCAACCGGTACCCGCACCAGTTCTCCGGCGGTCAGCGCCAGCGCATCGGCATCGCCCGCGGCCTCGCGCTCAAGCCCGAGATCATCATCTGCGACGAGCCCGTCTCCGCCCTGGACGTCTCCGTCCAGGCGCAGGTGATCAACCTGCTGGAGCAGCTGCAGGACGAGTTCGAGCTCTCCTACATGTTCATCGCGCACGACCTCTCCATCGTCCGGCACATCTCCGACCGCGTCGGCGTGATGTACCTCGGCAAGATGGTCGAGATCGGCAGCGACGAGGAGATCTACGAGAACGCCACCCACCCGTACACCCAGGCGCTGCTGTCCGCGGTGCCGGTGCCGGACCCGACCGCTCGCGAGTCCCGCGACCGGATCATCCTGACCGGTGACATCCCGTCGCCGGCCAACCCGCCGTCCGGCTGCCGCTTCCGCACCCGCTGCTGGAAGGCGGAGGAGCGCTGCTCGACCGAGGTCCCGCTGCTGGCGGTGCCCGAGGTGCTGAGCGGCCCGGCCAAGCACCAGTCGGCCTGCCACTTCGCCGAGGTCCGGGAGACGGCCGCCGCCTGATCCCGTCCACTCCGCCCGGAAGGGCCCGCGGCCTCGCGCCGCGGGCCCTTCCGGCGTTCCGTCAACTCCCCGGGGCCTCCCGTGCACCCGTCCGGGGGTACCCGGCTCGCGCCGCCGCGCGGGCGCGCTTCTCATGGGGTGTGATGCGTCACACACCTTGAGGAGGGACCTCCATGCCCGCAGCCACCCGTGCTCGATGGGTCCTCGCCGCAGCGACGTCCGTGGCCCTGGTGGCCAGCGGGTGCAGCAGCGGAAGCGACGGCGGCAGCAGCGGCTCGTCGGACACCAGCAAGACCTTCAGCTACCAGAGCACCGAGCCGCAGAACCCGCTCCAGCCGGCGAACGCCAACGAGACGGGTGGTGGGCGCATCCTGCAGAACCTGTTCAAGGGGCTGGTGGACTACGACCCGAGCAACGCCAAGCTCCGGATGCAGGTCGCGGACACGATCGAGACCAGCGACGCCCAGACCTTCAACGTGACGCTGAAGGACGGCTGGACGTTCCACGACGGGACCCCGGTCCACGCCAAGAACTTCGTGGACGCCTGGAACTGGGCCGCGACCACGACCAACAACCAGATCAACGGCTCCTGGTTCTCCGACATCGAGGGCTACCAGGACGTCCACCCGGCGAGCGGCCAGCCGACCACGAACAAGATGTCCGGGCTGACCGTCGTGGACGACCTGCACTTCACGGTGAAGCTGAACAGCAAGGTCTCCTACTTCGAGTACAAGCTGGGTTACATCGCCTTCTCCCCGCTCCCGGACGCCTTCTTCAACGACCCGGCCGGGTACGGCCAGAAGCCGGTCGGCAACGGCGCCTACCAGTTCGTCAGCTGGGACCACAACCAGCAGGTGGTCACCAAGGCGTACCCGAACTACCAGGGCGTCGACAAGCCGAAGAACGGCGGCGTCGTCTTCAAGATCTACAGCACCTCCGAGGCCGCCTACGCCGATCTCCAGTCCAACAACCTGGACGTGATCGACCAGGTGCCCCCGTCGGCGCTGGCCACCTACAAGAGCGACCTCGGCGACCGGGCGATCGACGCCCCGCAGGGCGCCATCCAGAACATCGGCTTCACCCTCTACCAGCCCGACTGGGCCCCGCCGGAGAAGGCCAAGGTCCGCCAGGGCCTGTCGATGGCGATCGACCGCGACACCATCACCAAGACGGTGCTCCAGGGCTCCCGCAAGGCGGCCTCGGCCTGGGTCGCCGAGGGCGTCGAGGGCTACAAGGAGGGCCAGTGCGGTGACAACTGCAAGTTCGACCCGGCCAAGGCCAAGCAGCTGATCGCCGAGGGCGGCGGCGTCCCCGGCAACAGGCTGACGATCACCTACAACGCGGACGGCGGCCACAAGGAGTGGGTCGACGCCGTCTGCAACTCGATCCGGCAGAGCACCGGCGTGGACTGCGTGGGCGACCCGAAGCCCGACTTCAAGACGGCCCGGGCGGCCATCACCGGGCACCAGATCAACGGCGCGTTCCGCACCGGCTGGGTGCAGGACTACCCGCTGAACGCCAACTTCCTCGCCGACGTCTACCGCACCGGCGCCGCGTCCAACGACTTCGGCTACAGCAGCCCGCAGTTCGACCAGCTCGCCAACCAGGCCGACCAGGCCGCCAGCGTGTCCGACACGGTGACCGGCTACCAGCAGGCCGAGGCCGTGCTGGCGCAGGACATGCCGGCCGTCCCGCTCTGGTACTACCGCACCAACTCGGGCTACTCCACCAAGGTGCAGAACGTCACGTTCGACTCCTTCGGCAACCCCGCCTGGACCCAGGTCGAGGTCAAGGGCTGATCAGCCCCCCAGCGCCGGCCCCGCCCTCCCCGCACGGAGGGCGGGGCCCGGGCACTCGGTCAGATACCTAGGAAGGAGGCTCGGATGGGCAGTTATGTGCTGCGTCGGGTGCTGCAGATGATCCCGGTGTTCTTCGGCACCACACTGCTGATCTTCCTGATGGTCTACACGCTGCCGGGCGACCCGGTCGCGGCGCTGTTCGGGGACAAGGCCGCCGACCCCGCCGTGGTGGCCAACCTCAAGCACAAGTACTACCTGGACCAGCCGCTCTGGAAGCAGTACCTGCACTACATGGGGAACCTCTTCCAGGGGGACTTCGGCACCAGCTTCACCGGCCGGCCGGTCACCGAGATCATGGCGGACGCCTTCCCGGTCACGATCCGGATGGCCCTGATGGCCTTCCTCTTCGAGATGATCTTCGGCCTCTGCCTGGGCGTGGTCTCCGGACTGAAGCGCGGCAGCGTCCAGGACACCCTGGTGCTGGTCCTCACCCTGCTGGTGATCTCGATCCCGGTCTTCGTGCTGGCCTACATCGCCCAGACGGTCTTCGCGACCAACCTGGGCTGGGTCACCCCGACGGTGCAGGACTCCACGGACCTCTCACAACTGATCCTGCCGGCCATCGTGCTGGGCTCGCTCTCACTCGCGTACGTCGCCCGGCTCACCCGGACCTCGATCGGCGAGAACCTGCGGGCCGACTACATGCGCACGGCGGTCGCCAAGGGCCTGCCCCGGCGGACCATCATCACCCGGCACCTGCTGCGCAACTCGCTGATCCCGGTGGTCACCTTCCTCGGCACCGACCTGGGCGCGCTGATGGGCGGCGCGATCGTGACCGAGGGGATCTTCAACGTGCAGGGCATCGGCAACGTCCTGTACCGGGCGATCAACCAGAAGGAGGGGCCCACCATCGTCGGCATCGTGACCGTCCTGGTGATCGTCTACCTGGTCGCCTCCCTCATCGTCGACCTGCTCTACGCGGTCCTGGACCCGAGGATCCGCTATGCCTGACATGCACGACGAGAGCTCGTACGAACGGCATCCCAAGCCGGGCCTGGACCACCTGGACTACGCCGGCGAGCAGGGCATGGCGGTCGAGCAGGAGACCCTGGTCGAGCCCGACCCGGTCAAGCGGGAAGAGGCCCGCAGCCTCTGGGGCGACGCCTGGCGGGACCTCCGGCGGCGGCCGATCTTCCTGATCTCCGCGGTGCTGATCGTGCTGCTGATCGTGATGGCGATCTTCCCCTGGGCGTTCACCGACGCCGACCCGCGCAAGGCCGACCTGATCAACGACTACCTCAAGCGGCCGGACTGGACGGACTTCTTCGGCGCCGGCTGGTTCGGCTACGACGGGCAGGGCCGGTCCATCTACGCCCGGGTGGTGTACGGCGCCCGGGCCTCGATCACCGTCGGCATCTGCGTCACCGCCGCGGTGACCCTGCTCGGCGGACTGGCCGGCATGGTGGCCGGCTTCTTCGGCGGCGGCGTGGACGCCGTGATCTCCCGGATCATCGACGTCTTCTTCGGCATCCCGCTGCTGCTCGGCGCGCTGGTGCTGCTGAACGCGTTCTCCCACCGCACGGTGTGGAGCGTGGTGATCGCGCTCGCCTTCCTCGGCTGGACGCAGATCGCCCGCGTCATGCGCGGTGCGGTGCTGACGGTCAAGCAGTCCGACTACGTGGTGGCCGGCCGGGCGCTCGGCGCCGGGACCGGGCGGCTGATGCTGCGGCACATCCTGCCGAACGCGGTCGCCCCGGTGATCGTGGTGGCCACCATCGCCCTCGGCGGCTACATCGCCACCGAGGCGACGCTGAGCTTCCTCGGCATCGGCCTCCAGGACCCGACCATCTCCTGGGGCATCGACATCTCCTCCGCCCAGAAGGTGATCCGGACCGCCCCGTACGTGATGTTCTTCCCGGCCGCGGCGCTCTCCATCACCGTGCTGGCCTTCATCATGCTGGGCGACGCGGTGCGCGACGCCCTCGACCCGAAGCTTCGCTGAGCGAGGGGACGCATCGTGACCACAGCAGTCGATACCGGCAGAACCGGGCGGAAGCAGCCCTACGAGGGCCCGCTGCTCGACGTCCGCGACCTGCACGTCGAGTTCGTCACCCGGGACGGGGTGGCCAGGGCGGTCAACGGGGTCAACTACAGCGTGTCGGCGGGGGAGACGCTGGCGGTGCTCGGCGAGTCCGGTTCGGGCAAGTCGGTGACCGCGCAGGCGATCATGGGCATCCTGGACATGCCGCCGGCCCGCATCCCCCGCGGCGAGATCCGGTTCCGCGGGCAGGACATGCTCACCATGGGCAAGGAGGAGCGGCGGAAGATCCGCGGGCAGAAGATCGCGATGATCTTCCAGGACGCGCTCTCCTCGCTCAACCCGGTCCTCACGGTGGGCTTCCAGCTCGGCGAGATGTTCCGCGCCCACCACGGCACCTCGCGCAAGGAGGCCAAGGAGAAGGCGATCGAGCTGATGGACCGGGTGCGCATCCCGGCCGCGAAGGACCGGGTGGGGGACTACCCGCACCAGTTCTCGGGCGGCATGCGCCAGCGCATCATGATCGCGATGGCGCTGGCGCTGGAGCCGGACCTGATCATCGCGGACGAGCCCACCACCGCCCTGGACGTCACCGTCCAGGCCCAGGTGATGGACCTGCTCGCGGAGCTCCAGTCCGAGTACCACATGGGCCTGATCCTGATCACCCACGACCTCGGCGTGGTCGCCGACGTCGCGGACAAGATCGCCGTGATGTACGCGGGCCGGATCGTCGAGACCGCCCCGGTGCACGAGCTGTACGCGCGCCCGGCGCACCCGTACACCAGGGGGCTGCTGGACTCGATCCCGCGCCTGGACCAGAAGGGCCAGGAGCTGTACGCGATCAAGGGCCTGCCGCCCAACCTGCTGCGGATCCCGCCGGGCTGCGCGTTCAACCCGCGCTGCCCGCGGGCGCAGGACGTCTGCCGGCAGCAGGTGCCGGAGCTGTTCCCGGTCGCCGAGGACGACGGCACCGAGGTGGCGGGCCGGGGCAGTGCCTGCTTCTTCTGGAAGGAGACCCTCCATGAGCGCTGACGGGACGGGCACGGGCGGGGCGGGCTCCGGCGGGGCGACCGCTTCCGGTGCCGGGGCTTCGGGTGCTTCGGGTGCCGGGGCTTCGGGCGTCGGCGCTTCGGGCATCGGTGCTTCCGGGCCGCGGGGCGACGGCGCGACCGTCGTCGGGGCGGCCGAGGTGCCGGTGGAGGCGGTCTTCGCCCAGGAGGTGGCGCGCGGTGAGCCGATCCTGGAGGTCCGCGACCTGGTCAAGCACTTCCCGCTGACCAAGGGCGTGCTGTTCAAGAAGCAGGTCGGCGCGGTGAAGGCGGTCGACGGGGTCTCCTTCGACCTGATGCAGGGCGAGACGCTGGGCATCGTCGGCGAGTCCGGCTGCGGCAAGTCGACGCTGGCCAAGGTGCTGATGAACCTGGAGCCGGCCACCGGCGGATCGGTGCGCTACAAGGGGGAGGAGATCTCCCGGCTCTCCGGGGCGGGGCTGAAGGCGGTGCGGCGGAACATCCAGATGGTGTTCCAGGACCCGTACACCTCGCTGAACCCGCGCATGACGGTCGGCGACATCATCGGGGAGCCGTTCGAGATCCACCCCGAGGTGGCTCCGAAGGGGGACCGCCGCAAGGCCGTCCAGGACCTGCTGGACGTCGTGGGCCTGAACCCGGAGTACATCAACCGGTACCCGCACCAGTTCTCCGGCGGTCAGCGCCAGCGCATCGGCATCGCCCGCGGCCTGGCGCTCAAGCCCGAGATCATCATCTGCGACGAGCCCGTCTCGGCCCTGGACGTCTCCGTCCAGGCGCAGGTGATCAACCTGCTGGAGCAGCTCCAGGGGGAGTTCAACCTCTCGTACATGTTCATCGCGCACGACCTCTCCATCGTCCGGCACATCTCCGACCGCGTCGGCGTGATGTACCTCGGCAAGATGGTCGAGATCGGCAGTGACCTGGAGATCTACGACCACGCCACCCACCCGTACACCCAGGCGCTGCTGTCCGCCGTCCCGGTGCCGGACCCGACCGCGCGCCAGACCCGGGACCGGATCGTGCTCACGGGCGACGTGCCCTCGCCGGCCAACCCGCCGTCCGGCTGCCGCTTCCGCACCCGCTGCTGGAAGGCGCAGGAGCGCTGCTCGACCGAGGTCCCGCTGCTGGCCGCTCCGGCCTGGCTGGACGGTCTCGCGGCGCACGACTCGGCGTGCCACTTCGCGGCGGAGCGCGGACCGGGGGACCGGGCGCCGGAGGGGGAGCCCGGGGACGGGCCCGGGGGAGAGCCCGGGAGCGGCCCGGAAACCGTTTGACACCGGGCGTACGCCCCACTCGCAGAGCGCGTCCTCCGAACGGAGGGCGCGCTCTCGCGTTGTGGGCCGCCGACCTGCGGGAATTCCCCGGAGGGGGGCTCCCGGCATGTCCGGGAATGATCATTACGCTTCGTAAAGCGCCGAATACCGGTGCTATTTGTTCGTTATTCGGAAAGTGGAATTGACGGCTCCGAGCGCGATATGGAGGAATTTGCCGAGTATTGTCACGGGTTGGTCTGAGCATGTAATTGAAAAGAGATGTGACGGCGATTCCACCGAAGGGGTCGGGTGATCGATAGTTGCTCTGCGCGTATCAGTGGTCACCTCGCCACCTGTGCGGATCGGCCCTGAGATGTCGACCTTCGCCATGCCCGGCACACCGACTGGCGAGGCGCCGTTCGTTCGTAAGCCCCTAAATCGAGGAGCAGTTGAATGAGGCTCACCAAGACGATGCGTTGGACCGCGCTGGCGGCGTGCACCGCGCTCGCGGTCTCGGCCTGCACCACCAGCAGCGGCAAGAAGTCCTCGGACGGGGACGCCGGCGCGGGCAAGAAGGGCGGCTCGATCAGCGTCGAGCTGGGTGAGCCGCAGCACGGCCTGGTGCCGCAGAACACCGCGGAGTCCGAGGGCTCCGAGGTGCTCAACGCGCTCTTCGCCGGCCTGGTCGACTACGACATCAAGGACAACTCGCCGAAGCTGCGGGTCGCCGAGTCGATCGAGACCGCGGACGCCACCCTCTGGACGATCAAGCTCAAGGACGGCTACACCTTCCACAACGGTGAGAAGGTCACCGCGCAGTCCTTCGTCGACGCCTGGAACTACGGGGCGAACCAGGCCAACGCGCAGGAGGCCATGCCGTTCTTCGACAAGATCGTCGGGTCCGAGGAGCTCGCGCCGGGCAAGGACAAGACCCCCACCGCGGACAAGCTCAAGGGCCTCAAGGTCGTCGACGACAAGACCTTCACGGTGACCCTCAAGGCGCCGTTCTCGCAGTTCAAGACCATGCTCGGCTACAACGCCTTCTTCCCGCTCCCGAAGGCCTTCTTCACCGACACCAAGGCCTTCGAGGAGGCGCCGATCGGCAACGGCGCCTTCCAGATCGACGGGAAGTGGGAGCACAACAAGCAGATCAAGGTCAAGCGCTACGAGAACTTCCCGGCGTCGGACGGCAAGGCCAAGCTGGATTCCGTCACCTTCAAGATTTACGACAAGCTGGAAACGGCGTACAACGACCTGCGCGCGAACAACATCCAGATCACCGACAAGCTGCCGATCTCGGCGATGGCGACGGTCGCCCAGGAGTTCGGCGACCGCTACATCTACAAGCCGGAATCCGGCGTCGGGTACATCGGATTCCCGATCGCCACCAACCCGGCGTTCCAGAACCCGGGCCTGCGCAAGGCGATCTCCATGGCGATCGACCGCGAGGCGATCACCAAGACGATTTTCTCGGGCACCCGCAAGCCGGCCGACGACTTCATCAGCCCGATCATTCCGGGATACCGGCAGGGCGCGCTCGGCGAGGTCGCCACGTACAACCCGGCGAAGGCCAAGGAGCTCTTCACCCAGTCCGGCGGCCTGCCCGGCAACACGATCGAGATCGGGTACAACGCCGACGGCGGCCACAAGGAGTGGATCGAGGCGGTCGGCAACCAGCTGAAGAAGAACCTCGGCATCGAGGTCACCTTCAAGCCGTTCGAGAAGTTCGGCGCCATCCTCACCGCGCTGGGCGAGAAGAAGTACTCCGGCGCCTTCCGCATGGCCTGGTCGATGGACTACCCGTCGATCGAGAACTACCTGCGCCCGATCTTCTCCAAGGTCGCCATCGAGAACGGGTCCAACTACGGCGGCTACGTGAACGAGGACTTCGAGGCCGCGCTGGCCAAGGCCGACGCGGCCAGGGAGGACGCCGAGGGCATCAAGCTCTACCAGGCCGCCGACGACATCCTCATCAAGGACCTGCCGTACATCCCGGTCTACACCTACATGTCCTCCGCGGCCTACACCAAGGGCGTCAAGAACGTGAACGTCAACGCCCAGGGGCAGATGGACCTGGCCAACGTCGAACTGGCCTGACCGTCCCCCAGCTGACCGGCACGCCGCGGCGGGCGGCGCGGGAAACCCCCGCGCCGCCCGGCTGAGGCGTGCCCCTGACCATGAGGAGACCGCATGGGCCGCTATGTGGTCCGCCGGATCATCCAGGCCATACCTGTGATCCTCGGCGCGACGTTCCTTATCTACGCACTGGTCTTCCTGCTGCCTGGGGATCCCATCACGGCACTGGCCGGTGAGAAGCGACAGGACCCGGCCGTCGTGGCCGTCCTGCGGGACCGGTACAACCTCGACGACCCGTTCTTCCTCCAGTACTGGCACTACCTGGTCGGCCTCTTCCAGGGCGACTTCGGTGAGGACTACCGCGGCAACCAGGTCGTGGACGTGATGAAGACGGCCTTCCCGTACACCATCAACCTGGCGCTCATCGCGATCGTCATCGAGATGGTCGTGGGCATCACCGCCGGCGTGATCGCCGCCCTGCGGCGCGGCCGGTTCATCGACAACGTGGTGCTGATCTCCACCCTGATGGTCATCTCGATCCCGGTCTTCGTGATCGGCTTCGTGCTCCAGCTGGTCCTCGGGGTGAAGCTGAACACCGATCTGGGCATCGACTTCTTCCCGGTCTCCTTCAACGAGGAGGCGGGCCTGCGGTCCTACCTGCTACCCGCCTACGTCCTCGCCTCGACCTCGCTGGCGTACGTCGCGCGGCTCACCCGGACCAGCCTGATCGAGGTGATGCGGGCCGACTACGTCCGCACGGCGGTCGCCAAGGGGCTCAGCCCGCTTCGGGTGGTGGTCCGGCACGGGCTGCGCAACGCGCTGATCCCGATCGTCACCTTCCTCGGCATGGACCTCGGCGGGCTGATGGGCGGCGCGGTGATCACCGAGGGCATCTTCAACATCCCCGGCGTCGGACACCAGCTCTTCCAGTCCGTCTACCTGAGGGAACGGACCATCGTCGTGGGCATCGTGAGCGCCCTGGTGATGGTCTACCTGTTCGCCAACCTGGTGGTCGACCTGCTGTACGCCGTCCTGGACCCGAGGATCCGCTATGAGTGAGCCGACGAAGCGCGAGGACGCGACGGTGGCGATCCCCGGGCAGCCCGCTGCCGGGGACGCCGCGAGCGGGCCGGCGGCCGGGGCCGCGCCGCTCGCCGGGGCGCCGCTCGACGAGAAGGGCCCGGACGGGAAGGAGAGCCCGGACGGCAAGGCCCCCGCCGCCGCGAAGGGCCCGGACGGGAAGGAGAGCCCGGACGGCAAGGCCCCCGCCGCGAAGGGCAAGGACGGCGGCGAACGGGTCGCCAGCCTCTGGACCGACGCCTGGTACGACCTGCGCCGCAACCCGCTGTTCCTGATCGGCGGGTTCCTCGTGCTGTTCATGGTGATCCTGGCCGTCGTCCCGGGGCTGTTCACCGACGGGGACCCGCGCGCGGGCGGCTTCTGCAACCTGGCCGACTCGCTGAAGCGGCCCAGCGCCGACCACTGGTTCGGCTTCGACGTCCAGGGCTGCGACATCTACACCCGCACGGTGTGGGGCGCCCGCAACTCGATCATCGTCGGCCTGGTCACCACCACGCTGGTGGTCGCCATCGGCGGCATGCTCGGCCTCTGGGCCGGCTGGATCGGCGGCTTCTGGGACAGCGTGCTCTCCCGGGTCACCGAGATCTTCTTCGCCATCCCGCTGCTGCTCGGCGGCATGCTGATCATGTCCACCTGGGGCAAGGGCAACGCCTGGACGGTCTCCGCGGTGATGGCCGTGCTCGGCTGGCCGCAGATCTACCGGCTGATGCGCTCGGCGGTGCTCTCCAACAAGCACAACGACTACGTGGTGGCGGCCCGGGCCCTGGGCGCCGGTACCGGGCGGATCGTCGGCCGGCACATCCTGCCGAACGCGGTCGCGCCGGTGATCGTGGTCTCGACCATCAACCTGGGCGTCTACATCGGCGCCGAGGCCGCGCTCTCCTACCTCGGCATCGGCATCCAGTCCCCGGCGATCTCCTGGGGTCTGATGATCAGCGACGCCCAGTCCCGCTTCCTGAACGCCCCGCACGTGCTGCTCTTCCCGGCGGCGGTGCTGAGCATCACCGTGCTCGCGTTCATCATGCTCGGCGACGCGGTGCGCGACGCCCTCGACCCGAAGCTGCGCTGAGGAGGGCCGCGGACCATGACTGATCTGACCAAGCCGACGGCGGAGGACGGCGCGGCGCGCCGGAACGCGGTGGAAGTGCTGGGCGGCGGCCGGGAGAACCTGGTGCCCGGTACCCCGCTGCTGGAAGTCGAGGACCTGCACATCGAGTTCCACACCCGGGACGGCGTCGCCAAGGCCGTCAACGGCGTGAGCTACTCGGTGTCGGCGGGCGAGACGCTGGCGGTGCTCGGCGAGTCCGGTTCGGGCAAGTCGGTGACCGCGCAGGCGATCATGGGCATCCTGGACATGCCGCCCGGCAAGATCACCGCCGGCTCGATCCGGTTCCGGGGCGAGAACCTGCTCGCCATGAGCCCCAAGGCCCGGCGGGCGGTGCGCGGCCGGAAGATCGCGATGATCTTCCAGGACGCGCTGTCCTCGCTGAACCCGGTGCTGAGCGTCGGCTACCAGCTCGGCGAGATGTTCCGGGTGCACCAGGGGGCCACGCGCAAGGAGGCCAAGGAGAAGGCGATCGAGCTGATGGAGCGGGTGCGCATCCCCGCGGCCAAGGAGCGGGTCGGCGACTACCCGCACCAGTTCTCGGGCGGTATGCGCCAGCGCATCATGATCGCGATGGCGCTGGCGCTGGAGCCGGACCTGATCATCGCGGACGAGCCCACCACCGCCCTGGACGTCACCGTCCAGGCCCAGGTGATGGACCTGCTCGCGGAGCTGCAGGCCGAGTTCAACATGGGCCTGATCCTGATCACCCACGACCTCGGCGTGGTCGCCGACGTCGCGGACAAGATCGCCGTGATGTACGCGGGCCGGATCGTCGAGACGGCGCCGGTGCACGAGTTGTACGCGCGCCCGGCCCACCCGTACACCAAGGGCCTGCTCAACTCGATCCCGCGCCTGGACCAGAAGGGCCAGAACCTCTACGCCATCCAGGGCCTGCCGCCGAGCCTGCTGCGGATCCCGGACGGCTGTGCCTTCAACCCGCGCTGCGACCGGGCGCAGGACGTCTGCGGTACCGAACTCCCGCGGCTGGTACCGGTGCTGGACGCCGAGGGGGCCGACCTTCCGGGTCGCCGCAGCGCCTGCCACTTCTGGAAGGAGACCCTCCATGGCTGAGCCGATCCTGGAGGTCAAGGACCTGGTCAAGCACTACCCGCTGACCCAGGGCGTCGTCTTCAAGAAGCAGGTCGGCGCGGTCCGGGCCGTGGACGGCGTCTCCTTCCGGCTGGCCAAGGGCGAGACGCTGGGCATCGTCGGCGAGTCCGGCTGCGGCAAGTCGACGCTGGCCAAGGTGCTGATGAACCTGGAGCGGGCCACCTCCGGCCAGGTCCTGTTCAAGGGGGAGGAGATCTCGCGTCTCTCCGGGGCGGGGCTGAAGGCGGTGCGGCGGAACATCCAGATGGTGTTCCAGGACCCGTACACGTCACTGAACCCGCGCATGACGGTCGGCGACATCATCGGGGAGCCGTTCGAGATCCACCCCGAGGTGGCTCCGAAGGGGGACCGCCGCAAGGCCGTCCAGGACCTGCTGGACGTCGTGGGCCTGAACCCGGAGTACATCAACCGGTACCCGCACCAGTTCTCCGGCGGTCAGCGCCAGCGCATCGGGATCGCCCGCGGCCTGGCGCTCAAGCCGGAGGTCATCATCTGCGACGAGCCCGTCTCAGCCCTGGACGTCTCCGTCCAGGCGCAGGTGATCAACCTGCTGGAGCAGCTGCAGGACGAGTTCGAGCTCTCGTACATGTTCATCGCGCACGACCTCTCGATCGTCCGGCACATCTCCGACCGGGTCGGCGTGATGTACCTCGGCAGGATGGTCGAGATCGGGACGGAGGAGCAGATCTACTCCCACCCGACGCACCCGTACACCCAGGCGCTGCTGTCCGCCGTGCCGGTGCCGGACCCGACCGGGCGCGAGCACCGCGAGCGGATCCTGCTCAGCGGTGACATCCCGTCGCCGGCCAACCCGCCGTCCGGCTGCCGCTTCCGCACCCGCTGCTGGAAGGCGGAGGAGCGCTGCTCGACCGAGGTCCCGCTGCTGGCGGTGCCCGCGGTGCTGAGCGGGCCGGCCGCGCACGAGTCGGCCTGCCACTTCGCGGAGGTGCGGGACGTGATCGGCGCGGGCTGAGCCCCGTGGTGGACGGGCCCCGGAGTCGCGCGGACTCCGGGGCCCGTCCGCGTCCCCGGCGGGCACCCCGAGGGGCCCGTACGCGTTCCGGCGGGTGGCCCCAGGCTTTCCGGTCCCTCAGGCCTCCCAGGACCCCGCAGGACCCCTCAGCGTCCCCGGAACGGCCGGGGCGCCCGCCCGGGCGTCACTTCTGGAAGCCGACGTTCTCCCAGACGATGTCGGAGAGGCCCTGGGCGCCGATGTTGGCCAGGTTGGCGCGGGCGCCGTACAGCTGCGGGCGCTGGTAGAGCGGCAGCACGCCGGCCACCTTCCACAGCTCCCCGTCGGCCTGGTTGATCGCCTCGAAGGCGGTGGCCGCGTCGACCGCGCCGGCCGCCCGGTCGAGTGCGGTGTCGACCGCCGGGCTGCCGGCCTGGGAGTGGTTGGTGCCGCCGTTCTGGACGAAGTTGGCCCGGTTGCCGCTGGCCGGGAACGGCGTGCCGAGCAGCGAGTAGGCGGCGATGTCGAAGTCCCGCCGGTTGACGTACTTGTCGAAGAACTCGTTGGCGTCGGCGGTGACGGTGGTGACCTTGACGCCGACGTCCTTGAGGTTCCTGGTGGTGACCGCGGCCTCGTTCTGCGCCTGGGTGACGCCGGCCGGGATGACCATCCGCAGGTTGAGCTCCCGGCCGTCCTTGCGGCGGACGTCGCCGTCGAGCCTCCAGCCGGCCGCGTCGAGCTTGCGGACCGCCTCGGCCGGGTCGTACCGGCTGAGGCCCAGCGAGTTGTCCCGGTAGGCGTTCTGGTTGGCCACCAGCAGGTGGTTGTTGAGGATGACGGTCGGCCAGTCGAGGCCGGCCAGGTCGGTGCGGGTGATGGTGTCCCGGTTGATCGCCTGGAACACCGCCTGGCGGACCGACGGGTCGGTGAGCGCGGGGCTCCTGCCGTTCAGCGTGAACTGCCGGAAGTCGGGCCCGCCGGCCCGCCGGACGGCGGCCCCCCGGGTGCTCCGGATCAGCTGGTAACCCGCCACGTCGGGGCCGTTGTTGAAGAAGTCGATCTCGCCCTTGGCGAAGGCGGCGGCCATCGTGTTGGGGAGCATCGCGTGGAAGACGATCCGGTCCAGCAGGGGCTTCTCGCCCCACCAGGCGGGGTCGGCGACCAGGGTGACGGTCTGCGTCGCCCGGTCCAGCCGCTCCACCTTGAACGGGCCCGCGGTGACCGGGATCGCCTCCAGGTAGGCGGTGTTGAACAGGTCGGGCGTGGAGATCCGGCTCGCCGGGAGCAGCGGGGCGTTGGCGGCGCCGTTGAACATCGACTGCCACTCGGAGAACGGACGCTCGAAGGTCATCACGGCCTGGTAGTCGTCCTTGCCCCGCTCGACGGCGGAGACCAGCTCGAAGCCGGTGCTGCTGGCGGTCTTGTAGGCCTGGTCCCGGCCGTTCAGGGCCCGCCAGTTGGCCTCGACGTCGCGCCAGGTGATCGGTGCGCCGTCGGACCAGCGGGCCTTGGGGTTGAGCGTCCAGACCACGACCTGGCGGCCGTCCCGCTGCTCGGCGTGCGCGTCCTGGAGGTAGGCCGGGTTGGGGGTCTGGGTGCCGGCCGCGTCGGAGCGGAAGAAGGTCGGCAGCAGCGGCTTGGTGACGGCGATGGTGGAGGACTCGCTGCCGTCGGTCTGGATCGGCGACCACTGGGTGGAGTACTGGGCCACCGCGACGTGCAGGGTGCCGCCCTGGCGGAGCTCGGCGCGGTCGTGCGGGTTGATGTCGACGGCGGTGAGCTTGGGCGTCTCGATCGAACTCGGTACGGCCCGCGCCCCGCCGGACCCGGAGGCGCAGGAGCAGAGCGTCAGTGACAGCGAGACGGCGGTGAGGCCGGCGAGCAGGGCCGTACGGTGGGGCAGGGGGCGGCCCATGGCGGTTCTCCCGGGGCGGATGCGGCGGATGGTACGGCGTCACATCTTGCTGACCCGGGAGCGGGGTTGTCGAGGGGCGGACCCGGATCCGGGCCCGCCCCTCGGCGCGGGGCGCGGTCGCCCCGGTGCTGCGGTCGGACGGCGGACCCGTCAGACGGTGAACTTGACGGTGCGGTCCTTGTCGCCGGTCTTGTCCAGCACGGAGGTGATCGCGTCGGCGACGTCCTGCGGGGTGATCGGGACGGACTGGCCGTTCTTCTTCATCTTGACCTTGTCGAAGACGCCGCCCAGCTGGCCGTTGAGCGCGTCGAGGTCCCACTTGGGCACGATCTTGCCGTTGGCGTCCGGTACCAGGGTCAGCGTCTTGGAGGCGACCTTGGGTCCGAAGCTCCAGGTCTTGGTGCCGGCCTGGATGCGGATGGTGCCGTTGACCGCGGACTTGCCGAGGGTGTCCGCGGCGCCCTGCAGCGCCTGGGGGGAGTTCTTCGGCTGGGCGGCCGTCACGGACAGCGCGACGGGCTGCTCGGACCGGCCGGCGGCGCGGTCGCGGTAGGCCGCGTCGACCAGGTCGACCGCGGAGCCGGAGTCCACGGCCTGGCCGGCCTTGCCGGGGACCACGACGACCTCGCCGTTCTCGCCGAACTTGACGTAGCCCTCCTGCAGGCCCTGGCCGGAGCCGGCGGCAAGGGCGTCCAGGGCGGCCTTGAGCTTGGCCCGGTCGACCTTGACCTCCGGCGGGACGGCCTTCTCGTCGCCCTTGAGGGACTTGAAGACGTCGACCGGGTTGTAGGAGTGCTGGGTGAGCTGGTCGACGGTGGCGGTGGTGTCGAAGCTCAGACCGGCGGCGGTCGGGTCGAGGTCCAGCGTCTGCTCGCCGATCTTCAGCTTGACCGGCTGCCGGCCGGCCTTGCCGACGGACTCGTCGAGCTGGTGGATGGCCTGGTCGCGGTTGCTGCCGCCGATGTCGGTGCCGAGGACGACGGTGCCCTTGGGGATGTCGGACTGGTTCAGCATCAGGCCGGTGCCGTACGCGGCGGCGCCGAGGAAGAGCACGCCGGCGACCGCGTAGGTGCCGAGCTTGACCAGCTTCTTGGCGGCGCTGGGTTTGCGCTTGGCGGGGGTGGCGGCGGCGGGCTTGGGCGCGGCCGGCTGCGGTGCGGGGGCCGCGGCCGGACCGGGGGCGGGCGCACCGGCGTCCGGGCCGCCGTGCGGCTGCGGGCCGGGGGCGGGCTCGAAGGGCGCGGGCTCGAACGCGGCGGGGGCGTACGGGTCGGCCGGTGCGGGGTCGTAGGGGGAGCCGGGCTCGCCCTGGCGGAGGGGCGCGCCGGGGAAGAGGCCGCCGGGGGCCGGGGCGCCGTTCGCGCCGGAGACCGGTGGGCGCTGGGCGGCGAACGCGTCGGAGCCGGCCGGGGCACCGGGGAACAGGCCGGGCTGCGGGGCGCCGTTCGGGGCGCCGGCGCCGGGCGTGCCGGGTATGGCGGTGCGCGGGGCGTCGTCGCGGATCGGGGCGAAGCCGTCGACCGAGGTGTCCTCGGGGTTCGCCGCGCCGGGCCCGCCGGGCCGCGGGCGCCCGGCGCCCGGGGCGAACGGGTCGTTGGCGGGGCCCGGGCCGAACGGGTCGGCCGGGGCGTCCGCGTAGACGCCGGCCTCCTCCGCCGGGAGCTCCGGACCGGCGCCGAACGGCGAGGCCGGCGCACCGGTCGGGCGCGGGGCCGGGGCCGGGGCCGGAGCCTGGGCCTGGGCGGGCACCGGGCGGCCGTTCGGGCGGGTCGCGCCGGGGCGGCCGGTGTTCGGGCGGCTGCCGTTCGGCTGGGCGCCGTTGCGCCGCCGGTCGGCCTCGGGCGCGGGGGCCGGGGTCGGGGCGGGAGCCGGGGCGGCGGAGGCCGCCGCGGCGGCCGGGGCGCCGACCGGGGCCGGGGCCGTGGCCGGCGCGTCGCCGGCCTTCTTCTGCCGCGGCCGGAACCACGCGCCGGTCGACTCGGCCTCGGAGGTGGCCGGCGGGATCTGCCACTCCGGCGGCAGGTTCGGCGGGGTCGCCGTGCGGGCGGCGCCGTCCATCACGCCGAGCACGGGGGAGGAGGGCGCGGCGGAGCGGTGCCGGGGGCCGGCGGGCTCGGCGGGGGCGGGCGCCGGGGCGTCCTCACCCGGTCCGTCCTCGTTCTTGACGGCGCTGCGGACCACCACCGGGGGGATCGGGCGCGAGCCGGGGATGTTGATCCGGACGCGGGTGGTGACGGTGGTCTCGGTCTTGGGGGACTCGTCGTCGCCCTCCGGAGCCGAGCCCTTGGCGGCGCCGGCACCCGTGCGGTCGCCGCCGGGGAAACCCGGTGTGCCGTAGGGCGGGGTGCCCGACGGGTAGGCGTCCGGGCCCGTGCGCCGAGGCGTCGGGTGGGCGTTCTCAGATTCGCGGCTGCTCAATGCTGCTCTGCTCCGGGTTCGCGGGCCGGGCCGTGCGGCGCGACCGCGGTGGTCGGCGCCGGACCTGGCGGGCGGCGTCGGGTACGGCGTTCTGCGGCACCACCATACTGGGAAGAACCGAGCGGTGAACCGGTTCGGATAGAACCCGATACGTCCGGTTCCTCCGGTATGAGAGTACGACCGGGTGGTCCTGACTGCTCGTCGTGCCGACCCACGGTACGCGGCTCGGCGGGCCCGTCAGCGCGGCGGGCCGGGTACTCCGGGGAACCAGCTGCTCCTGGTCGGCAGGGTGGCGCAGATCACGCCCAGGATCGAGCCGACGAACAGCCAGGCGAGCGACGTGGCATTGGTCCAGAGCACGTTGTCGCCCTCGGGGCGGGGCACCATCAGCAGCATCAGGGCCAGGAACCAGCCGGCCGCCGGCACCGCCGCGCCGAGCCTGGTCCCGGTCACCCGCAGACCGGCGTAGAAGGTCGCGGCGGTGGCGGCGAGCGCCAACAGGATCCCCACCGGCGGCCACAAGGCCTGCACAAACGCTCCGCACACCGAGACCGCGACGCCCAGCGGAAAGAACAGGACATAAGCCGTGATCCGGGCGGCGCGCGAGGGCTGGGACTCCTTCAGCCGCTCCTCCCGGGTGCCGAGGACGGCCGCCGGGATCGAGCGGCGCTGCGGCCGGGCTTCGGCGGGCGCGGTCATCGGGCATCCTCCTGGGGGAGTGCGGGAGCGGCCTCGTCGAGACCGGCGAAGAGGTCGTCCTCCGGCAGCCGCGGACCGGCCTGGCCGCGCACCAGCTGGTAGTACTCGGTCGGGACCAGCGGCTGGCCGAGGTCGTTGGAGAGCGCGAAGAAGGCGCCGTCCACGGTGATCTGGGTGGCGTGCGCGGCCATCGCCGCGGCCTTGCGGTCCGCGTACGCGGCGCCGTCCAGCACGGTGGTGACCACCTCGTCGGCGACCACCCCGGGGACGTCCGCGGGCTCCGCCACGCCCGGGAACGGCGCTTCGGCGGCCGCCTCGGCGAGGCCCTTCCCGATCACCGAGCGGGGCATCCGGTTCCAGTACACCTTGGCGATCCGCCAGGCCGCGCCCAGCTCGGGCCGGTACGCGGGGTCGGCGGCCAGCTCGTACGCGCGCATGGCGACCCGGTGCGCCTGGATGTGGTCCGGGTGCCCGTAGCCGCCGTCCTCGTCGTAGGTGACCAGGACCTGCGGGCGCACCTCGCGGACCACCGCGACCAGCCGCCCGGCCGCCTCGTCCACGTCGGCCCGCCAGAAGCAGCCCGGCACGTCGTTGTCGGGCACGCCCATCATCCCGGAGTCGCGGTAGCGCCCCGGGCCGCCGAGGAAGCGGAAGTCGGTGACCCCCAGCGCGCCCATCGCCTCGGTCAGCTCGCCGATCCGGTACGCGCCGAGGGTGTCCTCCCGATCGGCCGTCAGGTGGGCCAGCTCCGGCGGGATCACCTCGCCGCCCTCGCCGAGGGTGCAGGTCACCAGGGTGACGCGGGCGCCCTCGGCGGCGTACCTGGCCATCGTCGCGCCGTTGCCGATCGACTCGTCGTCGGGATGGGCGTGCACCAGGAGCAGGCGGCGGCCGGCAGTCACGGTCATGGGAGCAGCCTAACGACCGGCCGGCCGGGGTCAGAGCTTCAGGCCGTTGATCATCCCGGCGAGGTTGCTGGTGACCTGGCTGATCGAGGGGGCGATGGAGCTGGACGCCAGGTAGAAGCCGAGCAGCGCGCAGACGATGGCGTGCGCGAGCTTCAGGCCGGAGCGGCGGATCAGCACCACCACGATGACCAGCATCAGCATGGCTGCGGAGATGGACAGGGCCATGGCGGCTCACACCCCTTTTCTCGGGTGCGCCGCCCCTGGGGGAGGGCGGCGGTCGGGACCGTGCGGAATTGCGGCCGGGTGACCGGGGCCGGGACGGGCCCGACGATCACTCGCTGGACCAGTCATACCCGATGGGTGAGGGGATCATTACGTTCGGTGAGTCCGCGTGCCCCGGGGTACGGGGGCACCACCGGGGCGCACGGGCCGGTCGGAGGGGGTGCGGAGGCCTTCCGGGCGCAGTTGCGGCCGATGCTCCGAACGAGTGATCACCGGTAGCCGGACGGCGGCACTCCCAGGTCGTAGGGTCAGGTGTCATGACCACCCATACCCCAGCGGACACCTTCCCGAGGCAGTACGCGCGCACCCTGCGCTACACCGTCGGCGCGCCCCGGTCGTTCTCCGTCGCACCCGACGGCTCCCGGGTCGTCTTCCTGCGCTCCCGCTCCGGCAGCGACCGCGCCAACCTGCTCTGGACCCTCGACACGGCCACCGGCGAGGAGCGGGTCGCGGCCGACCCGGTCGCCCTGCTCGGCGGCGGCGAGGAGGACCTCTCCCCGGCCGAGAAGGCCCGCCGCGAGCGCAGCCGCGAGGGCTCCGCCGGCATCGTCGGCTACGCCCTGGACGGCACCGGCCGGCTCGCCGCCTTCGCCCTCTCCGGCCGCCTGTTCACCGCCGACCTCGTCGACGGCGGCACCGCCGAGCTGCCCGCCGAGGGCCCGCTGCTCGACCCGCGCCCCTCCCCGGACGGCACGTACGTCGCGTACGCCAACACCGCGGGCGAGCTGCGCCTCACCCGCGCCGACGGGAGCGGCGACCGGGCCCTCGTCCGGCCCGACGGCCCCAACGTGACCTGGGGTCAGGCCGAGTTCATCGCCCAGGAGGAGATGGGCCGGGACCGCGGCTACTGGTGGTCCCCGGACGGCGACCGGCTGCTGGTCGAGCGGGCCGACGACACCCCGGTGCGGCGCTGGTGGATCGCCGACCCGGCCAACCCGGACCGCGAGCCCGCCGAGGTCGCCTACCCGGCCGCCGGCACCGCCGACGCCGAGGTCGGCCTCTGGGTGCTCGGCCTGGACGGCGCCCGGACCGAGGTGGTCTGGGACCGCGCGGCCTTCCCGTACCTGGCCCGGGTCCACTGGTCGCAGGGCGGCGTGCCGCTGCTGCTCGTCCAGGCCCGCGACCAGCGCAGCCAGCGGATCCTCGGACTGGACGTCGAGACCGGCGCCACCGAGCTGCTGCACGAGGAGCGGGACGACGTCTGGCTGGAGCTGTTCGCCGGGGTCCCCGCCTGGACGCCGGACGGCCGGCTGGTCCGGATCTCCGACGAGTCCGGGGCGCGGACGCTGGTGATCGGCGACCAGGCCGTCACCGGGGCCGACCTGCACCTGCGGTCGGTGCTCGCCGTCACCGCCGACGAGGTGTTCTTCACCGCCTCCGGCGGCGCCGACGAGACCGACCCGGAGCCCGGCTGGATCGCCGCCGGCCGGATCAGCCACGACGGCAAGCGGCTCTCCTGGGAGGCCGCCAACGGACGGCCGTTCACCTCCGTCACCACCGCCGTGCACGCGGCCGGCATCACCGTGCGGGCCACCGCCGAGCCGGACCTGCCCGGCACGCTGGTGCAGGTCTCCCGGGACCTGCCGGAGGGCGTGGTGGTGGACGACGTCGCCACCATCGCCTCCTACGCCGAGGCCCCGGTGCTCACCGCCCGCCCGGTGTTCCGCTTCGCCGGCGAGCGCCGCATCCCCGCCGCGGTCTTCCTGCCGACCGGCTACGACCGCGAGCGGGACGGCCTGCTGCCGGTCCTGATGGACCCGTACGGCGGCCCGCACGGCCAGCGCGTCGTCCAGGCGCACAACCCGCACCTCAACTCGCAGTGGTTCGCCGACCAGGGCTTCGCGGTGGTCGTCGCCGACGGGCGCGGCACCCCCGGGCGCGGACCGGCCTGGGAGAAGTCGATCGCCTTCGACTTCGCCGGCGCCACCCTCGACGACCAGGTCGACGCGCTCCAGGCGCTCGCCGGGGAGTTCCCGCTCGACCTCGGCCGGGTCGCCATCCGCGGCTGGTCGTACGGCGGCTACCTCTCCGCGCTCGCCGTGCTGCGCCGGCCGGACGTCTTCCACGCGGCGGTGGCGGGCGCCCCGGTCACGGACTGGGAGCTGTACGACACCCACTACACCGAGCGCTACCTCGGCCACCCCGCCGAGCGGCCCGAGGTGTACGCGGCCAACTCGCTGACCGGCCACGCGGCCGGGCTGGAGCGGCCGCTGATGATCATCCACGGCCTGGCGGACGACAACGTGGTGGCCGCGCACACCCTGCGGCTCTCGTCGGCGCTGCTGGCGGCCGGCCGGCCGCACGTGGTGCTGCCGCTGTCGGGCGTCACCCACATGACGCCGCAGGAGGAGGTCGCGGAGAACCTGCTGCTGCTCCAGGTCGACTTCGTGAAGAAGTCGCTCGGGATCTGAGCCCGCGCCGGGGCGGGGCGACGTGAGGTGAGGGGGAGCGGGGTCGGACCAGGGAACCCGGGCCCGCGGACGAGCGGTGCCGGGGCACGCCCATACCGCTCCCCCTCGGCCGCGTGTGCCCGCAGGGGGTCGATCTGTCCGGCCGTCGCGGGAGAACGCTGGCCGCCGCCTCCGACAACGGCCCGGAGGACCACCCCGACCCGCGGCTTCGGAGGCCGGTGCCCGTGACACGGGTACCGGCCTCCGGCATGACGGATGTCATGCCGAAGGCACGACGGCGGCCACTGCCGCCGCACCCCGGCCGCGCGGGACTCTGAGGAGGTGCGAACGACACCACCAGGGGAGAGGACGGGGACGATGGACACGGAGGTGGCGGCCTTCCGGGGCGTCGGCAAGAGCTATGGGCGGGTGCGGGCCGTGGACGGCCTCGACCTCGTCCTGCGGCCGGGCGAGACGGTCGCCCTGCTCGGCCCGAACGGCGCCGGCAAGTCCAGCAGCCTGGACCTGCTGCTCGGCCTGCGCGAACCCGACCACGGCACCGTGACGCTGTTCGGCGGCACCCCGCGCGCCGCGATCGAGGCCGGCCGGGTCGGCGCGATGCTGCAGAGCGGCGGCCTGATGGCCGACGTCAAGGTGCGCGAGCTGGTCAGGCTGGCCGGCGCCGTCCACCCGCGCGGCCGGGCCGTCGACGAGGTGCTGGCCGACGCCGGCATCGCCGAACTCGCCGAGCGCCGCGTCGACAGGCTCTCCGGCGGCCAGGAGCAGCGGGTCCGCTTCGCGCTCGCCATCGCCGGTGCCAACGACCTGATCGTCCTCGACGAGCCCACCACCGGCATGGACGTCTCGGTCCGGCAGTCCTTCTGGGCGAGCATGCGGGCGCAGGCCGACGCCGGCCGCACGGTGCTCTTCGCCACCCACTACCTGGAGGAGGCGGACTCGATCGCCGACCGGGTCCTCGTCCTGCACCGCGGCCGGCTGATCGCCGACGGCACCTCCGCCGAGATCAAGGCCCGGGCCGGCGCCCGCCGGATCACCTTCGAACTGGACGACGCGGACGGCCCGTTCGACGAGGCGGTGCTGCGCAGGCTGCCCGGTGTGCTGGCGCTGGACGTCTCCGCCCGGGTCCCCGGGGTGCGGACCGTGCGGATCCGCACCGCCGACGCGGACGCCGACGTGGCCGGCCTCTACCGGGCGGGCCTCCGCCCGCGCGGCCTGGAGGTCACCGGACTCGGCCTGGAGCAGGCCTTCCTGACCATCACCGGGGAGCAGGACCACGAGGACGCCCCGACCGGCGTGAAGGAGACCGTGCGATGACCACCCTGATCCTGCTGGAGATCGCCCGCACCCTGCGGAACCGCAAGTACCTGCTGTTCACGGTCCTCTACCCGGCGCTGATGTACTTCTTCTTCATCAACGCCTACGGCTCCGGGGAGCTGGCCGGCGGCCTCCCGGTGAAGACCTACTTCATGGTGTCGATGGCCACCTTCGGCGCCGTCGGCGGAGTGCTGACCGGCGGGGCGCAGCGGATCGCGCTGGAGCGCAGGAGCGGGTGGGTGCGGCAGCTGCGGCTGACCGCGCTGCCCGGCCGGGCGTACACCATCGCCAAGATCGCGGCGAGCGCGGTGACGACGCTGCCCGCGATCCTGGTGGTCTTCGCGGTCGGCGCGACCCAGGGCGTGCGGATGGCGGCGGCGGACTGGGCGGGCCTGGCCCTGGCGCTCTGGCTGGGCAGCTTCGTCTTCGCCGCGCTCGGGGTGGCGCTCGGGTACGCGGCGGCGCCGGACTCGGTGCAGACCATCGTGATGATCGCCTACATGGCGATGGCGCTGTTCGGCGGCACCTGGTTCCCGGTGACCGGCTCGCTGGAGGACTACGCCCGCTTCAACCCGGTGTACCTGTACAACCGGCTCGCCACCTTCACCGAGCCCGGGCACGGTCTCGACCTGGCGGCGGTGGCCGGGCTGGGCGGCTTCCTGGTGGTGTTCGTCGCGGCGGCCGCCGCGCTGTACCGGCGGGACACCCGGCAGGCATGATGACGCCCATGCCGGACACGCACCACGCCCACCGCTCCGACGGCCCGCCGGAGGCGGGCGTGGAGCACACCTTCCGCAACATCCCCGGTGCGACGGTCGAGACCCGGCGGCAGATGCTGGTCAAGGTCTGCTGGATGCTGCTCTGGATGATCTACCTGGCCTACCCGGTGCGCGACCTGCTGACGGGCGGGCACTCGGTCGCCGGCGCGGTCTGCGGCTGGCTGGCCCTGGCCGGGTACGTGGCCGGCTACGTCACCCTGGTGGTCTTCCGCTCGATGGCGGGGATGCGGCCCAGGACCTGCCGGGCACTGGTCGCCGTCATGGTGGTGATCGCGGTCGCCACCACCTTCAGCCTCGGCAGCGCCTTCCTGACCCTGTTCACCTACGCCTCGGTGGCCGTCGCGATCATCGCCCCGGCCCGGTTCGCGCTCGCCGCGATCGGTGCCATGGCCGGGCTCACCGCCGTCGTCGGCGTGGCCGACGGGGTCCCGGCGGGCGACATCCTGACCATCGCACTGACCGCGTTCCTCGCCGGCGCCGCGATGACCGGCCTGCAGCGGCTGGTCGCCACCATGCGCGAGCTGCGCGAGGCCCGGGCCGCCGTCGCCCACCTGGCCGCCTCCGAGGAGCGGCTGCGGCTCGCCCGCGACCTGCACGACCTGCTCGGGCACTCGCTCTCGCTGATCACCCTGAAGAGCGAGCTGGCCGGCCGTTTCATGGACGCCGGGAAGGACGGGGCGGCGCGGGCGCAGGTCGCCGACATCGAGAAGGTCGCCCGGCAGTCGCTGGTCGACGTCCGGGAGGCGGTGACCGGGTTCCGCCGGCCGACCCTGCCGGTCGAGCTGGCGGCGGCCCGTACGGCGCTGGCCGCCGCGCAGGTCGCCCTGGAGGCGGCCCCCGAACTGGTCGACGCCTGGCCGGGGCTGGCCGCCGAGGAGTCCGCCGCGCTGGCCTGGGCACTGCGCGAGGCGATCACCAACGTGGTCCGGCACGGCGAGGGCGCCACCGTCTGCACGGTGACGGCCGACGAGCGGTGGGAGGGCGACGGCGAGCGGTTCGCCGTGCTGGAGATCGCCGACGACGGGGCCGGGCCGGGCAAGGCCGCGCCGGGGAACGGGCTGTCCGGGCTGGACGAGCGGCTGGCGCTGGTCGGCGGGCGGCTGGAGACCGGACCGGGCGCGCGCGGGAGGGGCTTCCGGCTGCGGGCGCTGGTGCCGCTGCGGACGGTCGCCCTCCCGGCGTCCCCGTAGGGCCGCGGCCCCGGCGGTTGCTGCGGGCGGCGGAACTCTCCGCGCCGACGTCCCGGCTGCGGCGCCCGGGGGAGGGCTGCGGGCAGCATGGCGGGCATGTCGAAGCCTGCCGTGCTGGTGCTCGCCGCCCTGCTCGTCGCCCTGATCCCCTGCGCCGCCCGCACCGAGCCCGGCGGCCCGGACCCCGGTGGTCCGGACTCCGGCGCGCCCTGCGTGGCCGGCTACTTCGGGGCCGCCCCGCTCGACGGCCCGGTACCCGCCCTGCCGCACTGCCGCCCCGCCGCCGGGGCGGCGTCCGCCGACCGGCCCGGCTGAACCCGGGTCGAGGACGCCGGGCGCGTCCTACCGGGCGGTCCCGGTCCGGGCGCGGAGGGCGGCGGTGAACCAGGCGAACACCTCGTCCAGGCTCTCCTGGGCGGGCCAGCCGTTGATGGTGCCGAGCAGGCTCCAGTAGCGTCCGGCGCGCGGGTCGTCGGCGATCTCCAGACGGTCCAGCAGCCAGGCCCGGAGCGGGGCGCCGTCGGGGCGGCCGAAGGTGGCCGCGTACTCGGCGGTGAGGGCGTCGACCACCGCGTCGGCGGCGGGGGAGCCGGGGGCGACGCCCCCGGCGAGGGCGGCGGTGACCGCGGCGCGGACGGTCTCGGTGAGCGCGGTGTGGAGGCCGGTGTCGTCCCCGGCCGCGCGCTCCGCCGCCTGGTGGGCCGCCATCCTCCGGACCGCGGCACGGAAGTCCTCGTCCTGGACGAGCTCGCCCAGTTCCACCCAGGCGTCGACCTGTTCGGCACTCGGGTCCTCCGGCAGCTCCGGCACGGCGGCGCGCATCATCGCGACGAACTCCGGGTTGGCGTCCAGACCGCCGAAGGCGGCGTCGACGAAGTCGTCGATCAGGCGCCGTCGTTCGGCGTCGGACAGGGCGGCGAGCTTGTGCATGAGTCTCATCTCCTCGGTGGTGGAGCCGCGTTCGGCGACCGCCCGCAGCACGGCGCGCCGCAGCCGCAGCGTGCGGATCTGCACGTCCAGCGCGTCGGCGTGCGCGGCGGCGACCTCGCGCAGCGGGGCGGACCGGTCCAGCACCCGCCGGATGGTGGCCAGGTCGAGCCCGAGCTCCCGCAGGGTGCGGACCAGGTCGAGGCGGGCCAGGGCGTGGACATCGAAGCGGCGGTAGCCGGCCGGCGTGCGGTCGACGGGCGGGACGAGCCCGCCGTCGGCGTAGAACCGGACGGCCTTGACCGTCAGCCCGGTGCGCCGGGCCAGCTCGCCGATCGAGTAGAGGGTGTCGTGCTGCTCGTCGTGCCGTTCGTCGTCCCGCATGGGCCCAGCTTGGCGTCTCCCCCCACGGGAGACTCAAGGGCCGCCCCGGAGCGGTCGCGGCAGGCCGTAGGGTCGGGCGGTATGAGTGACATTCAGAGCGGCGGCCCCTCCGTCCGGGTGCTGCTGGCGGAGGACCAGGGCATGGTCCGGGAGGCGCTGGCGGCGCTGCTCGGACTGGAGGGGGACATCGACGTGGTCGCCCAGGTGGGGCGCGGCGACGAAGTGGTGGACGCGGCGGTCGCGCACGACGTGCAGGTGGCCGTGCTGGACATCGAGATGCCGGGGATGACCGGCATCGAGGCGGCGGCGCTGCTGCGCAGGCACCGGCCGCAGACGAAGGTGGTCATCGCGACCACCTTCGGCCGGCCCGGCTACCTGCGGCGGGCGATGGAGTCGGGCGCGGACGCGTTCCTGGTGAAGGACGCCCCGGCGGCCGAGCTGGCCGAGGCGATCCGCCGGGTGCTGCGCGGCGAGCGGGTGATCGACCCGGTGCTGGCCGCCGCCGCGCTCGCCGAGGGGGCGAACCCGCTGACGGCGCGGGAGCGGGACGTGCTGGCGGCCGCGGCGGACGGCGCGGTGAACGCGGAGATCGCGCGGCGGCTGCACCTCTCCGAGGGGACGGTGCGCAACTACCTGTCGATGGCGATCCAGAAGACCGAGGCCCGCAACCGCACCGAGGCGGTCCGGATCGCCCGCGAGAAGGGCTGGCTGTAGCGCGGCGGCCCCCCTCCCCGGCCGGTGCCCGCGCCGGCAGGTGCCCGCGCCGCCGTCGGCCGGGCGGCAGGCGCGCCGGAGGGCGGGGACCGCTCAGTTCAGCCGGTGCCGCGCCGCCCGGGCCTCCTGGCGGACCTTGGCGGCGGTGTCCGGGTCGAAGGCGTCCAGGATCTCGGCGTACTCGTCCATCTCCTCGGCCCCGCCCAGGAAGTCGCCGGTGCGGACCAGCAGTTCCGCCCGTTCCAGCCGGAGCTGGGCGGGGTGGCGGGGGAGGAGCAGGCCGAGCTCGGTGGCCCAGAGCTGGGTGCGGGCGTGCTCCGGGCGGTCGGCGGCCCAGGACCGGATGTTGCCGAGCACCCGCAGCACGATGTCCAGCGGCGCCGCGGGGGTGAGCAGTTCGGGGGTGAACTCGTGCCCGGTGGCGCTGACCAGCCGCGCCGCGTCCGGCAGGTCGAGCAGCCGCCCGCCGTGGAACGGGTCGGCCAGCACGTAGTCCTCGCCGCCGGCCGGGCCGCCGACCGCGACGATGAAGTGGCCGGGCAGCGCGATCCCGTGCACGGCGATCCCGGCCCGACGGCCGACGGCCATCCAGACCAGCGCGAGCATGATCGGCAGCCCGCGCCGGCGCCGCAGCACGTCGGGCAGCAGCGAGGACTCCAGCCGCCGGTAGTCGGACTTCCGCCCGTGGAACCGCTCCCGGCCGCCGAGGACGGCCGACAGCAGGGCCGCGGTCTCCTCCGGCCCGGCCGGGGCCCGTTCGGCGACGGCGAGCCGGACCGCGGCCGCGTGCCGTTCGAGCGCGGCCTCGCAGGCGGCGAGCAGGGCCGCGAGGGCGGGCGGACCCGGCAGGTCGTCCGGGTCGTCGGGGTCGGGGGCGCGGGTGTGCTCGGCGGCCGCGAGCAGGCAGAGCAGCACCGGATCGGGGTGCTCGGCCCGGGCCTCGGTCCGGAAGCGTGCTCTGCTCTGCTCGGTCACAGTGGCTGCGGCGGCTTTCTGGGGACGGGCGGACGGTCAGGCGGTTCACGCGCGGGCGCTACCCCTGGGGGAGGCGCGCGTAGTGGTAAGTGTGACTGGTCGTGAAGCCGAGTCCGTCATAGAGCGCGATGGCGCCGTCGTTCTCCGCCTCGACCTGCAGGTAGCCGCCGGTGGCGCCCTCCTCGGCGGCCCGGGCGGCGAGCACCGCCATCAGCGCGGTGGCCAGCCCGGCCCGCCGTGCGTGGGTGGCGACCTCGACCGCGCCGAAGCAGGCCCAGGCGCCGTCGACGACGCAGCGCCCGATCGCCAGCGGGGGCCGGCCCTCGGCCCCGGGCACGCTCGCGAACCAGACCGACGGCCCGCCGTGGATCACCCGCAGGGCGGCCTCCTCCACCGCCGGGTCGTCGCCGGCCCGCCGGTACAGCGACAGCCACTGCGGCCCGGCCGTCCGGGACAGCCGCACCCGCCCGACCGCCGCGGGGGCGCCCGCCCGGGCGAGCCCGGCCAGCGGGACGACCCGCACCAGGGTCGGCGAGTACGCCGCGCCCAGCCGGTCCAGTTCGGCGCGCAGCCGCTCCGGCGAGCCGGGGGTGGACACCTCGACCCAGGCGGGCAGCCCGCGCGCCGCGTACCAGGCGCGGACGGCCGCGAGCGCCTCGTCGAGCGGGAGTCCGGGGTCGCCGAGCGCCTGGACGGAGTTGGCCCGCCGGGTGAATCCGGCCGACGCCCGGAGCGTCCACTCGCCGAGCGGCTCCTGCTCGACGGCGGGCCAGCCGCGTGCGGCGATCCGCTGGAGTTCGACCGGGGCGGTGGCCGGCAGCGGGGCGCGCCGGGCCGGGAAGAGCGGCACCGCCTTGCCCGCGACGAGCAGGCGTTCGTCGAAGGTCACGGGCTCGCCGCCGCGCGGGACGACGGTCAGTCCCCGGTCGTCCCAGGACACGAGCACACCGATCACGTCGCGGAACTCGGGTCGGTCGTCCACGAAGCCGGAGACACGCCGCACGGAGACCCGCCGGCCCACGTCCGTACGGTCTATCCGGACTTCCGGACGGTCCTGAACCGGCCCTTCGGCGGCCATCTGGGCACCTCCTGTGCATTTGCGGTCTCCGACCCGCGATACTAGGGGCGGGCATCGACGACGCCGCGCTCACCCGCGCACGCGAGAAAACAGAATGGGCCGACGTGCCCTTCCGAGGAGGAACGACAGCGTGACCTACGTCATCGCGCAGCCTTGTGTCGACGTCAAGGACAAGGCGTGCATCGAAGAGTGCCCGGTTGACTGCATCTACGAGGGCGAGCGATCGCTCTACATCCACCCGGATGAGTGTGTCGACTGTGGCGCTTGTGAGCCGGTCTGCCCGGTCGAGGCGATCTTCTACGAGGACGACACGCCGGAGGAGTGGAAGGACTACTACAAGGCGAACGTCGAGTTCTTCGACGACCTCGGCTCGCCCGGCGGTGCGTCCAAGCTCGGTCTGATCGAGCGCGACCACCCGTTCATCGCCGCTCTGCCGCCGCAGAACGCCGAGCACTGACCGATCGGTGGCAACTGAGCTGTGACTACCAAGAACAGCACGCACGCGCCGTTCCCGGGCCACCCGGGAGCGGCGCGCCGCGTTTCGGACCTCCTGCCGGTCTTCCCCTGGGACAAGCTGGAGCCGTACAAGAAGACCGCCCTCGCCCACCCCGGCGGGCTCTGCGACTTCTCGGTGGGGACCCCGGTCGACCCGGTGCCCGAGGTGGTGCAGAAGGCGCTCGCCGCCGCCACCGACACCCCGGGCTACCCGACCGTGTGGGGCCCGGTGGAGCTGCGCGAGGCGATCGCCGGCTGGCTGCACCGCCGGGTCGGCGCCGACATCGGCCCGCAGGCCGTGCTGCCGACCGTCGGCTCCAAGGAGCTGGTGGCCTGGCTGCCGACCCAGCTCGGCCTCGGCCCCGGCGACCAGGTCGCCTACCCGCGGCTGGCGTACCCGACGTACGAGGTGGGCGCCCGGCTCTGCGGTGCCGAGCCGGTCGAGTACGACTCGGTGGACGAGCTGGACGGCTCGCGGGTCCGCCTGATCTGGGTCAACTCGCCGTCCAACCCGACCGGCCGGGTGCTCGGCGCGGACGAGCTGCGCCGCACGGTCGCGTGGGCGCGTGAGCACCGGGCGCTGCTGGTCAGCGACGAGTGCTACCTGGAGCTGGGCTGGGAGGCCGACCCGGTCTCCGTCCTGCACCCGGACGTCTGCGGGGCCCCCGGCGACGGCGGGCAGCACGAGGGCCTGCTGGCCGTCCACTCGCTGTCCAAGCGCTCCAACCTGGCCGGCTACCGCGCCTCCTTCGTGGCGGGCGACCCGGTGGTGGTCGGGGAGCTGCTGGAGGTGCGCAAGCACGGCGGCATGATCGTCCCGGCGCCGGTCCAGGCGGCGACGCTCGCGGCGCTCGCGGACGACGCGCACGTGGCGGAGCAGCGGGAGCGGTACGCGGCCCGGCGCGCGGCGCTGCGGGCGGCGCTGGAGGCGTACGGGTTCCGGGTGGAGCACTCGGAGGCGAGCCTCTACCTGTGGGCGACCCAGGACCGGCCGTGCTGGGAGACGGTGGCCGAGCTGGCCGAGCTGGGCGTCCTGGTGGCGCCCGGCGACTTCTACGGGCCGGCGGGCGGGCGGTTCGTCCGGGTCGCCTTCACCGCGACCGACGAGCGGGTGGCGGCGGCCGTGGAGCGGCTGAACGCGGCGGCCGCCGGGTAGCCGGCGGGTCCGTGCGGCGGCGGTCGCATCCGACCGCCCCGACCACCCTGCACGCGTGAGGGGTCGGCGTCCGATCGGACGCCGACCCCTCACGCGTGCGGCGGGCGGGATCAGCCGATCGGCAGGCCGCCGAGCGCGCCGCCGTTGACGCCGCCGAGCAGGCTGCCGAGCGGGCCGGTGAGACCGGTCAGGCCGTTCAGCGGGCTGTTCGGGCCGAGGTCGGCGCCGCCCAGGCGGTTGGCGGAGCCGTGCTCGGCCAGGCCGAGCACGTCGGCGCCCGGCAGGTCGGCCGGGAGGCCGCCGGGGAGGGCGCGGGTGACGGCGCCCAGCGGCAGCGCGTCGGTGACGGTGCTGGTGCTGGGGACGGCGCTCGTGAGGCCCGAGGCGCCGGGGACGGCCTGGGTGACGGCGCCGGCCTGGGAGAGCCCGCCGACCGGGTTGGCGCCCGCGCCGGCGCTGCGCTGGGGGGCGCTGTGGCCGGTGACGGCCTCGCCGAGCTTGCCGGCCAGGGCCTTGGCGACCTTCGGGGTGACGCCGGAGAGCTGGCCGGTGGTGGCGGCGGTCTGGTCGACCGGGGCCGTCAGCGAGCTGGCCTTCTCGTTGGCCTCGGGGAGCTGCTGCGCGACGATGTTGCCGGTGGCGTCCGCGGTGGCGGGTACGCCCGCGGCGACGGTGGCGGCGCCGGTGTTCCCGGCCGCCTGGCCCAGCTCGTGGGTGGTGTGCTGGAGGGTGGAACCCGTGTCGGTGTTGGTCAGCTGGCCCAGCGGCGCGGCCAGGTCGCTCTTGGGCAGCAGCGCGTCGGCGGCGGACGCGGAGCCGGCCGCGACCAGCGGGGTCGCGCCGGCCGCCACGAGCAGCGCGGCCTGGGCGATCCGGCGCGTGAGGGGGTGAGACATGGGGCTCCTCGAAGGGGTCTGGTGTCCGTCTCGTCCGCCGGGCGGACGACGTTGTTACCGCTTGAGAAGCCAGAAGGTTTCGGTCGGTGCAAGGAAAGCGTCGCTCCGACCATCGGATCGTACGACCGTGCGCGGGCCGGCTCCGGAGGCCGGACCGGGGGTCTGCGAGGGGTGTGGGGCAAGGGGAGTGACGGTTCTGCGCCCGGCCGGTCCGCGGAACTCCTCCGTCCACCTGGGTTGACGGGAATCACCCGTCCGGCGGCAACCCGGACACCAGTGCGTCAGCCGTCGGACCCGGGTGGTCCCAGCCGTCCTGCCCGGGCGGTCCCAGCCGTCCGGAGACACCGCTGCGCCGGGCCGCCCGGTCCTCCGGACGGCCCGGCGCAGCGCGGGCTCAGCTCTTCGCCGGAGGTGCCAGCGAGACCAGCACCAGCTTGGTCGACGTCCCGGTCGGCTGCGGCTTCCAGCCGTCCTCCGACTTCGACTTCCGCCAGACCTTCCCGTCGTACGCGACGGTCTCGATGCCCAGCTTCTGGGCCTGGGTCACCGCCCAGTGCGCCACCGCCCAGCCGCTCTGCCGCTCGGCGTCCGGCCCGGCGTCGGTGGAGGCGGTCGGGTCCGGGGTCAGCGAGACGGCGTTCTCGGCGCCCTTGACGGTGGACGAGTAGCCGGCGGCCGGGGTCACCGTGCGGCCGAACTCGCGGCGGACCCGGTCGCTCAGCACCTGGGTCCGGTCCGGTCCGGCGGCCGTCGCGGTGGCGCCGGGGGTGGCGGCGGCCGGGGCGGCGCTCTCCGCGTCCTCGTCGGGGGCGGCGAAGTCGTGCACCACGCAGTTCAGCGAGGCCGCCTCACGGCCGGTCAGCGCGGAGGCCAGCAGGGTGGCCTTGGTCTCGTGCTTGGCGTAGGCCTGCGGGTAGCCGCTCTTCTGCACCTGCTGGGCCGCGTCGGTCAGCGGCAGCCTGGTGTAGCCGGGCACCTTCACCAGGCCGTCGAGGAACTTGTTGGTCGCGTAGACCGGGTCCATGATCTGCTGCACGGTGCCCCAGCCCTGCGAGGGCCGCTGCTGGAACAGGCCCACCGAGTCCCGGTCGCCGCCGGTCAGGTTGCGGATCTTGGACTCCTGCATCGCGGTGGCCAGCGAGATGGTCACCGCCCGGTCCGGCAGGGCGCGCGAGTGGGCGACGGCGGCGATCGTCGCCGCGTTGGCCGCCTGCGGGACCTCCAGTTCGCCCTCGCCCGCCGGGGTCTTCACCGAGCAGCCCTCGGGCGTCAGCAGCTTCTGGTCGCGCAGCCAGAACAGGCCGGCCGCCAGCACGGCCAGCACCAGCAGGCCGAGCAGCACCGCCCGCAGCCCCCGGCGCCCCCGGGGCGCCGCGCCGTCGCCCCGACCGCCGCTCCTTCTCCTGGCCACCGCCGCCCCTTCCAACCGAGCTTCCGAACCGACACCGTACCCACTCGGACGGGTGTGCGGTGACCGGCGGTTGCGGCCGGAGGTGTCACGGCACGGCTACGGTGCCGCCCCGGTCCGAACCCCCGGCGGACTAGGCTGGGCGACCATGAGCAGCCCGAAGACGTCCCTGGACCTCACCCTCGACGGCGGCGCGCTGACCGCCCAGCTGGTGGACTTCCCCTCCGTCAGCGGCGACGAGCAGGCACTCGCCGACGCCGTGGAGGCCGCCCTGCGGGCCTTCCCGCACCTGACCGTCGACCGGTACGGCAACAACGTGGTGGCCCGCACCGGCCTCGGCCGCGCCGAACGCGTGCTGCTCGCCGGGCACCTGGACACCGTGCCGATCGCCGACAACGTGCCGTCCTACGTCGAGGGCGACCTGCTCTACGGCTGCGGCACCTCCGACATGAAGTCCGGTGTCGCCGTCCAGCTCCGGCTCGCCGCCACCCTGCCGGAGCCCAACCGGGACCTCACCTTCGTGTTCTACGACTGCGAGGAGGTGGAGGCCCACCGCAACGGCCTCGGCCACCTCGCGCAGGCCCACCCCGACTGGCTCGCCGCCGACTTCGCGGTGCTGATGGAGCCCAGCGGGGCCACCGTCGAGGGCGGCTGCCAGGGCACCCTGCGCGCGCAGGTCAGGCTCACCGGCGTCCGCGCCCACTCGGCCCGCAGCTGGCTCGGCGACAACGCCATCCACCACGCCGCCGAGGTGCTCGGCCGGCTCGCGGCGTACGAGCCGCGCCGGGTCGGGATCGACGGGCTGGAGTACCGCGAGGGCCTCAACGCGGTGCGGATCGACGGCGGCGTGGCCGGGAACGTGATCCCCGACGAGTGCGTGGTGACGGTCAACTTCCGCTTCGCCCCGGACCGCGACGAGGCCGACGCCGAGAAGCACGTGCGCGAGGTCTTCGACGGTTTCGACCTCACCGTCACCGACTTCGCCCCCGGTGCGCTGCCCGGTCTGAACCAGCCGGCCGCCCAGGACTTCCTCGCCGCGACCGGCGGGACGGCCCGCGCCAAGTTCGGCTGGACCGATGTCGCCCGCTTCAGCGCGCTGGGCGTCCCGGCGGTCAACTACGGCCCCGGCGACCCGAACATGGCGCACAAGCGGGACGAGCACTGCTCGCTCACCGCCATCGCCGAGACCGAGGAGCGGCTGCGCGCCTGGCTGACCGGCTGACCGGCCGACCGGCCGACCGGCCGACCGGCTTTCCGGCTGACGGGACCGGGCGGCGTACCGGACCGAAGTGTCAGGGCGACAAGCACATCAACGGCTGAACGCCACCGTCCGGTTGCCCAACCGACCTCCCACCGTTGCCTGAAAACGGGGATCGGCGGGCGTAGGGTTTCGTCATGACAGGCACTGGAGACGAAAAGCACTACGGACACGGTCCTGAGCAGGTGGGCGAGCCGCACCCGAAGAAGGCGTGGCCCGAGAAGCAGAAGGGCCCGGTGCTGGTGCGCCGGGACCAGGTCGGCGAGAGCACGACGGACCAGCGCCTGCTGGACACCACCGGCCCGACCGACTGGCTGCACACCGACCCCTGGCGGGTCCTGCGGATCACCTCGGAGTTCGTCGAGGGCTTCGGCGCGCTGGCCGAACTCCCGCCCGCGATCAGCGTCTTCGGCTCCGCCCGGACCCCGGTCGACTCGCCCGAGTACGCGGCGGGCGTGGCGATCGGCCGGGCCCTGGCCGAGGCCGGCTACGCGGTGATCACCGGGGGCGGTCCGGGCGCGATGGAGGCGGCCAACCGGGGCGCCTCGGACGCCGGCGGGCTCAGCGTCGGGCTCGGCATCGAGCTGCCCTTCGAGCAGGGGCTCAACGAGTTCGTCGACCTCGGGCTGAACTTCCGCTACTTCTTCGTCCGCAAGACGATGTTCGTGAAGTACGCCCAGGGGTTCGTCGTCCTGCCCGGCGGCCTCGGCACGCTGGACGAGCTGTTCGAGGCGCTCACCCTGGTGCAGACGAAGAAGGTCACCCGCTTCCCGGTGATCCTCTTCGGCAGCGAGTACTGGGGCGGGCTGGCCGACTGGCTGAAGAACACCCTGGTCGCGCAGGGCAAGGCGGCCCCGCACGACCTGGAGCTCTTCCACATCACCGACGACATCGACGAGGTCATGAAGATCCTCGCCGACGCCCGCCGGCCGGTGAACGAGATCTAGGGCGGTACGGCCCGGCCGGAACACCCCCGCCGGAGCCGTCGGCGGGAACGTCCCGCGCCGGGCGGGCCCGGGAGGGCCGTCAGGCGAGCCCCCGGCGGGCGACCGCCGGGGGACGGGTGCCCCGGATCGAGGCGACCATGTCCAGCACCTGCCGGGTCTCCGCCACCTGGTGCACCCGGTACACCCGGGCGCCCAGCCACGCGGAGACCGCCGTGGTGGCCAGCGTGCCGAGCAGCCGCTGGTCCACCGGCAGGTCCAGGGTCTCGCCGACGAAGTCCTTGTTGGAGAGCGAGACCAGCACCGGGAACCCGGTCGCGGTCATCTCCGGCAGCCGCCGGGTCGCCTCCAGCGAGTGCCGGGTGTTCTTGCCGAAGTCGTGCCCCGGGTCGATGATCACCGCGTCCCGCCGCACGCCCAGCCCCACCGCCCGCTCGGCCAGCCCGACGGTCACCCGCAGGATGTCCGCCATCACGTCCGGGTAGCCGGCCCGGTGCGGCCTGGTCCGCGGCTCGGCGCCGCCCGCGTGGGTGCAGACCAGCCCGGCGTCGTACCGGGCGGCCACCTCGGCCAGCCGCGGGTCCACCCCGCCCCAGGCGTCGTTCAGCAGGTCCGCGCCGACCTCGCAGACGGCCTCGCCGACCTCGTGCCGCCAGGTGTCGACGCTGATCACGGCCTCCGGGTGGCGCTTGCGCAGCTCCGCCACGAACGGCACGGTGCGGCGCAGCTCCTCCTCGACGGTGACCTCGTCGCCCGGGCCGGCCTTCACCCCGCCGATGTCCAGGATCGCGGCCCCCTCCGCCACCGCGCGGTCGGCCGCGGCGAACGCGGCCTCGTCGGCGAAGGTGGCGCCCTTGTCGAAGAACGAGTCGGGAGTCCGGTTCACGATCGCCATGATCACCAGCTCGTCGTCGCCGAATTCCCGTGGTCCCAGGCGCAGTGCCACCGATGTCTCCTCCACAGCTGCTGCGAGTGCGATGATGGCCCCCGGCCCATCGGGACCATGATCCCACTCCTGTCGGGGCCGGCCGGAAAATCGGGAGGACCGCTCGTGTTCTGGGTGATCGTGGTGGCGATGGCCGTGGTGGTCGGCGGCGCCGCGCTGGTGGCGCTGGGCGGGGGCGGCTCGCTGCCGGAGGCGGTGCAGGACCGGATCGCCGCCCGGCTCCCGCAGGACCGCCCGCTCGGCCAGGAGGACGTCGACGCGATCCGTCTGCCGATGGCCGTCCGCGGCTACCGGATGGACGAGGTCGACGACGTGCTCGACCGGCTGGGCGCCGAACTCGCCTACCGCGACGCGCGGATCGCCGAACTGGAGGCCCTGGCCGCCGTGCGCGGCGCGGTGGAGGCCGCCGACGGGCCCGAGGCGGGGGCCGAGCCGCTGCCCGGCCTGGAGGAGTTCGCCAAGGTCGTCGAGCCCGCCGTCGCCCTCACCAAGGCCCCCGCGGGCCCCGAGGACGCCCGGCCGGCGGACGGCCGGTGAGCCCCGACGCGGCCGCCCCGGGTGCTCCGGCCGCCGCGGGCGCGCCGCCCGGGGACGCGTCCGGCGTCACGCCCGGTGTCACTCCCGGCGGCGCCGTCCTCGGCCCGGACGGCCTGCGCCGGTGCGGCTGGGGCGACTCGGCCGACGACTACCGCGTCTACCACGACACCGAGTGGGGCCGCCCGGTGCGCGGCGACGACGCCCTGTTCGAGCGGGTCTGCCTGGAGGCCTTCCAGTCCGGTCTCTCCTGGATCACCATCCTGCGCCGCCGCGAGGGGTTCAGGGCCGCCTTCGCGGGCTTCGAGATCGCCAGGGTCGCGGAGTTCGGCGCGGACGACGTCGAGCGGCTGCTCGGCGACACCGGGATCATCCGCAACCGGGCCAAGATCGAGGCGTCCATCGCCAACGCCAGGGTCGCCCGTGACCTCGACGGCGGGCTGGACGCGCTGATCTGGGGGTTCGCCGGTGACCCGGACCGGCCGGCCCCCCGTTCGCTCGACGAGGTGCCGGCCGTCACGCCCGAGTCGACGGCGCTGGCCAAGGCGCTGAAGAAGGCGGGCTTCCGGTTCGTCGGCCCGACCACCGCGTACGCGCTGATGCAGGCCTGCGGGCTGGTCGACGACCACCTCGCCGACTGCCACGTCCGGACCGCCCTCGACGGGGCGGCGCCCCGGGCGTAGCGCGGCGCGTCCGGGCGCGGCGAGGCGTCCCCGGCGCAGCGGCGTGTCCCGGGCCCGGCGGCCCGGGACGGCTCCGTTCAGCGCCCGAGGTACGCCGGCTTCTCCTTGGCGATGAAGGCGCGGACCGCGATCCGGTGGTCCTCGCTCTCGCCGGCCAGCGTCTGCAGCTCGTCCTCCTTGTCGAGCAGCTCGCTCAGCGAGTGCGAGGCGCCGTACGCCAGCGACTCCTTGATCGCGCCGTACGCCACGGTCGGGCCCTCGGCCAGTTCCCGGGCGAACACCCGTGCGGTGGCCGCCAGTTCCGCGGCCGGCACCACCTTGGTGGCCAGGCCCAGCTCCATCGCCTCGGTCGCCTTCACGGTGCGCGGCAGCATCAGCAGCTCGGTCGCCTTGGCGTGCCCGACCAGGCGGGGCAGCGTCCAGGAGGCCCCCGAGTCGGCGGTCAGCGCGATCCCGGCGAAGGCGGTGTTGAAGCCGGCCGTCTCGGAGACGATCCGGAAGTCGCAGGCGAAGGCCAGCGAGGCGCCCGCGCCGGCCGCCACCCCGCCGACCGCGGCCACCGTCGGCTTGCGCATCCCGGCCAGCGCCCGCAGCAGCGGGTTGTAGTGCTCGGCGACGGTCTTGAGCGCGCCCTCGCCGGTCTCCTCGGCCCGCTTGAGCAGACCCAGGTGCTCCTTGAGGTCCTGGCCGACGCAGAACGCCCGGCCGCCCGCACCGGTCAGCAGGACGGCCCGCACCGCCGGGTCCTCGGCGGCGGCGGTGACGGTGTCACGCAGCGCTACCTTGGTGGCCACGTCCAGCGCGTTCATGGCCTCGGGGCGGTTGATCGTGATGACGGCCAGGCCGCCGTCCAGTTCGTACAGCACGGAATCGGACATGGGCGAGGGCTCCCTTGCTCGTCGCACGGTGATCGCACGGTGGTCGTCGTGTGCCAGGATGCCGGAGCCCGGGGCCGGCTGGGGAGTGTGAGGTATCGCACCTTCCGGTGGCGTACGGACCACCGCCGCGCCGGGGCTTATGGCGGGAAATGCGCCGGTTGAGGACGGTCCGGCCGAGGTTGCACCGAGAGTGATGTTGGTCATCAGGCCGTGGCATGCGGGATAATGGCTTCCGATCAATGCGTTCGATACCGGCGGTGGACGGACTGCCGGTGCGTAGCTGAGCGTTGCAGGAAGGGGAACGAGCATGGCGGCCATGAAGCCGCGGACGGGTGACGGCCCGCTCGAAGTCACCAAAGAGGGGCGGGGCATCATCATGCGCGTTCCGCTCGAAGGCGGCGGACGCCTCGTGGTGGAGCTCACGCCTGACGAGGCCGACGCCCTCGGCGAGGCCCTGAAGAAGGCCTGCGGCTGACCGCAGCAGGTGCTCGCCATCTCCTGGAGATGTGCCGCCGAGCCCGGGTACGACGATCACGTCGGCCCGGGCTCTGTGGTTCCCGGCCCCCCGCGGGCCCCGGAAGGGCCCGCCGCGCGGCCGCCGGACCCCCGGGGTCCCCGCGTCCCCGCCGGGCGCCGTACCGGCCCTCAGCGCTCGACGGCGCGGCGCGGCATCAGGGCTCGCCCCGAGGGCTCGACGGCGCGGCGAGTCCTCAGCGCTTGACGGCGCAGAGCAGCCCGTCCGAGACCGGCAGCAGCGCCGGCAGCAGCTTCTCGCTCTCCCGGACGTCCCGCACCAGGTCGCGGATCGAACGGGTCTGCGGGTCCTGCTGCTCGGGCTCGGCCAGCCGGCCCTCCTGGAAGACCCCCTCGAAGCAGACCATCCCGCCCGGCCGCAGCAGCCGCAGCGACTCCGCCAGGTACTCCTGGGACTCCGCCGGGTCGCCGTCGCAGAACACCAGGTCGTACTGGCCGTCGGCGAGCCGCGGCAGCACGTCCAGCGCCCGGCCCGGTATGAACCGGGAGCGGTTCGCCGCGAAGCCCGCGGCCTGGTAGGCCTCCCTCGCCAGCTGCTGGCGCACCGGCTCGGAGTCGACGGTGGTGAGCACCCCGTCGGGCCGCATCCCGCGCAGCAGGTAGACCCCGGAGACGCCCGTCCCGGTGCCGATCTCGGCCACCGCCTTGGCGTCCAGCGCGGCCGCCAGCAGCCGCAGGCAGGCGCCGCCGCTGGGCCCGATCGCCCTGATTCCGGTCCGCGCGGACTGTGCCCGGGCGTAGGTCAGCACCGCGTCCTCGCCGACGTAGGTGTCCGCGAGAGCCGCACGCGCGGGCCCGAACTCGCTGATGGCTGCCTCTTTCGGAGCCCCGGGTGGCGGCCCGGCGCCGAGCGGATGTCGATATTTCCTGCCACAGATTACTGGCCGGGCGGGAACCGCGTACGGCGGCGGGCCGTTGACGGGGCAGGGACCGGGGGAACGGACACCTCCGGACCTGTTCTCCGGCTTGACGGCCGCGGGCACTTTTATCCGGGCTTGACGGGCGAGGTGGATATGGTGGTGGCCCTGCTGGGCAGAAGAGCCGACCGAGGAGGTGTGGCCGAGGGCGACGTCCCTGTGCGGCGGCACTCCCGCGGCACCGCGTCGGCCCGTACGCCGAAGCCCGTGATGAACCAGCCTGCGCACTCCACCCTGGACCAGCCGGCCGCCGCGCCCGAGACGCCGGCCGCCGGCCCCGCCGAGGCCCCCGCCCTCGCGACCTTCGCCGAGGGCCCCGACGCGCAGACCTGGACTCCGCCCAGCTGGGAGGAGATCGTCGAGGCCCACAGCGCCCGCGTCTACCGCCTGGCGTACCGACTGACGGGCAACCAGCACGACGCCGAGGACCTCACCCAGGAAGTCTTCGTCCGGGTGTTCCGTTCGCTGTCCACCTACACCCCCGGCACGTTCGAGGGCTGGCTGCACCGGATCACCACCAACCTGTTCCTGGACATGGTCCGCCGCCGCCAGCGCATCCGCTTCGACGCGCTCGGCGAGGACGCGGCCGAGCGGCTCGCCTCCCGCGAGCCGAGCCCGGCCCAGCACTTCAGCGACACCCACTTCGACGCCGACGTCCAGAACGCGCTGGACACCCTGGCGCCCGAGTTCCGTGCCGCCGTGGTGCTCTGCGACATCGAGGGCCTCTCCTACGAGGAGATCGCCGCGACGCTCGGCGTCAAGCTCGGCACCGTCCGCAGCCGCATCCACCGCGGACGCTCGCACCTGCGCGCGGCCCTCAAGCACCGCGCCCCCGGTGCGGCCCCCGGCCGCGAGCGCCGCGGCGGCGGCGCCGAGGAGCCGGTGCCGGTCGGCGCCGCGGTCGGCGAGGCCCCCGCCGGGCCGGGCGGTCGCGGGCGGAGGCGATCGTGAGCGGAACCGGCCGGTCAGGACCGGGCCACTCCGACGTGCCCGGCCACTCCGACGTACCCGGCCGGGCCGCGGCCCGCCGGAGCGGCTGGGCCGCCCTGGGGCGGCGCGGCCACGACGGGGCCGACCCCGCCGCGGAGCCGGAACGGGCCCGGCCCGGTGCGCCGGGCGAACCCGCGCTGCGCGCCGTCGCCGTCCGCCCGGTCGAACCGGCCGCCGAGGAGCACCACCTCGGCGAACGGCTCTCCGCCTTCGTCGACGGCGAGCTCGGCCACGACTCGCGCGACCGCGTCCAGGCCCACCTGGCCACCTGTCCGCAGTGCCTCGCCGAGGCCGACGAGGGCCGCGCCGTCAAGCACCTGCTCACCCGCACCGGCACGCCGGACCCGTCCTCGTCGCTGATGGCCCGGCTGATGGCGGTCGGGGCGCTCCCGGAGGACGACCGGCCGCAGGCCGCCCGCCCGGGCCGGGACGACGACGACCTGCCCGGCGGCGGCGTGCCGGCCGCCGGGACGCTCGGCGGCAGCCGGCTGAACGGCGGCTCGTTCGGCCGCGGCGCCGGAGCCTCCTTCGGAGCGGGCGCCCTCGGCGCCGACGCGCCCCTGCCCGGGGTCGACCCGCGGGCGTTCGGCCGCGGCGGCTCGGTGCTCCGCCCGCTGATGGGCCGACGGACCGCCCGCCCGGTGACCCCGGTCGGCCCGCAGCCGCTGGCCGCGGCCGCCCCCGTGGTCCGGCAGGCGCCGCCGCGCGGACGCCGCTTCGTCTTCGCCGCCGCGGGGGCCTTCTCGGTCGCCGCCGTGACGCTCGGCGGGGTCGGCGGGTTCGCCGGCCCGGGCGACGAGCAGCACGGCACCACGATCAGCCCGGCCGGCGGCAACGGCCGGGGCGGCGGACTGGTCCCGATGAACGCCCAGGTGCCGGTGGACTTCCCGGTCCGCCCGGTCGCGGTCACCCGGGACGCGGTTCCGCCGCACGACGTACCGGAGCGCACCCCGAGTTCCGGGGTGGCGGGCCTGCACCACGAGAACAGATAGGCCACGTCGGCCCCTGCGGCCAAGGTCATCGGCGGGTCTTCACCACGGCTTCATCACACGGGGGGTCGTGAACCCGCCGATGGCCATTACCCTGTGAGGGACGTTGTCCGATCGCGAGCGTAGGGAGCTTTGGTGTTCAGCGACGTGGGCACACTGGAGGTCCTGACCCTGGCCATCATGGCCATCGTGATCTTCGGTCCGGACAAGCTGCCGAAGCTGATCCAGGACACCATGGGCTTCATCCGGAAGATCCGGTCCTTCGCCGACACGGCGAAGGAGGACATCCGCAGCGAGCTCGGCCCGGAGTTCAAGGACTTCGAGTTCGAGGACCTCAACCCGAAGACCTTCGTCCGCAAGCAGCTCATGGGCGGCGAAGAGGACCCGCTGGGCCTCAAGGACATGCGGGACAGCCTCGACATCCGCTCGGTGCTCGACGACAAGCCCGCCGCCGCCGTGAACGGCCACGGCCGGTCCGGCACCGTCTCGGTGGACAAGTCCTCGGTGGCGGCCCCGGTGGCCGCCTCCGCCGGTGCCCCGCTGCAGCCCGGCGAGCGCCCCCCGTTCGACCCGGACGCCACCTGAGCTGTGACTCGCCCGCTCGCCTCCGGTCCGCTTCGGCCCGGTGCCGACGGTCGGCGCTCCGATGCCGCTCGTCCCTCACGGCCTCCTCGCGCTCTCGCTTTCGGCACCGGCGCGGCCCTTCGGCTCGGGGCGGGGTGACTCGCCCGCTCGCCTCCGGTCCGCTTCGGTCCGGTGCCGACGGTCGGCGCTCCGATGCCGCTCGTTCCTCGCGGCCTCCTCGCGCTCTCGCTTTCGGCACCGGCGCGGCCCTTCGGCTCGGGGCGGGGTGACTCGCCCGCCCGCCTCCGGTCCGCTTCGGTCCGGTGCCGACGGTCGGCGCTCCGATGCCGCTCGTTCCTCGCGGCCTCCTCGCGCTCTCGCTTTCGGTACCGGCGCGGCCCTTCGGTACGGGGTGGGGTGACTCGCCCGCCCGCCGAGGTGACTCGTCGGCCCGCCGAGGTGGCCCGCCCGCCCGCGGGTCACTCGCCCGCTCGACGGAACCACCGCCCCGCCCGGCCGCACGGCTGAGCGGGGCGGCGGCGTGTGCGCCGCTATTGTGCTGATTGTTCCCGCTGTGCCGTCTGTCACTTTCCGGTCACTTCCGGACCGAAGACGGTCGGCGGGGGCGCCGCGGTACGCCACGATGGGAGCGCGCCACGGCAGGAAAACGTGCGGTTGAGGAGGCCCGGGGATGGACACGACGAGTCAGGCGGTGGGAACGGCCACGGCCGGCGGACCGGTGGTCGGCGGGCAGGCCGGTCCGGCGGACCCGCTGGTGCCCTACCTGTCCGCGGACTTCCCCTGGTACGGCCTGGACGAGGGCTGGACCGGCCGCCGCTACCTGCAGCCCGGCGGCTTCGGCACCCCCGTCGGCCCGCGGGCGGGCGCCAGGGGCAGCGTCGACTACGGCAGCCTGGGGCACGGCGAGGAACCGGCCCGCCAGTACGAGCCGCGGGACGTGCGGAAGTTCGCCGTCGTCGTCACCGTGGCCCGCCGGGACAGCCGGCGCAGCGCCGACAACACCGGCACCCTGGAGGCGACCTCCGCCTCCTCCGCGGCGTGGCTGGCCGGCTCCGGCCTGCTCGCCGCGACCTGGCCGGGCCAGCTGGACCGGTCGCGGCGCCAGGACTGGCTGGACCAGCAGTCCGTGCTCGCCTGGGACCTCGCCGACGACCTGGCCGGGCCCGGGTGGTCCACCCTCAGCCTCCCGGTCAACGGCCTGCCGCAGCCGTTCCGCTACCGCGAGTCCGAGTACGGCTGGGTCCTGGCCGGTGAGGCCCCCGGCGTCCTGCTGGGCGCCTACGGCCGCGGCGTCAGCGCCTACGGCGCCGGGTTCGCCACCGTCCCCGACCTGACCGCCTACACCCGCCCGTAGCCCGCGGACCGCACGAAGGGGCCCGCCGGACACCTCCCGGCGGGCCCCTTCGTGCGGGCGGCCTCACGAGCCCTGGTGACGCGTCAGAACCGGTGCCTGGCAGGCCTCGTTCGAGTGCGGCGCTGGCGGCCACCTCGTCGAGCTGTCCGGAGAGGTCCGGGTGAAGCGTTTCTCCGCGCTCGGACCCTTGAGATCCTGGAGGAACAGCAGGGTCACCCCGATCTACCGACACGAGGCCTGAGATGCGCGTCTCCATCGCCACCGCCCCCGGCGGCCCGAACCCCAACGAAGACTGGGTGGGCGCCACGTCGGGGCTCGCCGTCGTCCTGGACGGGTTGAGCACGGTCGGCCTCGGCACCGGATGCCGGCACGGCGTCCCCTGGTACGTCTCCCAGCTCGGCGGCCACCTGATGGCTGCGCTGGCCGCCCCGGACCGGCCGCTCACCGAAGGGCTCGCCCAGGCCCTGGAACAGGTGGCGGCGCTGCACCCCGGCTGCGACCTGGCCGACCCCGGAACGCCGTCGGCGACCGTCTCGATCCTCCGCGTCGGCGCCGAGCGGTTCGACTACCTGGTGCTCGCCGACTCGCCGATCGTCTTCGAGCTGGACGGCGGCGAGTACCTGGTGAAGACCGACCTCCGGGTGGACACCGTCGTGCCGGAACTCCGCGCCGAGACCGAGCGCTTCCCCACCGGCACCGCGGAGCACACCGAGAGCGTCCGCCGCATGGTCACGGCCCAGCGGCTCACCCGGAACACCCCGGACGGCTACTGGGTGGCGGCGTCGGGTGCTGAGGCGGCCGAGCACGCGCTGACGGGCACGGTGCCGCCGGCCGACGTCCGGGCGGCGGCCGTCCTGTCGGACGGGGCATCGCGGCTCGTCACCGAGTACGGTGCCGCGTCGTGGGCGGAGGTGTTCGAAACGCTCGGAGCGGCCGGTGCCGAGGGGCTGATCTCGGTGGTCCGCGGGGTTGAGGCGACGGATCCGGAGGGGCTTCGCTGGCCGCGCGTCAAGGCCGGGGACGATGCCGCGGTGGCCTACTGCGAGATGCCCTGACGGGCTCGACACGCGTGCGGGAGCGAGGTCGTGCACGAGATCTCCGCAGCCCCCGGGGCCGTACGCGGGCCGCGCGAGGTGCGCCAGGGGGGACCGGCGTTGACCACCGGTGACAGCAAAGAGGCTGGTCAGCGGGGTGGGCGGGTGCCCGTCCGCTGACCAGCCCGGGGGTTGGTCAGAACTTGTTCTTCGGGGTGAGGCCGAGGGAGAGGCCGGAGAGGCCGCGCTGGCGGCCGCCGAGCTTGCCGGCGATGGCGCGCAGGGCGGCGCCGGCCGGGGAGTCGGGGGAGGCCAGGACGACCGGGCGGCCGTCGTCGCCGCCCTCGCGCAGGCGGACGTCGATCGGGATCGAGCCGAGCACGGGGACGGTGGCGCCGACGGTGCGGGTGAGCGCGTCCGCCACGGTCTGGCCGCCGCCGGTGCCGAACACGTCGATCATCTCGTCGCAGTGCGGGCACGGCATGCCGGACATGTTCTCGATCACGCCGACGATCTTCTGGTGGGTCTGCACCGCGATGGTGCCGGCCCGCTCGGCCACCTCGGCGGCGGCCATCTGCGGGGTGGTGACGATCAGGATCTCGGCGTTGGGGACCAGCTGGGCCACCGAGATCGCGATGTCGCCGGTGCCGGGCGGCAGGTCCAGCAGGAGGACGTCCAGGTCGCCCCAGTACACGTCGGCCAGGAACTGCTGGAGCGCGCGGTGGAGCATCGGCCCGCGCCAGACCACCGGGGCGTTGCCCGGGGTGAACATGCCGATCGAGATGACCTTCACGCCGTTCGCCTGCGGCGGCATGATCATGTCCTGGACCTGGGTGGGCCGGCCCTCGACGCCCAGCATGCGGGGCACGCTGTGGCCGTAGATGTCGGCGTCCACCACGGCGACCTTCAGGCCGTCGGCGGCCATCGCGGCCGCGAGGTTGACGGTCACCGAGGACTTGCCGACGCCGCCCTTGCCGGAGGCGACCGCGTAGACCCGGGTCAGCGTGCCGGGCTTGGCGAACGGGATCTCCCGCTCGGGGGCGCCGCCGCGCAGCAGCTGGGAGAGCTCCTTGCGCTGCTCGTCGCTCATCACGTCGAGCTCGACCTCGACGCCGGTCACGCCGGGGACCCGGCCGACGGCCTCGCGGACCCGGGCGGTGATGGTGTCGCGCATCGGACAGCCGGAGACGGTCAGGTAGACCGCGACGCGCACGGCCCCGCCCTCGTCGATCCCGACCGATTTCACCATGCCGATCTCGGTGATCGGGCGGTTGATCTCCGGGTCGTTGACGGTCGCCAGCGCCTGGCGTACGGAGTCCTCCGTGACGCCGGCCGCGACCTCTGTCTCGTTGGCCATGCCTCGATGGTACGGCGCCGGGCGTGTCGGTTAACCCGTCGGTAGCGGTGCCGAGGGTCACAGCACCTCGGAGGCCCCCCGGCGCTCGTCGATCTCCTTGAGGAGGGACTGGAGTTCGGAGCGGAGGAAGTCGCGGGTGGCGACCTCGCCGAGGCCCTGGCGCAGTGCGGCGACCTCGCGGGTGAGGTACTCGGTGTCGGCGATGTTGCGGTCGCTGCGGGCGCGGTCCTGCTCCATGTTGACGCGGTCCCGGTCGTCCTGGCGGTTCTGCGCGAGCAGGATCAGCGGCGCCGCGTACGAGGCCTGGAGCGAGAGCATGAGGGTGAGGAAGATGAACGGGTAGTCGTCGAAGTGGACCTGGTCCGGCAGCACGGTGTTCCAGCCGACCCAGACGACCACCACGATCGTCATCCAGACGATGAACCGCCCGGTGCCGAGGAAGCGCGCGATCCGCTCGGAGAGCTTGCCGAAGGCCTCCGGGTCGTACGTCGGCAGGGTGATCAGGCCGGGGCGGCTGGTGCGCGGCTGGTCGAGCCGGCTGCGGCCGCCGCCGGTGGCCGGGGGTTCGGCGCGCTGGGTGCGGCCGCGCTCGCGGGCGCGCAGTTCGCGCAGCTTCCGGAGCTCGCCCTGCAGGCGCTGGCGGGGGGCGTCGTCCCGGCGGCCCTTGCGGTCAGCGTCCACCGGTCACCTCTCTCTCGTCGGCCGGCCCGTGCGGGGCGGCCTCGCGCCAGTCCTCGGGCAGCAGGTGGTCGAGCACGTCGTCGACGGTGACGGCGCCGACCAGGTGGTCGGCCTCGTCGACCACGGGGGCGGCGACCATGTTGTAGGTCGCCAGGTAGCTGGTGATCAGCGTCAGCGGGGTGTCCGGCGGCAGCGGGTCCAGGTCGTCGTCCACCAGCGAGCCGACGAGTGTGTACGGGGGTTCGCGCAGCAGCCGCTGGAAGTGCACGGTGCCCAGGTACTTGCCGGTGGGCGTCTCGTTGGGCGGGCGGCAGACGAAGACCTGGGCGGCCAGCGCCGGCTTGTTGTCGGAGACCCGTACGCGGGCCAGCGCCTCGGCGACGGTGGCGTCGGGCTCCAGCACGATCGGCTCGGTGGTCATCAGGCCGCCGGCGGTGTTCTCCTCGTAGGTGAGCAGGCGGCGGACCGGTTCGGCCTCCTCGGGCTCCATCAGCTGGAGCAGCCGCTCGGCCTCGTCGCCGGGCAGTTCGGAGAGCAGGTCGGCGGCGTCGTCCGGGTCCATCGCCTCCAGGACGTCGGCGGCGCGTTCGTCCTTGAGCTTGCCGATGATCTCGACCTGGTCGTCCTCGGGCAGCTCCTCCAGGACGTCGGCGAGCCGTTCGTCGTCGAGCGCGGCGGCGACCTCGGCGCGGCGCTTGGCGGAGAGGTGGTGCATGACGTTGGCGAGGTCGGCGGGGCGCAGCTGGTCGAAGGTGGCGAGCAGGTTGGCGGCGCCCTGGTTCTCCTCGGCGAGGGCGAAGCCGGTGACGTCCTTCCAGTCCAGCGTGAGCGTCTCGCCCTTGGACTTGCGCAGCCGTCCGGGGCGGCCGACCTGGACGAAGACCTTGCTGATCTCCCACTCGCGCAGGCGGGTCTGCACCATCGCGACGTCGAGGACGGTGACGTCCTGCTCGGTCTTGCTCCAGGTGACGGTGCGGTCCAGCAGTTCGCCGAGGACGAGGGTCTCGGAGGAGCGCTGTTCGAAGCGGCGCATGTTGATCACGCCGGTGGTCAGTACCTGGCCGGATTCCAGGCTGGTCACCCTGGTCATCGGCAGGAAGATCCGGCGGCGGCCGATCACTTCGACGACCAGGCCGAGCACCCGGGGCGGGCGGCCGCCGAGGCGGAGCGTGACCACGACGTCCCGGACCCGGCCGACCTGGTCGCCGATCGGGTCGAAGACGGCGACGCCGGAGAGGTGCGAGATGAAGACCCGGCTGCCTGCCCCTGCCATGGACTCCCTCGCCTCGCTCGACGCCCGGTCGGGCGCACGGGCACGCCCCGCGGCCAAGGCTACTCGGGGACCGGTGCCCGGGCCTGGTGGAAACCGGGGCGAATCGGGCGTCTGAGTGGCGCCGGGGCATGCTCGGCGGGTGGCGGTGCCGCAGGCGGGCGGGCGGCGGCGGACGCGGTGAACCCCGCCGGGGGTCGAGCCGGGGCCGCGCCGGGGCTCAGCCCTTGCGGCGCTTGAACAGCAGCTTCGGCAGGCCGGCCGGGATCGGCTTCCGGGTGGTGGCCGGGGTGGGCATCGGGGCGGCGACGTGCGAGGCGTCCGGCATCGCACCCGGGTGCTCGGTGAGCGTGGCGCCCGCCGCGCCGGCCGGCTCCAGCCGGAGCACCCGGCACTCGCGGGCCCAGCGGTCGGCGATGGTGTCGGTGTCGGGCGCGTTCAGCCGCTTGCCCTTGAGCTCCTCGACGGCGCCCAGCCAGGCCTCGCTCCCCGGGGCGAGCTCGACCACCCGGGCCGGCCAGCCGGTCAGCCGGCCGCCCTTGTCCTTGCTCCGGACGGTCACCACCGCGCCCGCGCCGCCGGTCAGTCCGTGGAGCGGCTGCTCGCCGCCGTCGCCGACCACCACGACCGCGCCGTCGTGCCAGGCGTGCCAGACCGCCCGGCCGTGCTCCTGGCCGTCCGCCCGCACCCAGAGCAGGCCGGACTTCTTCGCGGCCTCCTCCAGCAGGGCCCGGTCGAGGAAGTCGTCGGCGGTCGCGGCTGCGGCAGGCGTACGGTCCATGGCGCACAGCGTACGGCCTGAGCCTTCCGGGCGATGTCTCGCGGTTCGGGCGACAGTTCCGTCAACGCCGCACGGGCCTTACGGTAGGAGCCGCCAGCTCCGCACCCCACTCCGAAGCAGAGGAGCGCCGTGCCCGCCGTCCCGCCAGAGACCGCCGCCGCACCCGCCGTCCCCGTCACCGCCGGGCCCGCCGGGGCCCGTTCGCAGCCGCTCCCCAGGTTCGACCTGCTGCTGCTGGCCGTCTCCGTCGCGGGCATCTCGCTCTCCGCGCCGCTGATCAGCGCCACGGCCGCACCCGCCCTGGCGATCGCCTTCTGGCGCAACGTCCTGTCGGTCGGCGTCCTCGGCCCGTACGCGCTGCTGCGCCACCGGGCCGAGCTGCGCGGTATCTCCCGGCGGGCGCTGCTGCTGGCCGTCGCGGCCGGGGCCCTGCTCGCCGTCCACTTCGCGCTCTGGATGCCCAGCCTGCGGATGACCTCGGTCGCCTCGGCGACCGCCCTGGTCACCACCACCCCGCTCTGGACCATCCTGCTGATGCGGCTGCTCGGGGTGCGGGCGCCGCGGATGGTCTGGCTCGGCATGGCGGTCGCGTTCGCCGGCGTCCTGGTGCTGACCGGCGTCGACCTCTCGCTCTCACCGCGCGCCCTGGCCGGTGACGCGCTGGCGCTCGGCGCGGGGCTGGCCGCCGCCGGGTACGTGCTGCTCGGCGCCGAGGTCCGCCGGACCGTCAGCACCACCGCGTACACGCTGGTCTGCTACGCCACCACCGCCGTCGTCCTGCTGGCGGTCTGCCTGGCCGCCGGGACGCCGCTGTCCGGCTGGCCGGCCGGGGCCTGGTGGCAGATCGTGCTGCTGATGGTCACCGCCCAGCTGCTGGGGCACTCGCTCAGCAACCGGGTGGTGCGCACGCTCGGTCCCTCGGTCACCTCGACCGCGGTGCTGTTGGAGACCCCGGGCGCCGCGCTGATCGCCGCGCTCTGGCTCGGCCAGTGGCCTCCGGTGGCCGCCTACCCGGCGGTGGTGCTGATCCTGCTCGGCCTGGTGCTGGTCGCCCGGGCCGGCCGCCGGTAGCGGCGGCCGACGGGGGAGCGGCCCCGCGCCGTCCGGAAGCGCCGTCCGGAGGCGCGTCCGGCCGCAGGACCGCCTACAGCCAGCCGTTGCGGCGGAAGCCCCGGTACATCCCGACGCAGATCAGCACCACGCTGCCGAGCACCATCGGGTAGCCGTACCGGTGGTGAAGCTCCGGCATGTAGTCGAAGTTCATGCCGTAGACGCCGGTGATCATGGTCGGCACGGCGAAGATCGCCGCCCAGGCGGTGATCTTGCGCATGTCCTCGTTCTGCGCCACCGAGACCTGCGCCAGATTGGCCTGGAGCAGCGAGTTCAGCAGCTCGTCGAAGCCGTGCACCTGCTCGGTGACCCGGGCCAGGTGGTCGGCGACGTCCCGGAAGTACTTCTGGATCTCCGGGTCGACGAGCCGCTGCAGCGGCTCCGAGAGCTGCTGCATCGGCCGCAGAAGCGGCGCCACCGCCCGCTTGAACTCCAGCACTTCGCGCTTGAGCTGGTAGACCCGGCCGACGTCGGTGCCCCGGCCGCCCCGGTTGGAGAAGACGTCGAACTCGATCTCGTCGACGTCGGTCTGCAGCCGGTCGGCGACCAGCAGGTAGTTGTCCACCACCTGGTCGGCGATCGCGTGCAGCACCGCCGACGGGCCCTTGCCGAGCAGCCCGGTGCCGTCCGCGTCGGCCTCCAGCCGGTGCCGCAGCTCCTTCAGCGAGCTGTGCCCGCCGTGCCGGACGGTGATCACGAAGTCCCGTCCGGCGAACACCATCAGCTCGCCGGTCTCGACCACCTCGCTGGTCGGGGTGAGCTGGTCGTGGTCGACATACCGGATCGTCTTGAAGACGGCGAAGAGCACGTCGTCGTACCGCTCGACCTTCGGCCGCTGGTGCGCGTGCACCGCGTCCTCGACCGCCAGCGGGTGCAGCCCGAACCGCTGCGCGATCCCCTCGAACTCGGCCTCGGTCGGCTCGTGCAGGCCGATCCAGCTGAACGACCCCGAACCGTCCGGCAGTTGCTTGGAGGCCTTGACCAGCCGGGCCGCCTCGCGCGGGCTGCAGCTCTCGCCCTGGCGCTTGCCGTCCTGGTAGACCGCGCAGTCCACCACCGCGGACGGGGTCTTGCCCGGGTGGATCGTGTCGAACAGCGCCGACGCCGAGCGGCGGCGGTTGGTGCGGACGGCTGCGCGCAGGCTGTTGATCATCGACATGGCAGGCTCCTTGGGGCAGGAGCCGCCGCACGGCGGCGCGGTGACGGGTGGCCGTGGTGCGACGGCGGAGGAACACCGATGGAATCCGGCGCCTGCGGTCGGTCCTCGGCCTTGCTGGGGCACGCGAGACGGAACGACCGGACGTCGGTGAGGGTGCTCTCCCGGCCGGACCGGAAACCGCCGTGCCGTCGGCGCGGGGCACTGGTCCAGCTGCTGCCGAGGTTTCTCAGGCCCGCTGTTTCAGCCCGCGTGGCGAGGGGTACGGGGAAGGCGTCCGGGCCGGGTAGAGCTGCCGGTACTGCATGGTCGGCTGGTATCCACCGCAACCACCTCCTTCGCGCCGCTGCCCCGGAGGACAAGGGTCCCCGGTAGCCAGTCGCTCACACTAACATCCGACCGGCCCCTGCCGCTCCGGTGTTCGCATGGCGGCCGTGCCGACGGCGGGTGGCACCCGGGTTACGCTCACCGGCATGGCGCACGACTTCCCGCTCTTCGGCGACCCCTCCCCGGCCTCCGGCGACCCCTCCCCGGCCTCCGGTGACCCGTTCCGGGCCCCCGGCGGCACCGGCCTCTCGCGTGAGGCGGTGCTGGCCGCCGTCGAGGCCCGGCTGCTCGCCACCTTCGGCGAGCCGAGCGGCCGCGCCGCCGTCACCTTCCTGGGTGCCGACCGGATCGAGGTGCTGCGCTTCGGCCCTGACACCGAGGGGCTGGTCCGCTACACCACGCTCGGGATGGCCGCCGCGCCGATGGCCGATCCGACCGCCGCGGTCGCCGACCAGGTCCGCGGCCCGCGCGCCGAACTGGTGCTGACGGTCCGTGGCGGGCGCGACAGCGTGCTCCGCACGCTGGCCACCTTCGCCGCGACTCCGCAGGTCGAGGGACTGGTGGTGGCCCCCGGCGGTTCGCTGGACCTCGGCTCCCCGCTCTGGGACGGCGCGCCGTTCACCTCGGTGGTGGCCGCCGAGCCCGGCGGCCTGGTCGAGGACCTCGAACTGGCCGACCCGGCCGACCCGGTCCGCTTCCTGCCGCTGCTGCCGATGACCCCCAACGAGGCCGGGTGGAAGCGGGTGCACGGGGCGGCGGCACTGCAGGAGCGCTGGCTCCAGCACGGCACCGACCTGCGTGATCCGGACCGCCGGGGCGTCCCGCTCGACTGAGGCGGCGTCACGGCCGGCCCCGCCGGGGCCGGGCGGCGGCACGACCGCGTGGCGGACCTCCGGTTCGGCCGGGAGCGCCGCGGGGCGCGCCGTGTGCGGGTGCACCACGCCGGACGCCCCCGCACACCGGCGCGAGGACCGGCGGGCGCTCAGCCGCCGATGGGCTTCGCGCCGGTCGCCTGGTCCACCAGTGCCTCGTAGGAGGCGGGATCGGTGGTGTGGGCGCCGAGCCGGACCGTCTTGCGGGTGCCGTGGTAGTCGCTGGACCCGGTGGTCAGCAGCCCCAGTTCGGCCGCCAGCCCGCGCAGCCGGTCCCGGGCCTGCTCGTCGTGGTCGATGTGGTCGACCTCAAGCCCGGCCAGTCCGGCCGCCGCGAGGTCGGCGATGACCTGGTCGGAGACGGTCCGTCCGCGCTTCACCGCTCCCGGGTGGGCGAACACCGGCACCCCGCCGGCCGCCCGGACCAGCCGGACCGCCGTCACCGGGTCGGTCTCGTGCTTGGGGACGTCCGCCCGCCCGCCGTTGGCCAGCCAGTCCGCGGTGAACGCGTCCGAGACCTCCGCCACCACGCCCGCCTCGACCAGTGCGCTGGCGATGTGCGGCCGTCCCACCGAGCCGGCGCCCGCGATCCGCTGCACCTGCTCCCAGCTGATGTCCGCGCCGAGCGCGCGGCAGCGCTCGACGATGGCCCGGCCGCGGCGGAACCGGTCGGTGCGCACGAGTTCGCGCTCGGCCGCGAAGTCCGGCTCGGCGGGGTCGAACAGGTAGGCCAGCAGGTGCATCGAGACGTCGCCCGCCCGGCAGGAGAGCTCGGCGCCGGGGACGAGCGTCAGCCGGGTGCCGGCGGGCAGCGCGTGCACCGCGTCGGCGGCCTCGGCGTGGCCGGACACCGTGTCGTGGTCGGTCAGCGCCACCACGTCCAGTCCGGCCGAGACCGCCGCCGCGACCAGTTCGGCCGGGCTGTCCGTACCGTCGGACGCGTTGCTGTGGGCGTGCAGGTCGATGCGCACGGGCAGTGCTCCCTGGGTCGTCGGCGGAGGTGCGGCCCAGGATAGTGCGCCCGGGTGTCGGCCGGTCAGCCGTCTGCCGGCCTTCCGCGGGCCGTCCGCCGGCCCGTCGGGCGTCAGCCGAGCAGTCGGGGGGAGAGCGCTCCGCAGGGCAGCAGGTCCAGCTCCGCGCCGGCCTCCCGGAGGTCGGTCAGCACCAGTTCGTCGTACATCACCAGCGCCGACTGCTCCGGCCAGGCCACGGCCCAGAGCCAGAGGCCGCGCCCCTCGCCGACGAAGACCGCGCGGTCGGCCGGTGCGTCCGGGACGTGGAACATCGGGGTGGGCCGTCCGGCGGCCAGCAGCTTGGCGTCCGCGGGCTTGTAGAGGGCGACCGACTCGCCCGGGTCCGGCCCGGAGAGTCCGGCGTAGCGGGCCCCGAGGCCCACGCCCAGCTCCTCGGCGACCAGCACCAGCTCGCCGAACCCGCCGAGCGGAGCCGGCCCGGCGCAGGCGACGGCGGTGGCCCGGGCACCCGAGATGTCGTCACCGACGTGCGCGATGCCGGTGTACAGCCAGCCGACCGGGAGCGGCCAGGGGAGCCAGACGGGGACCTGGGAACGGGCGACGGCGACGCCGAGTGCCTCCACGCTCGGGGGCAGCACCGGTTGCATCGGATGCACGGCGCCGTGCCGGTCGCACTGCCAGGTGTCTGAGAACAGACCGGGGGCGCGGACCCGACCGGCGCACCTCGGGCAGCTTGGCTCGCCCCTCATAGCCGACAACGCTCCTCCCTCCGGACCGCCGCGTCAAGGACGATCACCCGTACGGAGGGCGGCCCGGCGGCACCTGTCGGTGGCGGACGCCCGTCCGGCGCGGGGTGGGCGCGGTGCGGGCGGATCCCGTTGGGGAACTGTCCACCGGGGGGCGGTGGCAAACGTCCGCGGCGCGTGCCGGGTGCGGCACCGGCCGGTCCCGGACACACTGACGCCCCGTCGTCGCTGGTGCGGTGGCGGGGCGTCAGTCGGGTATCGGAACGTCCGGGTCGGACGATCCCGGCTCGTCGGCGGCGGGTGAGGGCTCCCGGTCGGAGGCGCCGCGGTGGCCGGTCAGACGGCCGGGCACGGGCGGATGAGCAGGCGTTCGCCGGTGCGGGCGGCGGCCTGGACGAGCTCGCGGACGGTCTCGGCGTCGGCGATCAGGCGGTCGGTGGCGGTGCCGCGGGTGTCGTCCAGTCGGAGGATCTCGAAGCGCATGGGCGTCTCCTTTCCTGGCCCCGTCGGGCGGGGCGGTCGTGGCTGAGCGGGTATCAGCCCTTTCGGGGTCTGTCGGGCCGGCCGGTCGGCCGACTGTCGCGGCAAAGAGGGCTCCCCCCCTGCTTGCCAAGGGCGTTCGGCCCCTCGCGAACCACTCTGCGGTGGTGCTGCTACCGGGCCGTTGCCCGTCCGTGACGTCCTGGTTTCGGATGATGTGCATCGACGGCACGCCGACGTCACTGTCGACGATGTTTCCAGGACCGAATCAAATATTACCGCAACTAACGATTTTTGTCGCATGGCTTTTACCAGGGGCCCCGGCGGGACCCCACGGCGGGGCCCCGGTCGGCGGCGCCGGTGAGCCGGTCGGGCGGTCACGGACCGGTGGCGGCGGCACCGGAGGAGCCGGGGCCGGGGCCGGCGGAGGTCAGTCCCAGAAGGAGGCCAGGGCGGCGGCGGTGGCGGCCGGCTGCTCGGCGTTGGGGGAGTGGCCGGCGTCCTCGACCACCACCCGGCGGGCGCCCAGCCGGGCGGCCATCGCGGTCTGCTCCGGCACCGGCCACGCGTAGTCCCGCACGCCGGAGAGCACCAGGGCGGGCAGTCCGGCGGCCACCGTCGCGGCGAGCTCGTCCACCCGGTCCGGTGCGGCGACGAGGTGGCTGCCGGTGGTGGCCAGCGACTGCGGCACGTTGGCCAGCCAGCGGCGGTGCAGGAACGCGGCGACCTCGGCGGAGGGGCGGCGGGCGCGGTCGCCGCCGCCCTCCTCCATCTGCTGCATCACCTGCCAGATCTCCTCCATGGTCATCACCGGCAGGACGCCGACCAGCAGCCTGGTGCGCTCCGCCTCGGCCGGGTCGATCGGGCCCGGTCCGGTCGACATCAGCGTCAGCGACGCCCACGGCAGCGGCCCGGCGGTGCCCGAGGGGGCCCCGTCCGCGGCCGCGGCGGCCAGCACGGCCTCCCGGACCACCTGGCCGCCGAGGGAGTGGCCGAGCAGGTGCAGCCGCCCGGCGCCGTCACCGGCCGCCCCGTCCTCGGCCAGCAGGGCGTCGGTGAGGGCCCGCACGTCGGCGCCCAGCGCGGCCGCCGTGTAGGCGGCGGGATCGTCCGGGCCACCGGTCTCGTACTGTCCGCGCTGGTCGACCGCCGTCACGCGGTAGCCCTCGGCCGCCAGCGGTTCCAGCAGGGCGATGAAGTCCTCCTTGCTGCCGGTGAACCCGGGCACCAGCAGCGCGGACCCGTGCACCGCCCCCGTCGGCTCCGCCCGCAGCGCGGCGAAACCGCCGCGGGCCGTCGCCACCCGCAGCGCGCGGGCGCAGGGCGGGAGGGTGAGGAACGGCGGCGTGCTCATGGGTGGACCTCCTGAGGGCTGGGCGGCGGGGCCGGACCGGCGGCCGGCTCCGAGCCTAGGGCGTGTCGGCAGAGCCGCGGCCCCGGCGGGACCCGCCCTGGTCAGGGCGGGTCCCGCGGGTCGGCCCCGGCCCGGGGCGCACGCCCAGGGGCACCGGGTCGACCGGGGTCGAGGCGGGCGGCCGGGTCGACGGGACGCCGGCGGGGTCGGGCCGCCCGGTGCGCGGACGCCGAAGGGGGCGGCCGGAAGGTTCCGGCCGCCCCCTTCGAACGGGGTGGGTCAGCTCTCCGGGGTCGCCTCGGGGGCGGCCGCCGGGCGGCGGGTGCGGGTGCGCCGGCGCGGGGCCGGAGCGTCGGCGGCGGCCTCGACGGCCTCCGCCGGGGCGGCCTCGGCGGGCGCCGCGACCTTCTTGGCCCGGGTGCGGGTGCGCTTCGGCTTCTCCTCGGCGGCCGGCTCGGCGACCGGCGCGGTGGCCGGTTCGGCGACCGGGGCGGCGGCCGGAGTCGCGACGACGGCCTCGACGACGGCGGCCGAAGCCTCCGCCACGGCGGCGGCGGCGTCCTCGCCGGACGCCGCACCGCGCGAGCGGCGGCGACGGCGGCGCGGGGCCGCGGACTCGCCCTCGGTGCCCTCGACGGCCGGAGCCCCCGGCGTGGCGGCCTCGGTGACGGTGCCGTCGGCGGTGGTGCCGTCGGCGGTGGTGCCCTCGACGGCCTCGTCGACCGAGGAGCCGCGGCGGGTGCGGCGGCGCTCGCGGGTCTTGCGGGCGGGCTTCTCATCGGTGGCGGTGGCGGTGGCCTCGGGGGCACCGGCCCGGCCGGGACCGGCCGGACGTCCGCCGCGGCCCCGGGCGGCGCCGGCCGAACGCGAACCGCGTCCGCCGGTCTCGCCGAGGTCCTCGACCTCCTCCGCGCCGAGTCCGGCCCGGGTCCGCTCCGAGCGCGGCAGCACACCGGTGGTGCCCTTGGCGATCTTCAGCAGCTCGAACAGGTGCGGCGAGGTGGAGTAGGTCTCCTCCGGCTCGTTGAACTTCAGGTCGAGCGCCTTGTTGATCAGCTGCCAGCGCGGGATGTCGTCCCAGTCGACCAGCGTGACCGCGGTGCCCGAGGCGCCGGCCCGGCCGGTGCGGCCGATCCGGTGGAGGTAGGTCTTCTCGTCCTCGGGGCACTGGTAGTTGATCACGTGCGTGACGCCCTCGACGTCGATGCCGCGGGCCGCGACGTCGGTGCAGACCAGCACGTCGACCTTGCCGTTGCGGAACGCCCGCAGGGCCTGCTCGCGGGCGCCCTGGCCGAGGTCGCCGTGGACGGCGCCGGCCGCGAAGCCGCGCTGGGTCAGCTGGTCGGCGACGTCGGCGGCGGTGCGCTTGGTGCGGCAGAAGATCATCGCCAGCCCGCGGCCGTCGGCCTGGAGGATGCGCGAGACCATCTCGACCTTGTCGAGCGAGTGCGCACGGAAGATGTGCTGCTCGGTGTTGGCGACGGTGCTGCCGGTGTCGTCCGGAGCGGTGGCCCGGATGTGGGTCGGCTGGCTCATGTACCGGCGGGCGAGGCTGATGACCTGGCCCGGCATGGTGGCCGAGAACAGCAGGGTCTGCCGCTTGGCCGGCAGCATGGTGATGATCTTCTCGACGTCCGGCAGGAAGCCGAGGTCGAGCATCTCGTCGGCCTCGTCCAGGACCAGCGCGCGGACCTTGGACAGGTTCAGCTTCTTCTGGCCGGCCAGGTCGAGCAGACGGCCCGGGGTGCCGACCACGATGTCGACGCCCTTCTTCAGCGCCTCGACCTGCGGCTCGTAGGCCCGGCCGCCGTAGACGGCGAGCACGCGGACGTCGCGGACCTTGCCGGCGGTCTGCAGGTCGTTGGTGACCTGGGTGCAGAGCTCGCGGGTCGGGACCACGATCAGCGCCTGCGGCGCGTCGGTGAGCTGGTCCTCGCCGGCGCGGCCGGCGTCGATGTCGGCCCGCACGACGACGCGCTCGATCAGCGGCAGACCGAAGCCGAGCGTCTTGCCGGTGCCGGTCTTGGCCTGGCCGATGACGTCGTGGCCGGTCAGCGCGACCGGCAGGGTCATCTCCTGGATGGGGAAGGGGTGGACGATGCCGACGGCCTCCAGGGCCTCGGCGGTCTCCGGGAGGATCCCCAGGTCCCGGAAGGTCGTCTTGATGGGTTCAGCGGTGGTGGACAGGGTGCTGCCTCTTCCGTGTGGAGGGGCCGAGAGCGAGCGGCGGGCGGGCAGCCGCGCGGCTGTGCACGGGCCTGTTCGGCCTCGATAACAGCTGCGCGGACGCACAACCGCGCCGGTCCCTGCGGCCGGCCGGTGCGCGCGGCCCAGTGGGGCGCGTCGCCGGCGGCGTCGGGGAGGATTCCCGTGAGGGACCTGCGCGGGACCTGCGCCGGGATGGCGCGGTCTCGGCGGCCCTCGCTCGGCCACTGATGCGGTGCCAAGGCTTGAAGTCCAAGCCATGGTCGGAGCCGATCGGCTCTCCGACCGGGCATCCGCGTACGTTGAGGTCCCGGCTTCCGGTACGGACACGTCCTGACGGACGGCGCCGCTTCGGAGCGGGCTTGCCCGGCACACCGAGACGGCGGTGACACCGTGCGAGCACGACGGGCCTCCGTACCACCATACAGTCACCCGACGACTCGAACACGTGACGCGGACGACATCGCAGGTCGGAGCGGTCCGGGTCGGGCCCCCGGAGGGCCCCGAGCGGCCTCGCGGAGCGCCCGGGCCGGGCGTGTGCGGGGCGCGACCCGGGACGGACCGGGACTAAGGTGGCGGGTCATGGAGAACCGTGGTGGGACGCAGGACGTGGCGGACGGCTCGATCGGGGACTGGGCGGGCTGCTCGGCCGACCCCGGCTACCGGGCTGCCGTGCTGGACCTGCTCGGCGCCCTCGCGTACGGCGAGCTGAGCGCCTTCGAGCGGCTCGCCGAGGACGCCAAGCTGGCGCCCGACCTGGCCGACAAGGCGGCGCTGGCCCGGATGGCCTCCGCCGAGTTCCAGCACTACCAGCGGCTGCACGACCGGCTCGCCGAGGTCGGCGCCGACCCGCAGGAGGCGATGCGGCCCTTCGTCGAGCCGCTGGAGCTGTTCCACCGGATGACCGCGCCCTCGGACTGGCTGGAGGGCCTGGTCAAGGCGTACGTCGGCGACGCGATCGCGACCGACTTCTACCGCGAGGTGGCCGTCCGGCTGGACGACGACACCCGGGAGCTGGTCCTCGGCGTCATGTCGGACACCGGCCACGCCCAGTTCGCCGTCGACAAGGTCCGCCAGGCCATCGAGGCCGACCCGCGGGCCGGCGGCCGGCTGGCACTCTGGGGCCGGCGGCTGATGGGCGAGGCGCTCAGCCAGGCCCAGCGGGTGGTCGCGGAGCGGGACGCGCTCTCCAACCTGCTGGTGGGCGGCGTCAGCGTGCAGGGCTTCGACCTGGTCGAGGTCGGCAAGATGTTCAACCGGATCACCGAGGCGCACACCCGGCGGATGGCCGCGCTCGGTCTCGCCTCCTAGCCTCCAGAGCGGCCTGAGCCGCCTGAGCCGCCTGAACCTCCAGAGCCGCTCGGGCCGCCCGAGCCCGCCCCGGGGGTCCGGCGACGGCCGGTCAGGCGTGCCGCTGCCGCCGGTGGGAGCCCGCCCGGTGCGGGCGGTGCCGGTGGGCGGGCTGGCGGCCGGCGGCGAGGTCGGGCCTGGCCAGTACCGAGGTGAGGAGCGCCGAGGCGACCAGCGAGACCGCGATGGCGGCCGCCGGGTGCCCGCCGTCCAGCGTGAAGTGCGTGATCACCCCGGCCAGCAGCGCCGAGCCGAGCGACGTCCCCATCGTCAGCCCCCACCCGGAGGGGAAGTACGCGGGCAGCGAGAGCAGCGCGGTGGCGCCGACGACCAGGCCGACGAGGACGAAGGCGAGCGTCTCGACCAGCAAGGGTGCCTCCCCGGGGCGCGGGTGCGCGGCACGCGGTCGGCCGCACTGTCGCCGTACCCCGCTCCCCCCGGGCGTACACGCGACGGTGCCCCGCCCCCTCGGCGAGGGGGCGGGGCACCGAAGGACAGCTCAGAGCGTGCCGAACCCGACCTTGCGGGCGGCCTGCTCGCCGATCTCCACGTACGCCAGGCGCTCGGCCGGGACGATGACGCGGCGGCCGTGCTCGTCGGTCAGCGTGAAGAGCTTCGAGGTGCCCTCCAGCGCCTTGGCGATCGCGCTCTCGACCTCATCGGCAGTCTGCGAGCTCTCGATGACGATCTCGCGCGGCGCGTTCTGCACGCCGATCTTGACCTCCACGGCTTCCGTCCCTCCGGGGTTGCAGCCATCCACGCGCGGGCACCGGACCGCCTGGGACAAGCGTTCGCGGCGACCGCGCCGTACGGCTTCACCATAGAGCACGGGATCGGCGCCGAGGCGAAGGTCCGGTGATCACCGCCCGGGGGCGGGGGCCTCCGGGGAATCGGGGCCGGGGTGCATCGGGAAGCCCTTCAGGCCGCGCCAGGCCAGGCTGGCGACCAGCCGGACCGCCTCGTCGCGCGGGATCTCCAGCCCCTGGGAGAGCCAGTACCGCGCGGTGATCTGGGCCAGGCCGCAGACGCCGGCGGCGAGCAGCTTGGACTCCGACTCCGGCAGGTCGGTGTCCTCCTGGATGACCTTGCTCACCAGCGTCGCGCTGGCCTCGGCGGCCCGCTCGACGCGCTCGCGCACGGCCGGCTCGTTGGTCAGGTCCGACTCGAAGACCAGCCGGAAGGCACCGGACTCGCTGGAGACGTAGTTGAAGTACGCCTCCATCGTCGCGGCGACCCGCAGCTTGTTGTCGGTGGTCGTCTCCAGCGCCTCGCGGGTGGAGTCGACCAGGGCGTCGCAGTGCTTGTCCAGCAGCGCGAGGTAGAGGTCCAGCTTCCCGGGGAAGTGCTGGTACAGCACCGGCTTGCTGACCCCGGCGCGGTCGGCGATGTCGTCCATGGCGGCCGCGTGGTAACCCTGCGCGACGAACACCTCCTGGGCGGCACCGAGCAGTTGTTCACGGCGGGCGCTTCGCGGCAGGCGGGCACCGCGCGGGCGCTCCTGCGCCTCCTGGATGGCCGTCACGGCGCTCCTCATTTCACGGGTCGTACGGGGTTGGCAAGATGACCGATTCTACTTTCGGGTAACCGCCTTCGCGCTTGGCAGGTGTGAGAAAAGCGGCCAGCCCCCTTGTCAGGAGCCCACAATACGGCGCTGACCACGGCCACCGGCAGTGGTGTGACAGGGACAGGGACGACCTTTCGGGGGCGGTCCGAGCACAGGACGCGGCGGCACCGGCTCACTACCATCGTCCACCATGAGCAGCGCTGAGCAGCAGGTACGCCAGGAGCCGGCCGCCGCGCCGGGGTTCCGGACCGTCGAGGTCCCCGGCTCGGTCGTCGCGGTGCACCGGCTCGACGCCGCTCCGGAGGCCCCCGACGGGCGGGAGCCGGCGCTCTTCGTGCACGGCCTCGGCGGCTCGGCCGCGAACTGGACGGCGCTCCTGGGCCGCCTCACCGACCTGGTCGACGGCGAGGCCCTGGACCTCCCCGGCTTCGGCGAATCCGCCCCGCCCCTCGACGGGAACCTCTCCCTCTCCGGGCACGTCCGCGCGGTCATCGGCTACCTGGAGGCGTCCGGCCGCGGCCCGGTCCACCTCTTCGGCAACTCGCTCGGCGGCGCCGTCACCGTCCGGCTCGCCGCCCTGCGGCCCGACCTGGTCCGCAGCCTCACGCTGATCTCGCCCGCGCTGCCCGAACTGCCGCCGCAGCGCACCGCCTGGCCGACCGGGCTGCTCGCGGTGCCCGGCGTCCCCGCGCTGCTGCGCCGGGTGCGGTCCGACGGACGCGGCCCGGAGGAGGCCACCGCGGACGTGCTGCGGCTGGTCTACGGCGACCCGGACGCGCTGTCCCCGGCCATCCGGGCGGAGGCGGTGGCCCAGTACCGGCGGCGGCTGGAGCTGCCGTACGCGATGCCGGCGCTGGTCGGGACGGTGCGCGGGATCGTCTCCGCCTACACCGAGCGCGGCGACCAGGCGCTCTGGCGGCAGGCGGCGCGGGTGGGGGTGCCGGTGCTGCTCGTGTACGGGCTGCGCGACAAGCTGGTCTCGTACCAGTCGGCCCGCCGGGCCTGTACGGCCTTCGCGGACTCCCGCCTGCTGGTCCTGCCGGACTCCGGGCACGTCTCGATGATGGAGCACCCCGACGAGGTGGCCCGGGAGGTGCGGGAGCTGCTGGGGCGGATCGGCACGCCCCGGCCGGTGCGGGGCACGACGGATACCCCTTGATCGGGTGCCGTTAACGTCCCGATCGGGAAGTGGTCACTCCGGTTCACTCGTTCAGGTGGCAACCAGGCATGTGACCGATGGATTGCCGTAGGCCGGTCCTACCTTTCTGCTGTCGGACCGAACAGGTGTGGGGGAGCCGCGGCCGCCGGAGGACACCGGAGGGCGGACGCGGGGGGATGCCGGCGGCCGGGGGACGGCCGCCGGTCCGGGCCGCGGTGTACCCGGCGGACCGGCTCCTCCGCCCCGGGCCGCCCCCGCGCAGGACGCGGGGCGGCCGGGCGCCGACCGAGCCGCTCAGCAATCCGTCGATCCGCTCTGCCCTGGAGGTCTCCCGTGCGCGTTGCCCTGCTCACCGAGGGTGTGCGTCCGCACGCCCGGCGTGGCGCCGACGGCTGGTGCGACCGGCTGGTGGACGGCCTGCGCGAGCACGACTTCCAGTGGTACGTCCTGGGCGGGGAGGCCGGGCCGGGCGCCGGCGGGGACCGGCGGGGCCACCGGGCCGGGGTGCACGAGTTCGCCCTCCGGGGCCGCCGCCCGGCCGGGCGCGCGCCCGGCGCCCTGAACGGACGCCGGTACGCCCGCGCGTACGAGCAGCTCGTCGGGGCGCTGCTGCGGCCGGGCGAGAGGTCCGGCTTCGGCGGCGCCCTCCACCGGCTGGCCGGGCTCGCCCGCGAGGACGGCGGACTGCCGGCCTTCCTGGTCTCCGCCCAGGCCAGGCGCGTCCTGGAGCGGGTCTGGCGCTCGCCCGGGGCCGACACCCCCGCCGGGCAGCCGCTGGTCCGGGACGTCCTGGTCGGTGCGGACCTGCTCGAACAGTGCCTGCGGCCGCTCTCCGCCCCCTGGTACGGCGCCGGGCCCGGCGGGCTGGGCGCCGCCGACCTCTGCCACGTGGTCGGCGGCGGCCCGGCCGCCCTGCCCGCGCTGGTCGCCAAGCAGCTGTACGGGGTGCCGTTCGTGGTCACCGAGCACGGCCTGCACCTGCGCGAGCAGTACCTCGGCTACCGGGAGGCGCCGTACCTCTGGCCGGTCCGGGCGCTGCTGCTCGCCTTCTTCCGGGCGCTCACCGAGGAGACCTACCGGCAGGCCGCCGTGCTGACCCCCGGCAGCGCCCACGACCAGCAGTGGCAGCAGCGCTGCGGAGCCGATCCGGCGCGCATCCGGGTCGTGTACGAGGGCACCCCGGAGGTGGACCGGCCCGCCGCCGGCCCGGAGCCGGAGCGGCCGACCCTGGTCTGGGCCGGGGCCCTGGAGCCCGGGCAGGACCCGGAGCTCGCGCTGCACGCCTTCGCCCTGGTCCGGGCCGAGCTGCCGCGGGCGCGGCTGGTCGTCCACGGCGAGGAGGCCGTCCCCGGCTACCGGGCGCACTGCGCGGCGGTCGCCGAACGGCTCGGGGTGGCCGGGGCGGTCGGCTTCGCCGGGCGTCCCCGGTCCACGGCCCTGGCCTGGGCGGACGGATCCGTCGTCGTCTTCTCCGCGCTCTCCCGGCGCGGGCCCCGGCTGCTGGCCGACGCGATGCTCAGCGGGCGGGCCGTGGTCGCCACCGACGTCGGGGTGACCCGGGAGGTGGTCGGGCCGACCGGGCTGCTCGTCCCGCCGCGCGACCCGCGGGCGCTGGCCGGCGCCTGCCTGGCCCTGCTGCGGGACGAGCAGCGCCGGGCCCGGCTCGGCCTGGCCGGCCGCCTGCGGGCGCAGGAACGCTTCGCCGTCGAGCCGGTGACCGGGGCCTTCCGGGAGGTCTACCTGGAGCTGGTCTCCCAGTGGCCGGCCTACCCGGCCGCCGCCGGGCCGACCGGCGGGTCCGGCGGCCCCCGGCCGCGTCCGTTCGCCCGGCCCGCCGAGTACTGGCTCACCGACCGGGGGCACGGTGCGGAGGCGGGCGGTGCCGCTGCCGGATCGGCGGCAGACGGGGCCGGGGCCGGGACCGCCGGGGCCGGGGGCGCGGACGAGGCGTCCGACCGGTCCGGTGCACTGGCGGAGGCGGTCTGATGGCGGGCGGGGTGGACGCCGTCGAGGGCGCGGCCCTCCCCGGGCCCGCCGCCGCGGCCGTCCGGAGCCCGGGGGTCTCCGGGGATCCGGTCCGGGAGGTGATGGCGGAGCACCGGGAGCTCTGCGAACGGGCCGTGGACCCGTTGGAGATCGCCGCCGGCCTTGAGGAGGCCGGGCTCGGCCCGGCGGCGGCCGCCCGGTGCCGGCACGCCGACCTGTTCTCGCTCGCCGAGGAGCTGTACGCCCGGGTGCCGCGGCGCCCGCCGCCGCCGGTGACGGCCGTGCCAGGCGAGAGCTGGCAGCGGCGCTGCGGCGCGGCGCTCCGCACGGCGGGGCTGGCCGCGCTCCCGTGCGCGTCGGCCGTCGGCCTCGGAGCCGGACGGCCCGTCCTGCTGGCGGCCGCCGTTCCGCTGGCCCTCGTCCCGGCCGCCTCCGGGTCGGCCGGGACGGTCGCCCCGTCCGGCTGGTCGGTGCTGGTCACGCCCCCGGCCGGGTCGGCCCCGGCGCCCGGGGGCGGGTGGCGGCGGTGGTGGTGGCCGGGGGTCCGGGGAGCCGGGGTGGCCGGGCTGCTGCTGGGGCCGCTGGCGGTGGCGGCCGGCGGCCCGGAGGACCGGCGGGTGACGGCGGCACTGGCGCTGGCGGCAGCGCTGTCGGCCGGGTCGGCGGAGTGGGCCACCCGCTGGTTCCGCCGGGTCGGCCGGGGCCACCTGGGGACGGCGGCGACGCTGGCCGAGTTCCGGGCCCGGATGCGGCCGGTGCTCCCGGTGGCGCTGGCGCTGCACCTGGCGGTGCTGGCCGTGCTGACCTTCGCCGCGCTCGCCGTGCTGACCGCCGTCGCGCCGCGCCCGGGGCCGGGTCACGGCGGCGGCCTGCTGCACCTGGCGGCCGAGCGGGCCGGCCCGGGGCAGTGGGCGGCGCAGGGGCTGCTGGGCCTGCTGCTGGTGCTGTCCGCGCTGCTGGCGCGCTGCGGCCGGCCGGGGGTCGCCGCCTTCGGCGCGCTGGCCGGGGCGGCGGCGCCGGTGGCGCCGCTCCCGGTGGCCGGTCCGCTGGGCGGCGGCGCCGTCGTGCTGGCGCTGCTGGCGTACGCGTGGCCGGTGCTCGGCCGCCCCGATGCACACCGCTGACACCGGGCCGGGCCCGGTGCGCGGCCGGGTACCGGGCCGCCTCACGGCCGCCGGGACCCGCCGTCCGCCGCTCGCCGCGGCGGCCGTTCGTTCCTCCGTTCCGTTCGATCTCCCGTTGTTCACTCGGACCCGCCAGGCCGTTCCCGGTCTGGCTTCGTGGAAGGACGCCCCCGATGAGGGTGCTGCTGCTGGGCGCCGACGGCTTCATCGGCCGTCGGGTCACCGACCGTCTGCTCGTGGATCCGGAGTTGCAGGTGACGGTGCTCGGCCGGCGTGACTCCGCCGACATCCGCTTCGACCTGACCACCGGCAGCCCGGGCGCGCTGGCCCGGTTCCTGGACGCGGTCGCGCCACAGGTGGTGATCAACTGCGCGGGTGCCACGTACGGCAGTTCGCGCACGCTGATCCGGGCCAACACGCTGGCCGTGGCGACCGTCTGCGAGGCGATCCGGCGCAGCCGCGAGCCGGCCCGGCTGGTCCACGTCGGTTCGGCGGCCGAGTACGGGCCGGTGCCGGGCGGGGTGCCGGTGTCGGAGGGCGCCGAGCCGCGCCCGGTCGGCCCGTACGGGGTGTCGAAGCTGGCCGGGACGGAGCTGGTGCTGGCCTCGGGGCTGGACGCGGCGGTGCTGCGGGTGTTCGACGTGGTCGGGCCGGGGGCGCCGACCGCCTCGCTGTTCGGGCGGCTGGCCGAGGGGCTGCGGCGGGCGCTGGAGCGGGAGGAGTCCCAGGTGCGGATGCCGGACCTGTCCGGATACCGGGATTTCGTGGACGTCCGGGACGTCGCGCGGGCGATCCAGGCGGCGGCGGTCTCGGCCGCCACGGGGGTGATCAACATCGGCAGCGGGCACGCCGTCCGGGCCCGGGAGGCGGCCCAGCTGCTGGTCCGGGCGTCCGGCTTCGAGGGGTCGATCGTGGAGGAGAACCGGCAGGTCCTGCTGCCCGCGCAGGCCGCCGGACAGGGTGACCACCTGGCCGGGCACGGGGCCGGGCACCACCTGCCGGGCCACCGTCCGGCGGAGCCGCGGCAGGGCGAGGGGCGCGGGCCGACCGGGGAGCCGGTGCCGTGGCGGCAGGCGGACGTGCGGACCGCGCGGGACCGTCTCGGCTGGCGGACGCAGGTGCCGCTGGAGGAGTCGCTGGGGGACGTCTGGCTGGAGACGGCCTGCCGGGTCTGACCCGGGGGGCCGTCGGCGGGCCGGTCCGCCGGGGGTGCCAACGGCCCGCCGCCGCAGGCGCGTCGCCTCCCCCGGCGGGCCGGATCCCCGGCGCTCGCCGGTGCGGTCCGTGGTCCCACCATCCGACGCCGGCCGTCTCGCCCATCGGACGAGCTGTCTCGGAATACCGGAGCGGCATGACACTGTTGGCGTAGCAGAGCCACCTCGGTGGCGGAGCAACAAGCCACAAGAGGTTGGCCCTGGCCACCTGAACTGACGACTTTCGGAGTCCCCGTGTCGCTGCCACCCCTGGTCGAGCCGGCCGACGAGATCACCGTTGACGAGGTCCGCAGGTACTCCCGCCACCTGATCATCCCCGACGTGGGCATGGCCGGGCAGAAGCGGCTGAAGAACGCCAAGGTGCTGTGCGTCGGCGCCGGCGGCCTGGGCTCGCCCGCCCTGATGTACCTGGCCGCGGCGGGCGTCGGCACCCTCGGCATCGTCGAGTTCGACGTGGTCGACGAGTCGAACCTGCAGCGTCAGATCATCCACGGCCAGTCGGACATCGGTCGCTCCAAGGGCGAGTCGGCACGGGACTCCGTCAAGGAGATCAACCCCTACGTCGACGTGATCCTCCACGAGGAGCGCCTCGACAACTCCAACGTCCTGGAGATCTTCTCCGGCTACGACCTGATCGTGGACGGCACCGACAACTTCGCCACCCGCTACCTGGTGAACGACGCCGCGGTGCTGCTCGGCAAGCCGTACGTGTGGGGCTCGATCTACCGCTTCGACGGCCAGGCGAGCGTGTTCTGGGCCGAGCACGGCCCCTGCTACCGCTGCCTCTACCCGGAGGCCCCGCCGCCGGGCATGGTCCCGTCCTGCGCCGAGGGCGGCGTGCTGGGCGTGCTCTGCGCGTCGATCGGCTCGATCCAGGTCACCGAGGCGATCAAGCTGCTGGCCGGGGTCGGCGACCCGCTGGTCGGCCGGCTGATGATCTACGACGCCCTGGAGATGAACTACCGCCAGGTGAAGGTCCGCAAGGACCCGAACTGCGCGGTCTGCGGCGAGAACCCGACCGTCACCGAGCTGATCGACTACGAGGCCTTCTGCGGCGTCGTGTCCGAGGAGGCCCAGGAGGCCGCCGCCGGTTCGACGATCACCTCGAAGCAGCTCAAGCAGTGGCAGGACGACCAGGAGGACATCTACCTGATCGACGTCCGCGAGCCCGGTGAGTACGAGATCGTCAGCATCCCCGGCGCCGTGCTGATCCCGAAGAACGAGTTCCTGATGGGCAACGCGCTGGAGCAGCTGCCGCAGGACCGGAAGATCGTGCTGCACTGCAAGTCGGGCGTCCGCTCGGCCGAGGTGCTCGCCGTGGTGAAGTCGGCCGGCTTCGCCAACGCCGTCCACCTGGGCGGCGGCGTGCTCGGCTGGGTGAACCAGATCGAGCCGCACAAGCCGGTGTACTGACCGGACCGGTGGAAGGGCCCGCTCCGGCGGGCCCTTCCGCGTACCCGGCCGCGTCCGCCGGCGGATCCGCGGGCCCCGCGCGGCCCGGCCGCACGGGGCGGCCCGCCCGGGTGCCGGGTGCTACAGGGCGCCCTTGCGCTGCAGCACGTTGTACGAGATCCAGCCGGGGAGCACCGGCAGCCAGAAGGTGAGCGCCCGGTAGAGGAAGACCGCCGGGGTGGCGACGGTCGGCGGCACGTCGGCGACGGTGAGCGCGCCGATCAGCGCGACCTCGACCGGGCCGATGCCGCCGGGGGTGGGGATCGCGGAGCCGGCCGCGTTGGCGGTCAGGAAGACCACCGCGACCGCGGAGAACGAGATCGAGCCGCCGAAGGCCTGCACCGAGGCGTCCAGGCAGGCGGTGAAGGAGAGCGTCAGCAGCAGGATGCCGCCGAAGCCGGTGACCAGCTTGCTGGGCGTCTGCATCAGGTCGAGCATCCGGGGCACCACGCCGAAGAACAGCGAGCGCAGCCGGTTCAGCACGAACCGCCGCAGCGGGGCGACCGCCGCGACGACCAGGGCCAGCACGGCGGCGGTCAGCACGCCGATGATCACCGCGCGGGACGCGGAGAGGTCCCCGTTGGTCTGGCTGCCGGTGATCAGGCCGAAGCTGAACAGCAGCAGCAGGTGCCCGGTCAGACCCGCCAGCTGGGAGGCGCCGACCGAGGCGACCGCCTGGCCGGAGCGGATGCCGGCCTTCTGCAGGTAGCGGGTGTTCAGCGCGATGCCGCCGATCGCGGCGGGGGCGACCAGCTTGACGAAGGACCCGGCGAGCTGGGCGGCCACCGTGCGGCGGAACGGCAGCTTCTCGGGGACGAAGCCGGTCAGGCTCATCGACGCGGCGATGTAGGAGAAGGCGGCCGCGGCGAGGGCGACCGCCGCCCAGGCCCAGTCCATCTGCGAGAGCTTGAGCTGGGCCGGCTTGATGGTGGTCAGCGCGAGGTACGCGGCGAAGGTGAGCGCGATCACCATGATCAGGCTCTTCGGCTTGAGCCGCTCCAGCTTGGCCGGCTCCATCGGCGCTTCGGGGGCGATCTGCAGGATCTGGCCGCGGATCCGGCTGAGCAGGTCCTCGCCGGCCAGCGCGATGTCCTCCTCGGCCTGCTGCTGGGTGCGCTCCCCGGCGGCGACCTGCTCCAGCGCCCTGGCCTGGGCGGCGGCCTTCCGCTCCTTGCCGAGCCGCTTGAGGTCGACCCGGGTGGAGCGGCTCATCCCGACCGGCTGGAGCAGCGGCAGCGCCTGGGCGACCCGGTCGGCGCCGAGCACCGCGTTGGCGGTGGCGACCGTCCGCTCGGGCCCGATCCGCAGCGCGAAGGTGGTGAGCAGCTGGGCGACGTCGATGCGCAGCGTCAGGTCGGTGGCGGCGATGTCCCCGCCGGAGAGGTTGACCAGACAGGCCGTCTTCCCGTCGGTCACCAGCAGCGACTCGCCGGTGAGCCGCCGGTGGGCGATCCGGCGCTCGTGCAGGGCGGCGACCGACTCCCAGAGCGAGGCCATCACCTGGTCGGTGATCTCGTCGTCGGCGAGCTCGTCCAGGGTGCGGCCCTCGACGTTCTCGTAGACCAGGATCGCGGCGTCCGGGCCCAGCTCGGAGGTGGCGACCAGCTGCGGGGCGCGGGCGCCGGAGGCGGCGGCCGCGTAGGCGATCAGCGCCTCCTGCTCCAGGGCCTGGCGCAGCGACTGGGGGCTGCGGCGGACGGCCACCGAGCGCAGCCTCAGCCGTCTCCAGGCCCGGTAGAAGAAGCCGGAGGCCTGCTGTTCGCGGTCGACGATGTGGACGTCCAGCGGCGGGCCGCTCTGCTGGGCGACGAGGTAGCGGCGGGTGCCGCCGGGCGCGTCCGGGGCGCGGTGGGCGCTGGCCGGGGTGAAGCCGACCTTGCGCAGGCCGATCATCAGGTGCTGGCCGGTGGGCCGGATGTTGGGCGAGCCGATCGCGTACAGCGTGCCGTAGGCGACGGACCAGCCGATCAGCACGGTGAGGAGCAGGGAGAGCGGGGTGGTGTAGCCGCCGAGCAGTTCGGTGATCCCGCTGAAGACCACCACCACCCAGAGGGCGACCCGCCAGCGCGGGCGGCTCGACATGCCGACCGCCGTCATGTAGGCGATCACCGGGGCGAGGTAGCCGTGCACCGGGTCGGTGAGGGTGCCGTTGGAGTCCAGCGGGAGGCGGGTGAGGGCGTCCCGGATGTGGTCGGAGGCGCCCTCGGCGACCCACCAGTCGATGCCCAGCGAGACGCCGTAGGCGAGCACCGAGGCGAGGACGCCGTCGGCGACCCGCAGGCCGTCGCGCTTGATCAGCCGCTCGACCGCGAAGGCGAGCGGTACGGCCAGGACGGCGACGCTGGAGACCAGGCCGGTGATGGTGGCGAGGACGGGGGAGAAGCGGGGGGCGTTGGAGGCGATGTCCAGTTCGATGCCGGTGGTCGTCGAGGTCGCGACGCCGGCCAGCACGAAGACCGCGATCAGGCCGAGCACGCCGGCCAGGAAGCGGATCAGGTCGGAGGGGCGGTGGGCGCGGGCGGCGAGCAGCGGCTCGTCGACGTCCAGGTGCGGTGCGTCGTCGAGCGGGTCGTGCGCGTCCGGTGCCGGTCGGGCCGGGTCCTCGCGGGCCGGGTCCTCGCGGTCCGGGTCCTCGCGGTCCGGTGCCGGTCGGGCCGGGTCGTGGCCGTTCACGCCGGGGGCGTCCCCGGCGGGGGACACCCCGGCCGGGGGTTCGGCGGCGGCCGGTTCGGCGGCGGGTGCGGGCGGCTGGGCCGGGAGGGTGGCGGGCGTCCCCGTCCCCGGGCCGGCCGGCTGAGGGGTCTTGATCGTCCGGTCCTTGATCAGGGAGACTTCCGGCGACGGCTCGGTGACGGGCCCACCGCCGGGACCTGCGGGCATGGCGCCGGAGGACTCGTCGGAGCCCTCGTCCACGCCCACGTCAGCCGTCCCGGTCATCTGGTCTTGTCCTCGTATCACCACTCACCGCCCCGAAGATGGTGGCATGCCGCGGCGCCCCGCGCTGGACAGGGGCCGGATCGGGCGCGGCGGATCGTTCGCACGGGCCCCCGCCTCCGACCGGATGCGGAAGAATGCCGCAGGTGACGGACGCCCACGACGACGGTGACCGCGGCGAGCTGCCGCCCTACGCAGAACTGGTGCTCGACCTGGCCGAGCGGATTCCACCCGGCAGGGTGATGACCTACGGCGACATCGCCGAGTACCTCGGTCAGGGTGGCCCGCGCCAGGTCGGCCGGGTGCTGGCCCTGTACGGCGGAGCCGTGCCCTGGTGGCGGGTGATCCGGGCCGACGGCCGCTTCCTCCCGGGCCACGAGCACCGCGCCCTCGCCCACTACGCCGAGGAGGGCACCCCGCTGCGCGAACTCGCCGACCCGCCCCGGGTCGACCTCCGGCGGGCCCGCTGGGACGGCGGGCCGGTCGGCGGGTAGCCGCCGGCGGGGGCCGCGCGCGGACGGTCCGGTCCTCCGCCGACGAACCGGTCCGAAACCCGTGCGCGGACGGGAATGACGGGGCAGGATCGTAGGCTCGATACGGCGGGCCCCTCGACGGGCCCGCCCGCCGTTGCCCGAAGCACGACCCCCAGGACGTCCGTGAGCTCCCCCTACCGTCTGGTGCGCAGCCCCCTCGTGCCGCCCGCCCCGCCCGTGCTCGACGAGTACCAGCGCGCCGTGGCCGAGCACACGGGCGGCCCGCTGCTGGTGCTCGCAGGGCCGGGGACGGGCAAGACCACCACCCTGGTCGAGGCCGTCGCACGGCGCATCGAGCGCGGCACCGACCCCGACCGGATCCTCGTCCTCACCTTCAGCCGCAAGGCCGCGATGGAGCTGCGCGACCGGATGGCCGGCCGGCTCGGCGTCACCGCGGCCGGTGCCGGGGCCGCCGCGCCGCAGGCGACCACCTTCCACTCCTTCTGCTACGCCCTGCTCCGCGCCCACCAGGACCCGGCCGAGTACGCCGAGCCGCTGCGCCTGCTCTCCGGCCCCGAGCAGGACGTCATGGTCCGCGAACTGCTCGCCGGCGGCGCCGAGGACGCCAGGCTCGGCAGGTCGCGGATCGGCTGGCCGCTGGACCTGCGGGCCTGCCTCACCACCCGCGGCTTCGCCGACGAGGTCCGCGCCGTCCTCGCCCGCAGCCGTGAGCTCGGTCTCGGCGAGGCCGAGCTGGCCCGGTTCGCCGAGGGCGTCCAGCGCCCCGACTGGGCCGCCGCCGCCCACTTCCTCGCCGAGTACCTCGACGTCCTCGACCTGCGCGGGGTCCTCGACTACGCCGAGCTGGTCCACCGCGCCGTGCTTCTCGCCGAACGCCCCGAGGTCGAGCAGCGGCTGCGGGACCGCTACGACGCCGTCTTCGTCGACGAGTACCAGGACACCGACCCCGCCCAGGTGCGGCTGCTGCGCCGGCTGGCCGGCGACGGGCGCGAACTGATCGCGGTCGGCGACCCCGACCAGTCCATCTACGCGTTCCGCGGGGCCGACATCAACGGCATCCTGGAGTTCCCGCAGACCTTCCGGCACACCGACGGCCGCCCCGCCGACGTCAAGGTGCTGCGGGTCTCCCGCCGCTCCGGCGCCGTGCTGCTCGCCGCCGCCCGAGAGCTCACCCGCCGGATGCCGATGGGCCGGCTGCCCGCCGACAAGCTCGCCCAGCACCGCGCCCTGCTGCCCTCCCGCGAGGGCGGCCGGGTCGAGGTCTACACCTACCCCACCCCCGGTACCGAGCTGGACTCCGTCGCGGACCTGCTGCGCCGCGCGCACCTGGAGGACGGCGTGCCCTGGGGCGAGATGGCCGTGCTGGTCCGGGCCGGGGCCCGCTCCATCCCCGGGGTGCGGCGGGCGCTCGGCGCGGCCGGGGTGCCGCTGGAGATCGACGGCGACGACCTGCCCCTGCGCGAGGAGCCGGCCGTCGCCCAGCTGCTGCTCGCCCTGCGGGTCTGCGCCGAGCAGGCCGTCCGGGACCGGCACGCGCCCGACGCGCCCGACCCGCTGACCACCGACCTCGCGCACACCCTGCTGACCGGCCCGCTGGGCGGCCTCGACGGCGCCGACCTGCGCCGGCTCGGGCGGGTCCTGCGCGAGGAGGAGCGGGCCGCGCTGCGCGCCGAGGCCCGGCGGGCCGGGGCGGAGGGTCGGACGGAGACGGAGACGGAGACCGAGGCGGATACGGACACGGAGGGTGAGGGAGAGCGCGAGGCGGGGGGAGACACCGGGCCCGCCGCCGCCCGCCCCGCCGCCGTGCCGCGCCCGGCCGGGGAGCTGATCCGCGAGGCCCTCGCCGAACCCGAGCAGCTCGTCGTCCTCGACGCCCCCTACGCCCGCCGCGCCCACGACCTCGGCACGCTGCTGCGCAAGGTCCGCGAACGCCTCGCCGGCGGCTGCACCGCCGAGGACGCCCTCTGGGACCTCTGGGACGGCTCCCGGCGCTGGCGCGAACGCCTGGAGCGGGCCGCCCTGCGCGGCGGGGCCGCCGGCCGCAACGCCGACCGCGACCTCGACGCGCTCTGCGCCCTGTTCGAGACCGCCGCCCGCGCCGAGGAGCAGGTCACCGGTCACCGCGGCGCCCTCGACCTGCTCGCCGAGCTGGAGGCCCAGGACATCGCCGCCGACACCCTCACCGTGCGGTCCGTCCGCCCCGAGGCGGTCCGGCTGATGACCGCCCACCGGGCCAAGGGCCTGGAGTGGCGGCTCGTCGTCGTCGCCGGGGTCCAGGACGGCCTCTGGCCCGACCTGCGCCGCCGCGGCTCGCTCCTGGAGGCCGACCGGATCGGCCGCGACGGCCTCGCCGAACCGCTCACCCCCGGCGCCCTGCTCGCCGAGGAGCGCCGGCTCTTCTACGTCGCCGCCACCCGGGCCCGGGAGCGGCTGGTCGTCACCGCCGTGAAGGCACCCGCCGACGACGGCGACCAGCCGTCCCGGTTCCTGCGCGAGCTCTACCGCGAGGACGTCGACCCCAGGACCGGCCGGGTCGTGCGCCGCACCCCGCCCGTCACCGTCGAGGACGTCACCCACCGCCCGCGCCGCCCGCTCTCCGTCCCCGCCCTGGTCGCCGAGCTGCGCGCGGTCACCGTCGACCCGGCCCGCTCGCCCGAGCTGCGCCGGGCCGCCGCCGAGCGCCTCGCCACCCTCGCCCTCGCCACCGACGAGGAGGACCGGCCGCTCGTCCCCGCCGCCCGGCCCGACGCGTGGTGGGGGCTCGACGACGCCACCGCCGCCCCCGACCCGCTGCGCGACGCCGACCTGCCGGTCCGGCTCTCCGGCAGCGGCCTGGAGCAGCTGGAGAACTGCTCGCTGCAGTGGTTCCTGGACAAGGAGGTCAAGGCGCGCGGCACCTCCTCCGCCGCACAGGGCTTCGGCAACGTCGTGCACGCCCTCGCCGACGAGGTCGGCTCCGGCCGCACCCCCGCCGACCTCGCCGTCCTGATGGAGCGCCTCGACACCGTCTGGGACGCGCTGGCCTTCGACGCGCCGTGGAAGTCCCAGCAGGAGAAGACCGAGGCCAGGGCCGCCCTGGAGCGCTTCCTCACCTGGCACGTGATGGGCCGCGGCCGCGACGTCGTCGCCACCGAGCACGGCTTCGACGTCACCCTCGACGCCGGCGGGGTCCTGGTGCGGATCCGCGGTTCGATGGACCGGGTCGAGAAGGACGAGGCCGGGCGCGCCTACGTGGTGGACTTCAAGACCGGCAAGGAACTGCCCACCGACAAGTCGCTGCCCGACCACAAGCAGCTCGCCGTCTACCAGCTCGCCGTCCGGGCCGGGGCGCTCAACGAGCTGCCCGGCTTCGACGGCGCGGCCCCGGAGGCCGGCGGCGCCGAGCTGGTGCAGCTGCGCAAGCCCGACAAGGCCGTGCCGGACGCGCCCAAGGTGCAGCGGCAGGAGCCGCCCGAGGGCGAGCCGTGGATCGAGAACCTGCTCGCCGACGCCGCCGGGCGGATCCTCGCCGAGCGGTTCGTCCCGCAGACCGGCACCGGCTGCGACCGCTGCTCCTTCCGCCGCAGCTGCTCCGCCCAGCGCGACGGCGCCCAGGTCGTCGAGTAGGCCGGGGCGGGGACGGAGAGCGGGCGGGGCGGGCCGGCCGGGGTGCGCCGCCGCGCCGGGCGGCACGGCAGTGAGGGTCGCCACAGCAGCCCTCCCGGACGGCCCGACCTGTCCGTACCCCCCGTTACCGTTACGGGGTGACCGCCGTGCTCAGCCACCCCGACCAGCTCAAGGAGCTGCTGGGCATCCCCTTCAACCGGGAGCAGATGGCGGCCGTCGGCGCCCCCCTGGAGCCGGCCGTGATCGTCGCCGGCGCCGGCTCCGGCAAGACCACCGTGATGGCCGCCCGCGTCGTCTGGCTGGTCGGTTCCGGCGCGGTCCGCCCCGAGGAGGTGCTCGGCCTCACCTTCACCAACAAGGCCGCCGGCGAACTCGCCGAACGCGTCCGCACCGCCCTGCTCCGGCTCGGCGGCCCCGGGGGACCCCCGGACGAGGAGTGGGGCAGGGGCGCCGGCCCGGAGGACGAGCCGCTCGGCGAGCCCGAGATCTCCACCTACCACGCCTTCGCCGGCCGCCTCCTCAAGGAGCACGGCCTGCGGATCGGCATCGAGCCCGACGTCCGGCTGCTCGCCGACGCCACCCGGTTCCAGCTCGCCGCCAAGGTGCTGCGCACCGCCCGCGGCCCGTTCCCGGCCCTCACCGGCACCTTCGCCAACCTGGTCGCCGACCTCACCGCCCTGGACGGCGAGCTCGCCGAACACCTCGTCGACCCCGACACCCTGCGCGCCCACGACGAGGGACTCCTCGACACCCTCGCCACCGCCAGGCTCACCAACGACGACCTGCGGGCCGTCCCCGCCGCCGCCCGGGCCCGCCTGGAGCTGCTCCGCCTGGTCGAGGACTACCGGCGCCGCAAGACCGCCGCCGGGCTGATGGACTTCGGCGACCAGATCGCCGCCGCCGCCCGGCTCGCCCAGCAGCGCCCCGAGGTCGGCGCCCTGCTGCGCGGCCAGTACCGGGTCGTCCTGCTGGACGAGTACCAGGACACCTCGGTCGCCCAGCGGCTGATGCTCGCCGGCCTCTTCGGCGCCGGCCCGGACGGGAGCCCGTCCGGGCACCCGGTGACCGCCGTCGGCGACCCCTGCCAGGCCATCTACGGCTGGCGCGGCGCCTCCGTCGCCAACCTGGACGAGTTCCCGCACCACTTCCCCCGGACCGGCGGCGCCCCCGCCGGCCGCTTCGCACTCAGCGAGAACCGCCGCAGCGGCGGCCGGCTGCTCGCCTTCGCCAACCGGCTGGCCGCGCCGCTGCGCACGATGCACGAGGGCGTGGAGGCGCTGCGCCCCGCTCCCGGGGCCGAGCACGACGGCTTCGTCCGGGCCGCGCTGCTGCCCACCCACGCCGAGGAGATCGACTGGCTCGCCGACTCGGTCGCCCACCTGGTGCGCACCGGCACCGCGCCCGGCCGGATCGCCGTGCTCTGCCGCGGCGGCTCGGCCTTCCCCGACATCCACGCCGCACTGGTCGCCCGCGACGTGCCGGTCGAGGTGGTCGGCCTCGGCGGGCTGCTCCACCTGCCCGAGGTCGCGGACCTGGTCGCGGTCTGCGAGGTGCTCCAGGACCCGACCGCCAACGCCGCCCTGGTCCGGCTGCTGATCGGCCCGCGCTGGCGGATCGGCCCGCGCGACCTCGCCCTGCTCGGCCGGCGGGCCGCCGACCTGGTCCGAACCGCCCGGCCGGACGGCGTCGAGGCGCTCGCCGCCGCCGTCGCCGAGACCGACCCCACCGAGGTGGTCTCGCTCGCCGACGCCCTGGAGACCTTCCTCGACCGCGAACAGCCCGACGAGCTGCCGTTCTCCGCCGAGGCCCGGGTGCGCTTCGCCCGGCTCGCCCGCGAACTGCGCGAACTGCGCCGCTCGCTGGCCGAGCCGCTGATGGACGTGCTGCACCGGGTCCTCGCCACGACCGGCCTGGAGGTCGAACTCGCCGCCTCCCCGCAGGCGCTGGCCGCCCGGCGCCGGGAGACCCTGCACGCCTTCCTGGACGTCGCGGCCTCCTTCGCCGACCTCGACGGCGATCCCGGCCTGGCCGCCTTCCTCGGCTTCCTGCGCGCCGCCCAGGAGCACGACCGCGGCCTGGACGCCGGCCTGCCGGGCGGCGAGGACACCGTCAAGGTGCTCACCGCGCACAAGTCGAAGGGCCTGGAGTGGGACGTCGTCGCCGTCCCCGGCCTGGTCCGGGGCGCGTTCCCGTCCTCGACCGCGCGCGAGCGCTGGACCAGCACCAAGCGGGTCCTGCCGCACGCCCTGCGCGGTGACGGCGCCACGCTGCCCGACGTCCGCGACGGCTGGAACGCCAAGTCGATGGCCGCGTTCAAGGCCGCGCTCGCCGAGCACTCCGGCACCGAGGAACTGCGCCTCGGCTACGTCGCCTTCACCCGGCCGCGCGCCCTGCTGCTCGCCTCCGGCCACTGGTGGGGACCGAGCCAGAAGACCCCGCGCGGCCCGTCCGACTTCCTGGAGCAGCTGCGCGCCCACTGCGAGGAGCCCGGGAACGGCGAGGTCGAGCACTGGACCGAGCCGCCGGCCAAGGGCGACGTGAACCCGGCGCTGGCCGCGCCCGTCGAACGCCCCTGGCCGCTGCCGCTCGACCCGGCCGCCCAGCACGCCCGCCGCCGGGTCGCCGAGGTGGTGCACCGGCGCCTCGCCGGGCAGCCCGCCCCCGAACCCGGGCCGATGGCCCCCGAGGACCGCCGGCTGGTCGAGTCCTGGGACCGCGACCTGAACGCGCTGACGGGGGAGTTGGAGCGCTCCCGGCGCAGCGTGCGGGAGGTCCCGCTGCCCGCCTCGCTGTCCGCCACCCAGCTGCTGCGCCTGGCCGCCGACCCGGACGGCTTCGCCCGCGACCTGGCCCGGCCGATGCCGCGCCCGCCGCAGCCCGCCGCCCGCCGCGGCACCCGCTTCCACGCCTGGGTGCAGTCCAGGATCGAGCCGCTGATGCTGATCGGGCCGGGTGCGCTGCCCGGCGCCGACGACGACGGCATCGAGGACGAGCAGGACCTGGAGCGGCTCAAGGAGGCGTTCCTGCGCACGCCGTACGCGGACCGCGAGCCGTACCGGGTCGAGACGCCGTTCCACCTGGTGCTGGCGGGCCGGGTGGTGCGCGGCCGGATCGACGCGGTCTACCGCGGAGGTGACGGCGGGTCAGAATTCGGCGGCGCGTCACGCTACGAAGTGGTGGACTGGAAGACGCACCGCGAGGAGACCGCCGATCCGCTCCAGCTCGCCGTCTACCGGCTCGCCTGGGCCGAACAGGCGGGCGTCCCCCTGGAGCAGGTCACGGCCTCGTTCCTGTACGTCCGCAGTGGCCGGATCGAACAACCGACAGGACTTCCCGACCGAAAAGAGTTGGAACGGCTCCTGATCGGGAACAGTGAAGAATGAGTCACGGAGAGCATTCAAGTCATCACGGCATCGGGCGAAACCTGTGCGTAGTGCACGTTTCGCGCCTATTGTGGGGTCGGTAACCGGTCAACCCCCGTACTCCGGCCGCCAGCGAGGCCCGCATTCCCTAACCCTCAGTCATCACCGCAGGTGCCCCTCGGGCATCGGCGTCTTCTGCTGGAGAGACCGAAGTTGAGCGCGACCGGATGGATCAGAGAGCGGTTCGCCGGGCCGACCCCGGGCACCGCACCCGGCGCTACCGGCACCTGGCCGAGGACGGCACTCACGCTGCCGTTCATCGGCATGGCGCTGGTCGTCGTCCTCGACTACTTCACCGACGCCGCGGTCACCGTCGAGCCGGCGCTCACCGCCGTCCCCGCACTGGCCGCGGTGGTCAGCCGACGCACCTGGTACCCGCTGGCCATCGGCGCCTGCACCGAGGCCGCCGCCTTCCTGATGGCCTTCCACAACGACGTGCTCGGCGAGTCCGTGCACAGTGCCACCGTCTTCGCCATCGTCCTGGTCGCCGCGATCGGCTGGGTCAGCGCCACCCTGCGGCTGCGTCAGGAGCAACTCCTCGCCGACGCCCAGCTGGTCGCCTCGATCGCCCGCCGGGTCCTGCTGCGGCCCGTCCCCGAACGGGTCGGCACCGTCAAGGCCGCCGTCCACTACGAGGCCGCCGCCGCCCACGCCAGGATCGGCGGCGACCTCTACGAGGTCGTCAACACCCGGCACGGCGTCCGGGCGGTGGTCGGCGACGTCCGCGGCAAGGGGCTCGGCGCCGTCGAGACCGCCGCGGCCGTGCTCGGGGCCTTCCGCGAGGCGGCCCACCAGGAGGCCGCCCTCGACCGGGTGGCCGGGTGGCTCGCCGTCAGCCTCGACCGCGCCCTGCACGAGAACGAACACCCGGGCGTGGAGGAGGAGTTCGTCACCCTCGTCCTGATCGGCGTCCGGCCCGACGGCACCGCCGAGATCGTCAACTGCGGCCACCCGGCCCCGCTGCTGCTGCGCGGCGGCGAGCCGGTGCGGCCGCTCGAACTCGCCGAGACGGTGCCCCCGCTCGGCGTCCTCGACCCGGCCGACGTCCGGCCGCCGGTGCACCGCGTGCCGCTGCGCCGTGACGACCGGGTGCTGCTCTTCACCGACGGCGTCATCGAGGCCCGCGACCGGGCGGGCGTCTTCTACCCGCTCGCCGAACGGCTCCCGGTCTGCGCCGAGGGCCGCCCGGTCGACGTGCTGCGCCGGCTGCACGAGGACGTGGTCCGCCACGTCGGCCGCCAGCTCGGCGACGACGCCGCCATGCTGCTGCTCCAGTACGACCCGCCGCCGGTGGCCGACCGTCCCGACCCGGCGGCGCCCGTCCCGCACGTCCCGCACCAGAACGGCCAGTTCTCCCGGCAGTGACGGTCCGGGGCCGGTCGCCCGTCGGCCGCCCCGGCCGTCCGCCTGCCCGGCCGTCCGCCTCGTCGGTCCCGGCCGCCGGCCCGGCGGTCCGGGCCCGGCGGGCCCGGGGTCAGAGCGAGGCCTCGACCACCAGCGGACGGTGGTCGGACACCCCGGTGCGCGGTGCGGCGGCCGGGCCGACGGCGGTGCGCGGCACGCCGATCGCCAGCACGTGGTCGAACTGCACCGCCGGACGGTGCGAGGGGTAGGTGGGCGTCCGGGCGAGGTCGTACCAGCCCTGCAGCCGGGCCCGCGGCTCGCGCACCCGGCGCCGGCGGGCGTCGGTGAACCGGGGCCGGGCCCGCCGGGCCGCCCGCAGTTCGCGGACCTTCTCCCGGGGGGCGGTGCGGTCCAGCGCGGCCGCCGAACCGAGGACCGTGCGCGGCACCGCGCCGATCAGGTTGAAGTCGCCCAGCACCAGGTAGGGCTGGGGCAGGTCGGCGATCCAGCGCCGGATCCCGGCGAGCTGCGCCATGTTCCAGCCCGGCACGAACGACAGGTGCGCGGCCACCACCGTGAACGGTCCGCGCCCGCCCTCCAGGACCGCGGCGAGCGCCGCCCGCGGCTCGTCCGGGACGGGCGTGAGCCCGCGCCGTCCGGCCACCCGCAGGGGCAGTCCGAACGGTGCCGGCGCGAACCGGCGGGCCCGCCAGTGCAGCACCGGCAGCCGGGTCAGCAGCGCCGTGCCGTACGAGGGCGGGGCGTCGTCGCCGACCTCGCCCGGTCCGTAGACCCGGAGCCCGGCGGGCACCGAGAGGTCGGGCACCCAGCCGGCCACCGGTGCGGGCCGGCCGTGCAGGGCGGCGGCGAACCGCCAGTCGGCGGCGCCCATCGCCTTGGCGGCGACGGCGGCCTGGTCGGTGCCGCCGGAGCGGGCCTGGTGGCGGTCCACCTCCTGGAGCGCGAGGACGTCGGCGTCCAGCGCGGCCACCGCCTCCGCGAGCGGCCCGCCGGGGTCGTCCGGGTAGGGGCGCGGGGCGCCGTCCGGGGCGAGCGGCTGACCGTGCAGCAGATTGAAGGTGGCGATGCGCAACTGGCTCACACCGCACGACGGTACCTGCTCGCCGGGGGCCGGTGCGCGGCCGCGGCCCTGACCGGTCCGGCTTGACCCGTCGAGCATACCCGGTATACATACTCGGTATGTCCATCCGTCACGGCCTGCTCGCCCTGCTCGACCAGGGCCCGCGTTACGGCTACCAGCTGCGAACCGAGTTCGAGGCGCGCACCGGCGCCACCTGGCCGCTCAACGTCGGCCAGGTCTACACCACCCTCGCCCGCCTGGAGCGCGACGGGCTGGTCGTCCCCGCGGGGGAGGACGACGAGGGACACCAGTTCTACGCCGTCACCGACGCCGGCCGGGCCGAACTGCGGACCTGGTTCGACAGCCCGGTGCCGCGCACCAACCCGCCGCGCGACGAACTCGCCATCAAGCTCGCGATGGCCGTCACCGTCCCGGGCGTGGACGTGCCCGCCGTCGTCCAGGGCCAGCGCCGGCACAGCATCAAGGCGCTCCAGGACTACACCCGGCTCAAGGCCCGCGCCCTCGCGGGCACCGAGGCCGCCGGGCACGACACCGCCGGGGCCGACCTCGCCTGGCTGCTCGTCCTCGAACAGCTCATCTTCCAGACCGAGGCCGAGGTCCGCTGGCTCGACCACTGCGAGACCCGGCTCGCCCGGCGCGCGGAGGTCGAACAGGCCCGCGCCGCCGAGAACCGGCAGAGCGAGCCCGCGCCCCCGACCTCCCGGCTCGGACGCCGCCGCACCAGGACCTGAGCCGCCCCGGCGGCCCACCCCGTACGGACCCGACCACGCCGTACGGACCCACGAACCACCGGTCCGCCGCACCACACGGGCGGCGGGCCCCGTCACAGCAGGGGGAAGTGTGTCCCACACCGATCCGACCAGGGCCGGCCGCAGCGCGGTCCTGCACCTGGACAACGTCACCCGCGTCCACGGGCAGGGAGCCGCCGAGGTGCAGGCGCTGCGCGGCGTCGACCTCAAGGTGCACCCCGGCGAGTTCGTCGCCGTCATGGGCCCCTCCGGCTCCGGCAAGTCCACCCTGCTGACCCTCGCGGGCGGCCTGGACACCCCCAGCACCGGCCAGGTCCTCGTCGAGGGCGTCGCCCTCGGCGGACTCGACCGCAAGCGGCTCGCCGAGGTCCGCCGCCGCTCGGTCGGCTACGTCTTCCAGGACTACAACCTGATACCGGCGCTCACCGCCGCCGAGAACATCTCCCTCCCGCGCGAACTCGACGGCCTCTCCGGCCGCGCCGCCCGCCGCGAGGCGCTCGCCGCCCTGGAGGAGCTCGGCATCCCCGAGCTCGCCGACCGCTTCCCCGACGACATGTCCGGCGGCCAGCAGCAGCGCGTCGCCATCGCCCGCGCCCTCATCGGCGACCGCCGCCTCGTCCTCGCCGACGAACCCACCGGCGCCCTCGACTCCACCACCGGGGAGTCGGTCCTCGCGGTCCTGCGCGCCCGCTGCGACGAGGGCGCCGCCGCCATGATGGTCACCCACGAGCCCCGGCACGCCGCCTGGGCCGACCGCGTCGTCTTCCTCCGCGACGGCCGGATGGTCGACGAGAGCATCAGCCAGGACGCCGGAAGCCTCCTCGTCGCCGCCGCGGCCAACGCGAAGGGCCCGGTGGAACGGTGAAGCTCAGCGCCTGGCGGGTGGCCCTGCGCATCGCCCGCCGTGACGCCCTGCGCGCCAAGGGCCGCAGCGCCCTCGTCGTCGCCATGGTCGCCCTGCCCGTCCTCGGTGTCGCCGGCGCCGACGTGGTCTTCCGCAGCGCCGAACTCGATCCGGGCGAGAAGGTCGTCCGCACCATGGGCCAGTCCGCGGCCGAGCTCAACATGCTCGAACGCGGCTCCCTCGTGCTCCAGCCGCCGGACCCGGAGGCCGACTTCCACATCGAGAGCCCCGACGACGACCGGAAGCCGGGCGAACAGCCCCACTACACCCCCGAGCAGCGGCGCAGCCTCGACACCGAGCCCGCCGAACTCGCGAAGCAGCTCCTGCCGCCCGGCGCCACCCTCGTGCCGGTGCGCCAGGGCCCCTACACCGCCACCAGCACCCGCGAGGGCCTCACCAACGTCCGGACCGTCGAGGCCGACCTCGCCGACCCGGTCTGGCGCGGCCGGATCGAACTCGTCGAGGGCCGGGCCCCGAGCGCCGACCACGAGGTCGCCGTCACCCGGGACTTCCTCGACCGCGCCGGCCTGCGCCTCGGCGACCAGACCTCGCCGCGCGGCCTCGAAGCCACCCCCTTCACCATCACCGGTGTCGCCGAGTACCCCGAGGACCTGCGCTCCTCCACCGTCATCGGCCGGCCCGGCGCCCTGGTCGCCCCGCTCGCCAAGCTGCCCGGCGCCGACCAGTTCCGCGGGCGCGGCGCCTCCTCCGACGGCGACAGCCGCTGGCTGGTCAAGCTCCCCGCCGGGACCGTCATCGACTGGCCCAAGGTCCTGGAGCTCAACAAGTACGGCTTCACCGTCAGCTCCCGCGCGGTCCTGCTCGACCCGCCGGCCCGCGCCGACGTGCCCTTCTACGCCTACCAGGACAGCCGGGGCGGCGGCTCGACCCCGTTCTTCGACAAGACCTCCGTCGTCATCCTGGCGACCGTCGCCGGCATGGCCCTGCTGGAGATCGTGCTCCTCGCGGGCCCCGCCTTCGCCGTCGGGGCCAGGCGCTCCCGGCGGCAGCTGGGCCTGCTCGCCGCCGGCGGCGGTGACCGCGCCAACGTCCGGGCCGTCGTCCTCGGCGGCGGCGTCGTCCTCGGCCTCACCGGCGCGGCCGTCGGCCTCGTCACGGGCATCGGCCTGGTCGCCCTGCTGCGGGGCTATGCCGAGGGCTACGCCGGGACGCGGTTCGGGCACTTCGACCTGCAGCCGCTCGACCTGGCCGGCATCCTGCTGATCGGCCTCGTCACCGGCCTCCTGGCCGCCGTCGTGCCCGCCGTCCAGGCCTCCCGCCAGGACGTCGTGGCCGCGCTCACCGGCCGGGACAGCCTCAAGCCGCCGAGCCGCAAGCTCGCCCTGCTCGGCCTGGCGATGCTCGGCTCCGGCTCCGCCCTCGCCCTGTTCGGCGCGACCGGGGGCTTCGGCAGCCGCTCGATGGCCGTCCTGGGCGGCTCGGTCGTCGCCGAACTCGGCATGGTCGCCCTCACCCCCTACCTGGTCGGCCTCTTCGGGCGGATCGGCCGCTGGCTGCCGCTCGGCCCCCGCCTCGCGCTGCGCGACTCCGTCCGCCACCGCGGCCGCACCGCGCCCGCCGTCGCCGCCGTGATGGCCGCCGTCGCCGGGTCCGTGGCCGTCGGCGTCTACGTGGCCAGCAGCGACGAGCAGCACCGCCGCGAGTACACCGCCTCCGGCCCCGCCAACGCGGTCATCGTGGCCAGCGGCTGGGGTGCCTCCTCCGACGGTTCGATGCTGCCGAAGATGCGCGGCGCCGTCCAGGACAGCATCCCCGCCCTCGGCAAGCGCGCCGACGTCGGGCGCGTCAACTACAAGGGCGACTGCATGGCCCGCGGCGGCACCTGCGGCCACGTCGCCGTCGTCCTGCCCGAGGAGCTGCGCTGCCCGGTCTGGGGCCGGCGGTCCGTCATGATCGCGGGCGAGACCGAGCGACTGCTGCGCGAGGACCCGCGCTGCAGGCAGGAGACGATCTCGCACGGCAGCGTCTTCGGCGCGGTCCAGGCGGGCGACGCCGAACTGCTGCACAACCTCTACGGCTCCACCGACCCGGCCGGCGCGCAGGCGCTCGCCGCGGGCAAGGCCGTGGTCTTCGACCAGCGCTTCATCAAGGACGGGAAGGTCACGCTCGAACTCACCGAGCCGGACGACCCGAACCAGCCGCCCACCCCCGACACGGAGCCGGTCGTCCACCCGGTCACCGTCGAGGCCGTCCACGTCGCGGCGCCGGTCGAGGCCGGCGGCGACGTCGTGCTCGGCTCCGGGACCGCCGCCCGGCTCGGCCTCACCACCAGTGACGCCGGCTCGGTCTGGCTGCCCGCGGACGCGCCGACCGAGGGGGCGGAGCAGAAGGCCCGCGCCGCCCTCGCCAAGCTGTCCGACGGCACCGACCTGGAGGTCGAACGCGGCTACCGCTCCGACGGCGACCTCGTCACCCTCGGGCTCACCGGCTTCGCGGGCCTGGTCGCCCTCGGCGCCGCGGGCATCGCCACCGGCCTCGCGGCCGCCGACTCCCAGCGCGACCTGACCACCCTCGCGGCGGTCGGCGCGGCACCCCGGATCCGGCGCACCCTCTCCGGCTTCCAGTGCGGCGTGATCGCCGCGATGGGCGCCCTGCTCGGGGCCGCCGCCGGGATCGTGCCCGCGGTGGCACTGCGCAAGGTCGAGGCGGCCTCGATGAGCTACCCGGGGATGAGCCTCCAGGAGGAGGCGGCCAAGGGCGTCGTGGTCTTCCCCTGGCTCAACGTCACGGGCACCGTCGTGCTGCTGCCGCTGCTCGCGGTGGTGCTGGCCGCCCTGCTCACCCGCTCGCGGATCTCGCTGCTGCGCCGCTCCGGCTGAGCACCGTGCCGTCCCCGTCGCCCCCGGTCGCCGCCCCCGTGCGGCCGGGGGTGACGGACGTTACAGGCCTTCCGGTGTCCACCGGCCGGGACCGGGGCCCGTCCGACCCGCACGGGCGAACTAAAGTCGTCCGTATGACGAGAACCCCGGACAGCGTCGTCCGCTCCTTCATCGACCAGCACCAGGCCGCCTTCCTCGCGGACCTCGCCGACTGGCTCCGCATCCCCTCGGTCTCCGCCGACCCCGGCCGGGCCGACGACGTGCGCCGCTCCGCCGAGTGGCTGGCCGCGAAGCTGCGCGACACCGGCTTCCCGGTGGCCGAGGTGTGGGAGACGGACGGCCTCCCGGCGGTCTTCGCCGAGTGGTCCTCCGGGGACCCGTCCGCGCCGACCGTGCTGGTCTACGGGCACCACGACGTGCAGCCGGCGGCGAAGGAGGACGGCTGGGCGACCGAGCCGTTCGAGCCGACCGTGGTCGGGAAGCAGCTGTTCGCCCGCGGCGCCGCGGACGACAAGGGCCAGGTCTTCTTCCACACCCTCGGGGTGCGGGCCCACCTGGCCGCGACCGGCCGCACCGCGCCGGCCGTCAACCTCAAGCTGCTGATCGAGGGCGAGGAGGAGTCCGGCTCGCCGAACTTCGCCGACCTGGTCCGGCGCGAGGCCGGGCGGCTGGCCGCCGACGTCGTGGTCATCTCGGACACCGGGATGTGGTCCGAGACCACACCGACCGTCTGCACCGGCATGCGCGGCCTGGCCGACGCCCAGATCGACCTCTACGGGCCCGAGACCGACATCCACTCCGGCTCGTTCGGCGGGGCCGTGCCGAACCCGGCCGCCGTCGCCGCCGAGCTGGCCGCCGGGCTGCACGACGCCGACCGCCGGGTCGCCGTCCCCGGCTTCTACGACGGCGTGATCGAGCTGACCGAGCGCGAGCGCGAGCTCTTCGCCGAGCTGCCCTTCGACGAGGCGCAGTGGCTGAAGGTCGCCAAGTCGTCCGGCACCCTCGGCGAGGCCGGCTACTCCACCCTGGAGCGGATCTGGGCCCGCCCGACCGCCGAGGTCAACGGCATCTGGGGCGGCTACACCGGACCCGGCGGCAAGACCATCGTGCCCGCCTCGGCGCACCTCAAGCTCTCCTTCCGGCTGGTCGCCGGACAGGAGGTGGAGAAGGTCCGGGAGGCCGTCCGGGAGTGGGTGGCCGCCCGGGTGCCGGAGGGCATCCGGTACGAGCTGGTCTTCCCGGGCGCGACCCGGCCGTGCCTGACCCCGCTCGACCACCCGGCGCTGGAGTCCACCGTCCGGGCGATGGGGCGGGCCTTCGAACAGCGGATCCTCTTCACCCGGGAGGGCGGGTCCGGCCCGGCCGCCGACCTGCAGGACGTGCTCGGCGCGCCGGTGCTCTTCCTCGGCATCTCGGTGCCCTCGGACGGCTGGCACTCGGTCGACGAGAAGGTCGAGCTGGACCTGCTGGCCAAGGGTGTGGAGACGGCCGCCTACCTCTGGGCCGACCTGGCCGAGAACTGGCGCCCGGGCAGTGCGAGCGAGTGAACCCGAACCGTCCGGAAGACTCATCACGTGGGGATGGAACAGTTGAGCACCGTGCCTGAGACCGAACGTCCGCTGCACCTGGCGCTGGCCCGGGCCGGGGTGGACCGGGCGGCCCAGCACCGGTTCGACGAACCCTGGCTGGCGGCCGCCTGGAGCCACCCGAGCACCAAGGTGCTGCCGATCGCCGGCGGCGAGGCCTTCGTGGTGGACAGCGGCCAGGGGACCGAACTGGTCCTGATGCCCTCCTTCGAGGCGCCGCAGACCGGTGACCGGTACTTCCTCGGCACCGACGAGGAGGGCGTCTCCTACTTCGCGCTGGCCGGCGAGAGCCTGCCGGGCCGACTGGACGGCGACGCCCGCCCGGCCGGGCTGCGCGAGGTCGGTGCGATGCTCTCCGACCGGGACGCCGGGCTGCTGGTGCACGCCGTCGCGCTGGAGCACTGGCACCGGCTGCACAGTTTCTGCTCGCGCTGCGGCCACCCGACCGAGAAGGCCGGGGCCGGCCATGTGCGGCGGTGCACCTCCTGCGCGGCGGAGCACTACCCGCGCACCGACCCGGCGGTGATCATGATGATCACCGACGAGGAGGACCGCTGCCTGCTCGGCCGCCAGGCGCTCTGGCCGGAGGGCCGCTGGTCGACCCTGGCCGGCTTCGTCGAGCCGGGCGAGTCGATCGAGCAGGCGGTGGTCCGCGAGGTGTTCGAGGAGGCCGGGGTGCGGGTCGCCGAGGTCTCCTACGTGGCGAGCCAGCCGTGGCCGTTCCCGTCCAGCCTGATGCTCGGCTTCATGGGCAAGGCGGACCCGGCGGGCACCGCGATCACCGTGGACGGCGAGGAGCTGGCCGAGGCGCGCTGGTTCTCCCGGGAGGAGCTGCGGGCCGGGATGGCGGCGGGGGAGATCCTGCCGCCGTCGGGGATCTCGATCGTCCGGCACCTGGTCGAACTCTGGTACGGGGAACCGCTTCCGTCGGCGGCCCGCTGGTAATTCCGGCGGATCGAAGCGCTCTGGATATCGGGGGCGTGCGGACTGGCTCCGTGCGCCCCCAATTTTCTTTCCGAAACCGTCTCCCCACGATGTTCGTAATCGGAGCGGCCCTGTCCAGTAGGGAACCCGCGCGGGGGGCGGCCGACTTCACCGATCCCGGGCGACTTTGCCGTAAACGCCTGAAAGCCCGTCGCCGCGCTCGCTACATTCACTCGGGTGACAATCCCACGGGGCACCGCCCAATCCCCCAAATACCAGCGCCTCGCCGCGGACCTGCGCCGCCGGATCGCCGAGGGCGAGTTCACCGCCGAGGCCGCACTCCCGGTCGAGAGCGAACTGGAGCGCCAGTACGGGGTGGCGCGCAACACCGTCCGGCTGGCCGTCGACGTGCTGGTCAACGAAGGCCGCCTGGTCCGGCTCCAGGGCAAGGGGACCTATCTGCGCGAACACCCGGTCCTCGACCACCGCGCCTACGGGCCCGCCCCCGGGCGCGACGTCCGGGGCGGCCAGCCCGGCGGGGGAGGGGCGTCCGGTGCCCCGGGGGTGCCCGGGATCCCCGGGCCGGGCTCGGGTTCCGGCGCCGTCTCCGGCCACGGTCCCGTCTCCGGCCACGGTCCCGGAACCGGCCACGGGGCCGCGGCGGCCGGGACCGGCGGGGGCTCCGGCGGCTCCGCGGCGGAGGAGGGCCCGCGCGACTGCCTCGCCGTCCCCAGCGCCGTCTACCGCGGCGAGGCCGCCGACGCCGGACGGGAACTCACCGTCGACTTCGAGATGATGATCGTCAGGGCCCGGGTCGACATCGCCGAGCGGCTCGGCCTGCGCCCGGGGGAGGCCATCGTGGTCCGCCGCCAGCTGCGCCTGCTGGACCGCGAGCCGTACTCCATCGAGGAGAGCCACTACCGGGCCGGACTCGCCGCCGGCACCCCCCTGATGGAGCCCGACCAGATCGACGGGGGCGACGAGGCGGTGCTCGCCGCCCTCGGCCGCACCGAGGTCGGCGCCGTCGACCACCTGATCGCCCGGATGCCCGGCCCCGAGGAGGCCCAGTGGTTCCAGGGCGGCCCCGGCGTCCCGCTGGTGGTCCAGACCCGGGTCACCTACGACCGGCGCGGACCGGTCCGGGTCATCGAGACCCGCTACTCCGCCGACCGCAGCCGGCTGGTCTACGGCGTGGGCGACCTCGCCGCCCGCGCCTCGCTGCCCGCGCCCGCCGCCCCCGTCGACCCGGCCCGGGCGGACGCGCCGTAGCGCGCCGCCCCGGGCCCGGCGGACCTCAGGCGGCCAGGGCCTTCTTCACCTGGAGCAGGCTCGGGTTGGTCATCACGACCCGCTCGCCGCCGCCCGTCGGCTGCACGAGCACGGTCGGGACGGTCTGGTTGCCGTTGTTCACCGACTCGACGAAGGACGCCGACGCCGGGTCCTCCTCGATGTTGATCTCGGTGTAGCCGATGCCTTCACGGTCCAGCTGGCTCTTGAGCCGGTTGCAGTAGCCGCACCAGGTCGTGCTGTACATCGTCACGCTGCCGGACATCGAGGGGACTCCTTCGAAAGAGAGGGGGGCGTACGGTTCCAGGGGGAGAACGTCCGCCGCACGGCGGTCATTCCGCGCTCCCGCGGTGCGCCCGCGGCGATCCCCTGCCGTTCCGCGAGGGTCGTGCGGATGCGCACGCCCGGAGTGTGACGGAAGGAACGCGCCCCGGAGTGCGACAACCCGCCGGTCCGCGCAGCGATCATCCTGCGATCACACCGCCCCTGTGGACAACCCCGCCCCGGTTGTCCGAGCGGACTGAGAGTATGGAACGCATGCAGGAAGACCTCTTGAGCGGCATCCCGTTCGACGACCACGGCAGTGACCGGTCCGGCCACCCCGACGCCACCGGTCCCGACGCCGTCCTCGCCGGGCTCGATCCCGAGCAGCGGGCCGTCGCCACCGCCCTGCACGGGCCCGTCTGCGTCCTCGCCGGAGCCGGCACCGGCAAGACCCGGGCCATCACCCACCGCATCGCCTACGGCGTGCGCAGCGGCGTCTACCAGCCCCAGCAGGTCCTCGCCGTCACCTTCACCGCCCGCGCCGCCGGCGAGATGCGCGGCCGCCTGCGCCAGCTCGGCGCCGACGGCGTCCAGGCCCGGACCTTCCACGCCGCCGCCCTCCGCCAGCTCCACTACTTCTGGCCGCGCGCGGTCGGCGGACCCGTCCCGCAGCTGCTGGAGCGCAAGGTCCAGCTGGTCGCCGAGGCCGCGAGCCGCTGCGGCCTGCGCGTCCAGCGCACCGAGCTGCGCGACCTCACGGCCGAGGTCGAGTGGGCCAAGGTCACCCAGATCGGCCCCGACGACTACCCCGCCGCCGTCCAGAAGTCCGGCCGCGAGGCCCCCCGGGACCCGGCCGAGACCGCCCAGGTCTACCGCGTGTACGAGGAGGCCAAGACCCGCCGGGGCGTGATCGACTTCGAGGACGTGCTGCTGCTCACCGCCGCCATCCTGGAGGACCGCCCCGACATCGCCGACCAGGTCCGGTCCCAGTACCGGCACTTCACCGTCGACGAGTACCAGGACGTCTCCCCCCTCCAGCAGCGGCTCCTCGACCAGTGGACGGGACCGGGCGGCGGCACCAGCCTCTGCGTCGTCGGCGACGCCAGCCAGACCATCTACTCGTTCACCGGCGCCACCCCGGACTACCTGCTCAACTTCCGCACCCGCCACCCCGAGGCGACGGTCGTCAAGCTGGTCCGCGACTACCGCTCCACCCCGCAGGTCGTCCACCTCGCGAACGGGCTGCTCGCCCAGGCCCGCGGCGAGGCGGCCCGGCACCGCCTCGAACTCGTCTCCCAGCGCGAGGCCGGCCCCGAGCCCGTCTACACCGAGTACGAGGACGAGCCGACCGAGGCCGAGACCACCGCCCGCCGGATCAAGGAGCTCCTCGCCGCCGGAGTCCGCGCCAGCGAGGTCGCCGTCCTCTTCCGCACCAACGGCCAGTCCGAGGTCTACGAGCAGGCCCTCGCCGACCTCGGCGTCCCCTACCAGCTCAAGGGCGCCGAGCGGTTCTTCGAACGGCCGGAGGTCCGCGACGCCGGCGTCCTGCTGCGCGGCGCCGCCCGGGCCGGCTCCGACCCGCTCACCGACGACGCCCCGGACCTCGCCGGCCAGGTCCGCGCCGTCCTCGCCACCCGCGGCTTCACCGCGGAGCCGCCGGCCGGCTCCGGGGCCGTCCGCGACCGCTGGGAGTCCCTCGCGGCGCTCGTCCGCCTCGCCGAGGAGTTCGAGCGCACCCGGACCGCCGAGGGCCTGGCCGCCGACCTCGCCGCCTACGTCGCCGAGCTCGACGCCCGCGCCGCCGCCCAGCACGCCCCCGCCGTCGAGGGCGTCACCCTGGCCTCCCTGCACGCCGCCAAGGGCCTGGAGTGGGACGCCGTGTTCCTCGTCGGCCTCACCGAGGGCACCCTGCCGATCATCTACGCCAAGACCGACGAGCAGGTCGAGGAGGAGCGCCGCCTCCTCTACGTCGGCGTCACCCGCGCCCGCAAGCACCTCTCCCTCTCCTGGGCGCTCTCCCGCTCCCCGGGCGGGCGGGCCTCCCGCAAGCCCAGCCGCTTCCTCGACGGCCTGCGCCCCGGCTCCAGCGCGCCCGGCACCCGCTCCGCGGGCCGCGGCGGGCGCGGCGGCGTCGAGCAGGGCGAGCGCTCCGCCGCCCGCCGGGCCCGCGGACCGGTCAAGTGCCGGGTCTGCGACCGCGCCCTCACCGAGGCCGTCGAGCGCAAGCTCCGCCGCTGCGAGACCTGCCCGTCCACCATGGACGAGGCGCTCTACGAGCGGCTGCGCGAGTGGCGGGCCGGACAGGCCCGCAAGCAGGGCGCCCCGGCCTACGTCGTCTTCACCGACGCCACCCTGATGGCCATCGCCGAGGACGTCCCCGGCACCCGCCAGGAGCTGGCCGTCATCTCCGGGGTGGGTGCCATGAAGCTGGACAAATACGGGGCCGCCGTGCTCTCGTTGTGTGCGGGGGAGGAGCCCGAGGAGGATCCGGGGGACGTCGAGGACGGCCGGTCGGACGAACCGGCCTGAGCCGGTCCGGGGCGATCACAGCCGGCGTCACGGGACGCCGCGGAGACCGTCGGGAAACTCGCCGGAAAAATAGTTTGCGCGCCATACCGGGAGCGCAATAGCCTGCCGGAGCGGTCAAGGGGACGCGGTCGCACGGGGTGACGCCTGTGCCTCTGTCCCTTGCACCCACCGGCTTCACCGCTCGACCAGCTTCACCGAGACAGACATCCGAACAGTTCGGAGCCCGGGAGACCAGGCCCCGCGAGACGCCGAGAGGAGGCGAAGACAGTGGGAACCATCATGATCACCAAAATGACTGGCCAGACCGTTGTCGCTGCCTCCCTGCGTGCTGCCCGCCTGCGGGCCCTCGCCGAGCTCTGCGAAACCGGTCTGGGTCTCGACACCACCGGTGTCTCCGTCGTTCCCGCCACCCCCGCCCTCGCTGTCAGTGGTCCTGACCACACTGGCCTCGGCAGCACGGGCACCAAGGGCGGCGACCTCGACGGCACCAGTGTCGAGAGCGGTCTGTCCCGTGACTGGGCGTCGGTCGACGCGTCGCGCTCCCTGCGTGATGAGCGACCGACCCAGGCACCGAAGGCGGCCGTAGCCGCCGCCAAGCATGGCGGCTATGCGCAGGTCATCGGTGCCGGAAACGCCCCGAAGCAGAACGAGCAGCAGATCAAGCAGGCCACGGCCGCCTTTATCGGCGCCACGGCCATCCGGATGCAGGCCTTCCGCGGTCCTGAACCCTGGAGAGAACGAACCTGAGCCAGTCTCAGGTCGGCACCTCCAGGGCCGCGGAACCCGTCACACCGGGATCCGCGGCCCTTCTGTTTTGTCCGGTACGCAAGACCACCCAGGCCCTCCGGGGCCTCCGGCCCAGCCCCACCAGTCAGCTGAGCCGGACCCACTGAGAAGACGAGGAAGACGCCCACAGTGTCCACGGTCATCACACCGCCCACCCCGTCCGTACCGCCGACAAACCAGATCCAGGCCGACCAGGCCGACCCCCCGGAGGTTTCCCCCATGCAGATCACCTCGATCGACCAGGCCGAGGAGCTCGGCCTCCCCGTTCCCTGCCGCGCCTTCGACCCCGAGGTCTTCTTCGCCGAGACGCCCGCCGACGTCGAGTACGCGAAGTCCCTCTGTGGCACCTGCCCGGTCAAGGACGCCTGTCTCACCGGCGCGCTGGAGCGCCGCGAGCCCTGGGGCGTCTGGGGTGGCGAGCTCTTCGTCCAGGGTGTCGTCGTGGCCCGCAAGCGGCCGCGTGGCCGCCCGCGCAAGACCGAGGTCGCGGCGTGAACCCCGCGTCCGGAGCCGAGGCCGTCCGCCGGGGAGAGCAGCCCCCGCTGGACAGCGCCCTCCGCCGCTCCGTACGCATCGCCGCCGCCAAGGCCGACACGGCCGGCGTCCACCCCTTCCCGACAACGCACCACGAGCAGGACCACCACATGACCGCCGCCGCCATCGATCCCACCGTCCGCGCAGAGCAGACCACCGAACGTCAGATCCAGAACAGGACCCTCGAAATGCAACTTCTCCACGAATCCCTGGCGCGTGCGCATATGCAAGAGCGCCTCCAGGAGGCGGAGCACCAACGACTCGTCGGTCGGGTCGCCCGGGCCCACCGGCTCAAGCAGAAGGCCGAGCGTGCCTCGCTCCGGGCCCGCAAGGCCCTCGCCGTCGCCCTGATGTAGTCGCCCGCCCCGCAGCCGCACCGCCGGCCGCACCCCCGGACACCACACCGGACCCCCGTCGTGCCGCAGGCCGCCCCCCGATCCGGGGAGCGGCCTGCGGCCGTTGTCGCACGAAGGGCGCGGGTCCGGTCCCCCCGGCCCGCGCCCCGGGGGCACCAGGCGTCCTGCGGCGCGGCCTCAGTCCTTCTTCGTCGGCCCCCGTCGCTTCGGCGGCGCCGGCCGCTCCTCCGCGAACTCCGGCAGCCACGCCAGCATCTCCGCCCGGAACGGCGCCTTCGCCCCCAGCTGGCAGAGCACGCCGATGGTGCTCAGCGTCACCCGGTGGATCAGCAGGTAGGACGGCGGCAGGTTCAGCTGCTTGCCCAGGTTGTACGCGGGGGAGCGGGGATCGGCGATCCGCGCGGCCTGCGCCCGCATCCACGCCCGGGTGAAGTGGAACGAGTCCACCGCCGCGGGCTCGATGATCGGCAGCAGGTAGTCCAGCACCGCGTCCGGGTCCAGCTCGATCGAGGGCTTCACGAAGCCCTCCTCCCGTAGCATCGCCAGCACGCCCGCCGCGTCCCCGGCCAGGGCCATCCGCAGCGACGCCCCGATCGGCGCCGGCAGCCCGCCGGGCAGCCGGTCGACCGTGCCGAAGTCCAGGACGCCCAGCCGCCAGCCCTCCACCGGGCCGTCGTCCTTCAGCAGCCGGAAGTTGCCCGGGTGCGGATCGGCGTGCAGCAGCCCGGTCCGCGACGGGCCGGCGAACAGGAAGCGCGCCAGCAACTGTCCCGCGCGGTCCCGCTCCTCCTGGGTCCCGCCGGCGATCACCTCGGAGAGCGGGGTGCCGTCCATCCACTCCGACACCAGCACCTGGTCGGCCTGCGCCACCACACCCGGCACGACGATCTCCGGGTCGCCCGCGAACTCCTCGGCGTGGCGCCGCTGGGCCTGGGCCTCCAGTTCGTAGTCCAGCTCCTCGGCGACCCGCTCGCGCAGCTCGGTGATCAGCGGCTTGATGTCCAGGCCCGGAATCAGCGGGCCCAGCAGCCAGGCGACCCGGCTCAGCTGCGAGAGGTCCGCCAGCAGCGCGTCCCCCGCGCCCGGGTACTGCACCTTGACCGCGACCGTGCGCCCGTCGTGCCAGACCGCCCGGTGCACCTGCCCGATCGACGCGGCCGCCGCCGGCCGGTCGTCGAACTCCCGGAACAGCTCCCGCCAGTGCGCGCCCAGCCGCTGTTCCAGGGCGGTGTGCACGGTGGAGGCCGGCATCGGCGGCGCGGCGTCCTGCAGCTTGGTCAGCGCCGCCCGGTACGGACCGGCCACCTCCTCGGGCAGCGCGGCCTCGAAGACGGACAGCACCTGCCCGAACTTCATCGCCCCGCCCTTGAGCTCCCCCAGGACCTTGAACAGCTGGTCGGCGGTGGCCTGTTGCAGCTCGGCCGTCACGACCTCGGCCGACCGGCCCCCGATCCGCTTCCCCAGCCCGAGGGTGGCCCGGCCGGCTATCCCCAGCGGCAGGGCGGCGAGTCTTGCCGTGCGGGTCATTGCCTTGCGCGGAAGATCGCTCACCCGGGCCTCCAATCGACACGCCCCCGGCCCCCGCAGCGGAGGCCGGCTGTCATACGCCATTGTGCCCGCTCGCCGCCCCGGCCCCGGCCGGATTGCGCACCCCGCCCGGGCCGGGACCGGTGCTGCCCGACCCCGGCCCCGACCCCGGCCGGGTCTCAGCCCCGGGCGCCCCGCCCCGGGCGGGTGCCGATGGCCTGGGGGAAGGAGAACAGGCGGTGCGGGTCGTACCGGTGCTTGACCCCGACCAGCCGCGGATAGTTCTCGCCGTAGTAGGCGCGCTGCCAGTCCGGCAGCCCCGGGTCGATGAAGTTCTGGTAGCTCTCGCCGCTGGAGTACGGGTCGAGCAGCGCGAACCCGCCGTCCGCCCAGCTGCGCGCCGCCGCGACGGCGGCCTGGTCCACCGGGCCGGTGGCGATGACCGCGCCGAAGCTCGCGTTGAACTGCGCGTTGCGGTGGACGTACGCGGAGGCGGTCCGTGCCGGGTCGTTGGCCGCGCCGCCCAGCGCGCTCAGCTGGACCATCCGCTGGTGGCCCGTCTGCCGGTCGCCGTCGATGCGGCCGACCGCGGCCTCCCAGAGCGCCCGCGGCGGCGGCCCGTCGAACAGCCGGCCCCGGTCCACCGCGGCGGTCGGCCGGGCCAGGACGGCGGTCGGACCGGTGCCCGCCCGGTGGCACTGGTCCCGGGTGTACGAGCCGCAGCCGTAGAGGCCCATCATGACCGAGAGGTAGGGCGCGGTGAAGCTGTTCCGCGTGGCCGGGACGGCGCCGACCAGCGAGACCAGCCGCCCGATCTCCGCCGACAGTTCGGCCTCGGTGCCGACCGAGCCGATCAGCACCGAGACGAACGGGGACGCGCCGGGGAAGGGGGGCAGGCCGACCACGGCCCCGCCGCCCAGGGTCCGCGGGGCGTCGGGCAGCCAGTGCGCCCAGCCGTCCAGCAGGTCGACCGCCCTGTCGAAGGTCCAGGTGAGGCTGGCCAGGGTGAGCGTGGCCAGCGGGACGGGCTGCACCGTGTAGGAGGTGACGACGCCGAAGTTGCCGCCACCGCCGCCGCGCAGCGCCCAGTACAGGTCGTCGTGCTCGTCGGGCGAGGCGGTGACCGTCCTGCCGTCGGCCAGCACCACCCGGGCCGAGGTCACCTTGTCGCTGGAGATGCCGACGTGCCGGGTGAGCAGGCCGATCCCGCCGCCCTGGAGGAAGCCGCCCAGGGAGACGGTGGGACAGAACCCGCCGGAGACCGCGAGGCCGTGGGGCGCGACGGCGTTGGTCACGTCGACCAGCTGGGTGCCGCCCCCGAAGGTGGCCCTGCCGTCGGCGGTGACGGCGGCCGAGTCGAGGCGGGAGACGTCGATCACCAGGCCGGTGCCGGTGGAGTACCCGCCGCCGCTGTGGCCGCCGGCGCGGACGGCGATCGGGAGGTCGTGGTCCTGCGCGTAGCGGAGGCAGAGGGAGACGTCGGCCTCGTCGGCGCAGTAGGCGACGGCGGCGGGCTCGACGGAGTCGAAGCGGGCCTGGCCGATCTGCTTGGCGGTGCCGTAGGCCGGGTCGCCGGGGAGGACGAGGGTGCCGTGCAGCCGGGCCGCCAGCCGGGACCATCGTCGTCGCCGGGACTCGGAGGCCGTGGCGGAGGCGGGGAGGGCGGTGACGGCGGCGAGCGGGAGGGCCAGCGCGCCGGCGCCGCCGAGGAGCGATCTGCGAGTGATCATGCCGGGACCTTTCGGTGAGGTCGTGCACGAGCGTTGCGATCGGGAGAGGGGCCGTCGTCCGGTCATCGGCCGGGAGGCCGTCGACACAGTAGCGCAGGGGTACGGGGGCTCACGGGGGGTTCGGCTCAGTGCGGTGGGACCGGCTGCCAGAGGCACCCGCAGTCCGGGTGGCCCTTGAGCCGCAGCCGGCGCGGCATGCCGTCGACGGCGGAGATCTCGCACCAGCCGTCGACGCTCGGCGGCCGGCCGCCGTCCAGGAAGACCTGGACGTGGAGCGCCGCGAGTCCGGCGACCGCGGTCGCGAGGGCGGTGTCGCAGGCCGGTGCCGGGGCCCGGCCGGGGCCGTCGTCGGCGAGCTGGGCGAGGATCCGAGGCCAGGCCGCGTCCTCGTCCTCGCGGGCCAGCACCAGGCAGTGGCCGCAGGCCGACGAACCCGGCACGACCAGGGGGCCGACCACCCCGAACTCCTCCACCACCCCGACGTACAGGTGCGGGACCCCGGCCCGGAGGAGTTCGCGGGCCTGGGGCGTGCCGCCGGCGAACGCCCCGCTGCCGTCCCGGGGCGCGAGCACCACCAGGTCGGGCAGCCCGGGCCTCGGCCGCCGGCTGTGCCGGGCCGGGTGCCGGGCGGAGGCCCGGTCGACCGCCTCGCGGGCGGCGGTGGACCGCAGCCGCCCGACGTCCCCGGCCGGCAGGCCCGCGGGGGAGCAGTCCCCGGGGGCGACGCGGCCGGAGTCCACCACGCCGACCGCTCCCGTGCCGCCCGCCGCGAGCACGGCCGCGAGGGCCGCCCCGACGCGGCCCGCGCCGCGCACCTCGACCGCGCGGTCGGCCCGGTGGGCCAGGACCGCGGGTGCGGCGCCGGGAGTCGAGTGGATCAGGGAGAGCGAGGCGAGGTCGGGGCCGAGCAGTTCGCGGTGCGGCTGCGGGAAGCGGGCGAGCGCCCGGTCGGAGGCTTCGGCGTCGTCGAGCACGCCGGCCTCCTCCAGGAGGTCGAGGACGGTGCCGGCCGGCCCGCGCCCGAAGCCGGTCCGCTCGCCCTCGGCGAGCAGGGCGGGGCGGTCGCGCGTCCCGTCGACCAGTCCGAGGAAGTCGCAGAGGGCCCGGTCGGCGTGGGCGAGCACGCCGGCGTGCCGGGAGACGGTGCCGAACTGCAGGGTGTCCGAGTCCCGCCAGCTGCGGGAGAGGGCGGTCTTGAGGGCGAGGCGCACGGCGGTCTTCCTCCCGATCGGTTCCGGACGGTCGGCGGCAGCATGCCCGATCGGGGCGACGGCGTGCGCCACGTTATCCACAGGAGCAGGACCATGATCGGATGAACCGTCCGCACACCCTGTGGATAACTTGACGTCCGGCCCGGGGTCGGATTCCGGACACCTTCCGTCGGCCTTTCGTTCCCGATCGCTCCACGAAACATTTCGGCCATGGCAGCGGACTTCTGTCCGCCCCACCGGGTAACGTCGTGTGCCATGGCAGCCGAACGGGACTCCCATCCCTCGGCGTCGCCTCGGCGTGCCCGTGCAGCGTCCGGGTCGCAGGTGGCGGCGCCGAGCACGCGCGGGCGTCCGGAGCAGCAACCGGGGGCCGCGCGGTCGGAGCCGTTCGACCGTTCCCGGGTCGAGGTGCGGCGCAGCGCCAGGCGCAGCCGGACGGTCTCCGCCTACCGGGAGGGCGACCGGACCATCGTGCTGATCCCGGCGCGGATGTCCCACGCCGAGGAGCAGCGCTGGGTCGCGCAGATGCTGGAGAAGCTCGCCGCCCAGGAGAGCCGCCGGGTGCTCGGCGACGACGCGCTGGTGGCCAGGGCCCGCGAGCTCTCCGCCGCCTACCTGGACGACCGGGCCGAGCCGGCCCAGGTGCGCTGGGTGACCAACCAGAACTCGCGCTGGGGTTCGTGCACCCCCAGTGAGCGGACGATCAGGCTCTCGCACCGCCTCCAGGGCATGCCGGAGTACGTCGTCGACTACGTGCTCCTGCACGAGCTGGCACACCTGCTGGTGCCGGACCACGGGCCGGCGTTCTGGGCCCTGCTGGAGGCGTACCCGAAGACGGAGCGGGCCCGGGGCTACCTGGAGGGCGTGGTCTCCGCGGCCAGGCTGCCGCACATCCCGGGGGCCCGGCACGCCGGGCAGCCCGACGCGGGGCCGGCCGGCTCCTGCGGCTGAGCCCGCCGGGTCCCCGTGCGGGCCCCCGGGGAGACACGGCGGCGCGGCGGCGCGGAGGTACGGGAACGACGAAGGGGCGCGGGCCACAGTGGCCCGCGCCCCTTCCTGGTCCGGACGCCCCCGAACGCCTCAGCCGGTCAGCTCCCGGGCCCGGGCGACGAGGTCGCGCACCGAGTGGTCGGTGAGCTCGGGCAGCCGGTCGAAGTCGAACCAGCGCAGGTCCAGGGACTCCTCGCTGATCAGCGCCTGCGATCCGGGCGGCGCCACCGCGACGTACTGGACGTCGAGGTGGGTGTTCTCGGGCCGGTCCTTGCCGGTGCAGCGCACCTGGTGCCGGTCGAGCTTGACCGGCACGGGCGTGCCGTCGAGGGCCAGCAGCGAGAGGTCCGGGATGCCGGACTCCTCGGTGGCCTCGCGCAGCGCCGCCGCAGCGAGGTCACCGTCGCCGGGCTCGCAGTGGCCGCCCATCTGCAGCCAGAGGCCGACCTTGGGGTGCAGGGTGAGCAGCACCCGCCCGGCGGCCGGGTCGACGACCGCCGCGCTGGCGGTGACGTGGGCGGGCAGGCAGGAGCGGAACAGCCCGTCGGGCCGGTCGGCGAGGTGCTGCAGGTAGTCGCGCCGCAGCTGCTCCTGGGCCGGGTCGGCGGGGCGCCAGCCGGCCAGGGTGCGGACGGCGTCCGCGTGCAGGGCACCCGCGGCGGCGGTGCCGGGGGCGCCGGCGGTGCCCGTTCCGCCGGTGCCCGTCTCGGTGACCGTCATGCGCCGGACTCGTCCTTTCCGTCCTCGTCGTCCTTCTTCGTCAGGTCGGGCTTCGGGTCGGACTTCGGGCCGGCCGCACCGGCCGCACCGCCCGCCGCGGCCTCGCCGAGGAGCCTGTCGATCGCGTCGAAGTCGAGGCCGCCCTCGACACCGCCCGCGGTGTCCCGGTGCACGAAGGCGTCCGGGTCGTCGAGGTCGGCGGCGGTGGGCAGCATGTCGGGGTGCTGCCAGAGGTCGTCGCGGCCCTCGATGCCGCGGGCGTCGGCGAGCAGCGCCCAGAGCCGGGCGGCGTCGCGCAGCCGGCGGGGGCGCAGTTCGAGGCCGACCAGGGTGGCGAAGGTCTGCTCGGCGGGCCCGCCGGCCGCGCGGCGGCGGCGGACGGTCTCGCGCAGCGCCCCGGCCTGCGGCAGGTGGGGTTCGGCGGCGGCGTGCACGACCGCGTCGACCCAGCCCTCGACGAGCGCGAGCGCGGTCTCCAGGCGGGCGAGCGCGGCCTTCTGCTCGGGGGTGTCCTCGGGCTGGAGCAGGCCGCCGGCGAGCGCCTCCTGGAGGGCTTCGGGGTTGCTCGGGTCGAGCTGGCCGACCAGCTCCTCCATCCGGGAGGTGTCGACCTTGATGCCGCGGGCGTAGGCCTCGACGGCGCCGAGCAGGTGGGCGCGGAGCCACGGCACGTGGGCGAAGAGCCGCTGGTGGGCGGCCTCGCGCAGGGCGAGGTAGAGCCGGACCTCCTCGACGGGCACGTTCAGGCCCTCGCCGAACTCGGCGACGTTCTGCGGCAGCAGCGCGGCCTTGCCGGCGGGGGCGAGCGGGAGGCCGACGTCGGTGGAGCCGACGACCTCGCCGGCGAGCGCGCCGAGCGCCTGGCCGATCTGGGTGCCGAACATGGCGCCGCCCATGGAGCGCATCATGCCCATCAGCGGGCCGGCCATGGCCTGCATCTCCTCGGGCAGGACACCGCCCATGGCGTTGCCGACGCGCTCGGCGACCGGGTCGACGAGGTCCTTCCAGACCGGGAGGGTGGCCTCGATCCACTCGGCGCGGCTCCAGGCGACGGCGGTGCCGGCACCGGAGGGGAACTCGGTGGAGCCGTCGAGCCAGAGGTCGGCGAGGCGGACGGCCTCGGCGACGGCGGCCCGCTCGGTCGCGCTGACCGAGCGGTCCTTGCTCTTGCCCTCGGCGGGCTCGGCGACGACGGTCTGCCGGGCGATGTCCTTGGCGAGGTCCCAGTTGACCGGGCCGCCCTCGAACGAGAGCATCTGGCCGAGCTGCTGGAAGGCGGCGCCGAGGTCGTTGGGGTTGAGGCCGCCGAACATGGCGGCGAAGGGGTTGTCGCCCGCACCGGGGGTGCCGGGCGCGCCGGGCACGCCGCCCATGCCGAAGAGCGCGCCGAGCGGGTTGCCGGCGCCGAAGCCGAAGGGCTGCGGGCCGCTCTGCTCGCCGTCGCCCTGGTCCTTCTTCTGCTCGTCGCCGGGCTTGGCCTTGCCGTCTTCGGGCTCCTCTGGCGGAACGCCGAATCCGAAGGGAAGGTCGCTCACGGGGTCCTCGATCCGGTCGGCCGTCATACGGGTGGTGGCGGGGAAATCTGTGTGCCCGGGGCGGTCGGCGGAGTGGGGGGACTCCCGGCCGGTGGGCGGCTCCCGCGCGGCTGGTCCGCGCCGGGTGCACCGCCGGGCCTCAGCCTCGGGCAGGATGGACGTACGTGACACACGTACGTACGCACATAAGCTAACCGTGGAGGATGGCCGGTGAGTTCCCCGCCTTCGGACGTTCGCTCTGGGCTGACCGGAGGAGAGGACGCCCCGGACATCTCGGCGTCGCCGCCTCCAGCCTATGACGGAAGACCCCTGACCGTGGCGGTCACGGGTGCCGCCGGTGTGCTCGGCGAGCGGGTCGCGGCCCGGCTGGTGGCCTCGCCGGGGGTGAAGAAGGTGCTCGCGGTGGACGACCGGCGCGGTGAGGTGCCGGGTGTCCAGTGGCGGGTCCTCGACGTCCGGGACCCTGCGGTGGCCGAGCGGCTGGCCGGGGTGGACGTGGTGGTCCACCTGGCGATGGACCTGGGCATGGAGTCCGACCCGCGGGCGCGCAGCGCCTACAACGTGCGGGGCGCGCAGACGGTGCTGACGGCGGCCGCGGCCGCCGGGGTGCACCGGGTGGTGCTCTGCACCTCGGCGATGGTCTACGGCGCACTGGCCGACAACGAGGTGCCGCTGGCGGAGGACTCCGAGCTGCGGGCGACCGAGGAGGCCTCGCTGGTCGGGGACCTGCTGGAGATCGAGCGGCTGGCCCGCCGGGCACCGCGGGCGCACCCGGGGCTGCAGGTGACCGTGCTGCGGCCGGCCGTGGTGGTCGGTCCCGGGGTCGACACCGTGCTGACCCGGCACTTCGAGGCGCCGCGGCTGCTGGTGGTGGCGGGTTCGCGGCCCTGCTGGCAGTTCTGCCACGTGGACGACCTGGCGGTGGCGCTGGAGTACGCGGCGCTGGGCCTGGTCGAGGGCGAGGTGACGGTCGGCTGCGACGGCTGGCTGGAGCAGGAGGACGTGGAGCGGCTGTCGGGGATCCGGCGGATGGAGCTGCCGGCCTCGCTCGCGCTGGGCACCGCGGCGCGGCTGCACCGGCTGGGGCTGACGCCGGCGCCGGCCGGGGACCTCGCGTACACGATGTACCCGTGGGTGGTGTCGGGCAGCCGGCTGCACGAGGCGGGCTGGCGGCCGAGGTACACCAACGAGGAGGTGCTGGCGGAGCTGCTGGCGCAGGTGGCCGGGAAGCACGCGGTGGCCGGGCGGCGGCTGGGCGGCAAGGAGGCCGCGACCAGCCTGGGTGCGGCGGGGGCGACGGTGGCGCTGGTGGGTACGGCCGCGCTGGTGCGGCGGGCGCGGAAGCGGCGCCGCTTCTGAGTGCGGCGGCCCTCCGGCCGCCGCCGGCGCCCGGTCGCCGGTCTCCGCCGGTCGCCGGTCTCCCCCGGTCCCGGGCGGGTCGGCGGCGGGCGCCCCGGGCCGGTGCCGGAGGAGCCGCTCGGACCCGATCGTTCTCACGATGCGAAATTTTGCAATCGTGATGCGGAAGCCTCTTGCCCCGCCCCCGCCGGGATGGGGGAACATGGGGTCATGTCCGAGAACCACGACCCGATCCGCCTGCTCGCGATCCGCGACACCCCGCTCTCGCTCGACGAGGTGTACGCGGCGGTGGGCGACGACGCGGCCGGCGGGACGACCGTCTTCGTCGGGACGGTCCGCGACCACGACGGCGGCAAGTCGGTCTCCGCGCTGGAGTACAGCTGCCACCCCACGGCCGAGCAGGAGATGCGCCGGATCGCCGAGAAGGTCGTCGCGGACTTCCCGGTCCGGGCGCTCGCCGCGGTGCACCGGATCGGCCGGCTGGGGATCACCGACAAGGCGGTGATCGTCGCGGTCTCCTGCGCCCACCGCGGTGAGGCGTTCGCCGCCGCCCGCCGGCTGATCGACGACCTCAAGCACGAGGTGCCGATCTGGAAGCACCAGGTCTTCTCCGACGGCGAGGAGGAGTGGGTCGGCGCCGGGAACTGCTGACCGGGCCCGTTGTGGCCAGGCGCCGCCCGTCGTGGCCCGCCGACGCGCAGGCGCGCCGGTCCCTCACTCGAACGGGTGTGGACCTGTGCGCCGAATACTCCCTGGCAGTGAGCCGATCGGCCGTGCCGTAACCCGGAAGGCGCCGTCAACGTTGTCCGCCGGAGTGGTTAATCTGCTCATAGACACGACGAGCTGGGAGTACTGAGATGGCTGCGCTCGCCTGGTTGATCATTCCGGTAGTCGCCGCACTGCTCGCCGCCGTGTGGGCGGGGTGGGCCCAGCGGGCCCCCAGGGCGACGGGGGATCCGGCCTCACTGGCCGAACACAAGCGGTTCATGGCCGCGATGGAACGCACGACGGCAGGCTCCGGTCCGGACGAGCGTCCGGGCCGGTAGCCCGCCGGGCGTACCGTCGGCCGCGTCCCGTACTGTCGAGGCATGCCACGCCGCTCTGCGACGATGCTCGCCGCCACCCTGCTGCTCATAGCGCTGCTCTGTGCCTCGGTGCTGATGAAGGTGCCGTACACGGAGATGAGCCCGGGCCCGACGTACAACACGCTCGGTGTGCAGGAGAAGACGGGCACGCCGGTGATCACCATCACCGGCCACGAGTCGTTCCCGGCGAGCGGCCACCTCAACATGACCACCGTCCAGGTCACCGGGGCCAAGTACGAGCCCAGCCTGGTCAACGCGGTGGTCGGCTGGCTGCGGGACGACGTGCTGGTGGTGCCGCACGACAACGTCTACCCGAAGGGGCAGACCGACGCCGAGGCCAAGCAGCAGAACGCCGAGGAGTTCGCGCTCTCCGAGGACCACGCCCGCACCGCCGCGCTCAAGCAGCTCGGCATCCCGATGGGCAGCGAGCTGATCGTCCAGGCCGTCACGGCCGGCGCCCCGGCCGAGGGCCGGCTGCACGCCGGCGACCAGATCGTCGCCGTCGACGGCGCCCCGGTGGGCGACCCGGAGGCCGTGGCCAAGGCGGTCACCAGGCACCAGCCCGGTGAGCAGGTGGTCTTCACCGTGGTGCCGCGGGTCAAGGAGGGCTCCGCCGAGCCGGGCGTGCGCACCGACATCACCGTCCCGACCGTGAAGTCGCCCGACACCGGGTCCGCGATGGTCGGCATCCGCCCGGGCCTGAAGCACACCTACCCGTTCCGCATCGACATCGGGCTGCAGGACGTCGGCGGGCCCAGCGCCGGCCTGATGTTCTCGCTCGGCATCATCGACAAGCTGACGCCCGGCGACCTCACCGCCGGCCGGTTCGTGGCCGGCACCGGCACCATCGACGACGACGGCGCGGTCGGGCCGATCGGCGGCATATCGATGAAGCTGATCGCCGCGCGGGACGCCGGCGCCGAGTTCTTCCTCACACCGGCCGCCAACTGCGCCGAGGCGGGCAAGCACACCCCGGACGGGCTGACCCTGGTCAAGGCCGAGACGCTGGACGGCGCGCTGAAGTCGCTGGAGCAGGTCCGCTCCGGGCAGACCTCCGCGCTGCCGTCCTGCGCCTCGTAACCGGGGCCGCAGGAGCGGGGGACCGGTCGGGGGGTCGACGGGCGGAGCGGCCGGGTGGCCGTTCCGCTACGCGAAGGTCGCCAGCAGGGCCTCGGTCAGGCCCGGCACCAGGTCGGGGCCGGTCAGCACCTCGCGCGCGACGTCCTTGGAGCGGAGCCGCAGCGCGACCTCCCGCTTCCCGCCGCGCAGCACGGCGGCGGTGATCCGCACCTCCTCGCGCTTGGGGTGGTTGGCCACCCACTCGGCGAGCTGGGCGTCGCTGGCGTTGCGCGGGCGGGTCTGCTCGGAGCCGGGCGGCAGCATCAGCCGCTCCACCACCAGGGCGCAGCCGGCGACGGCGTCGGGCCACGCGATGGTGCCGAGGAACTTGTCCAGCTCCATGCCGGCCGGCAGCTCGTCCTGCTCGACCGGGGTGAGGCCGGCCTCCTCGGTGTCGGCGAGGCCGAGCTGCTTGGCGATGCGCGGGTCGGCCTTGCGCAGGGCGGCGCTGTCCACCAGGGCGAACAGCCGGGCCGGGAGGTCCCAGCCGAGGGTGGCGGCGTACTCGTCGATCTCCAGGGCCGCCCGGGTCAGCGGGGTGGCGGCCGGGAGCGTGGAGACGTCGTCGGGGAGATTGGATCCATCGGACATGCCTCAATCCTCACACGCCGGGCGGGCGGGGCGGCGCCGCACGGTGCCGGACGGGGCCGCGGGGGAGCCGGAGGGGGCCGCCGGGCGGTGCCGGGGAGCCCGTCCGGGAGCCGCCGGGGGGAGCGGTGCGGCGGCCCTCCGGGAGCGCGGCGGGGGCCGCGCCGGCGGGCGGGGAGCGGCGGTGGTGCTAGTAACCGTCTGCTAACGGTGGGAACTCGGCTAAAGCCTGGTTAAGTTGCACTGAAGACCGACCGACTCCAGACGACACAACTGAGGTGCCACCGTGGTATTCCAGATGCCGGAACGCTCAGGGCCGGGTTTCCGGCGCAGAGTAGGCCCGCCCTCCCGGCGGGCGCGGGTGCTCCTGCTGACCCTGGGAGTGCTCGCGGTCCTCTTCCTGCTGTTCGTCATGTTCGCCGGCTTCTGGACGGACTGGCTCTGGTTCAAGTCGGTCCACTACTCCTCGGTGTTCACCACCCAGCTGTGGACGAAGATCGGACTGTTCGCCGTCTTCGGCCTGCTGATGGCGGTGATCGTCGGCTTCAACGTGTGGCTCGCGCACCGGCTGCGGCCGCCGCTGTCGGCGATGTCCGTCGAGCAACAGAGCCTGGACCGGTACCGCTCGGGCCTGGCGCCGTTCAAGCGCTGGGCGCTGACCGGGATCGCGCTGGTCATCGGGCTGGTGGCGGGCGCCGCGGCCTCGGGCCAGTGGCGGACGTGGCTGCTGTGGACCAACGGGACGTCCTTCGGCGTCAAGGACCCGCAGTTCGGCATGGACGTCTCGTTCTACGCCTTCGAGCTGCCGTTCTACGAGTTCCTGCTGGGCTTCGCGTTCAGCGCGGTGATCGTCTCGCTGCTCACCTCGGTGCTGGTGCACTACCTGTACGGCGGGCTGCGGCTGCAGGGCCCGGGCCGGCGGGCGAGCGTCGGCGCGCAGGGGCACCTGGCGGTGCTGCTGGGCGTCTTCGTGCTGCTGAAGGCGGTGGCGTACTGGCTGGACCGGTACGCGCTGGCGGTGAAGACCGGTGCGTACAAGGGCGTGTCCGGGTGGACCGGGCTGCGCTACGTGGACGCCAACGCGTTCCTGCCGGCGAAGACGATCCTGTTCTTCGTCGCGATCATCTGCGCGGTGCTGTTCTTCCTGACCCCGATCCGCCGCACCTGGGCCCCGGCCCTGATCGGCCTCGGGCTGATGGTGCTGTCGGCGGTGCTGATCGGCGGGGTGTACCCGGCGATCGTGCAGCAGTTCCAGGTCAAGCCGAACGAGCAGGCCAAGGAGACGCCGTACATCCAGAAGAACATCGACGCGACGCGCCAGGCGTACGGGATCGCGGACAGTGAGGTCAGCACCTACGACCCGGCGGACTCGACCAACGCGGACGCGCTGAAGCCGGACGCCCAGACCATCGCGGACATCCGGCTGCTGGACCCGAACGTGGTCGGTCCGACCTTCCAGCAGAACCAGGCGCTGCGGAAGTACTACGCCTTCCCCAAGTCGCTGGACGTCGACCGGTACGGCGACCAGGACTCCGTGCTGGGCGTGCGCGAGCTGGACCTGAACGGCATCCAGCGGAACTGGATCAACGACCACTTCAACTACACCCACGGCTACGGCGTGATCGCCGCCAAGGGCAACCAGGTGGACGCCAACGGCAACCCCGTCTACACCGAGTCGGCGCTGCCGACCAAGGGCTCCTTCGGCGACTACCAGCAGCGCATCTACTACGGCGAGAAGACCACGACGTACTCGATCGTCGGCGGCGGGTACCAGGACATCGACTACACCGCCGAGGACGGCACCCCGGTGCACTTCAGCTACGACGGCGAGGGCGGCGTCGGGCTGGGCAACCCGCTGACCCGGGCCGCGTACGCGGTGAAGTTCGCCGAGCCGCAGATCCTCTACTCCAGCGCGATCCGGGACGGCGCGAAGGTCATCTACGACCGCACCCCCAAGGAGCGGGTGGAGAAGGTCGCCCCGTGGCTGTCCATCGACGCCGACCCGTACCCGGTGGTGGAGGACGGCCGGGTGGTCTGGGTGCTGGACGGCTACACCACCTCCGACGGCTACCCGTTCTCGTCCAAGACGACCCTGGGCGACGTCACCAAGGACTCGCTGACCAACCAGCGCGGTGAGCTGCTGACCGCCGCCAACCAGGTCAACTACATCCGCAACTCGGTCAAGGCCACCGTGGACGCGTACACCGGCGAGGTGACGCTCTACCAGTGGGACGAGAACGACCCGGTGCTGAAGACCTGGATGAAGGCGTTCCCCGACACCGTCAAGGCGAAGGCCGAGATCCCGGGCTCGCTGATGCCCCACCTGCGGTACCCGCAGGACATGTTCAAGGTGCAGCGGGACCTGCTCGCCGAGTACCACATGACCGACGCCGGCGGCTTCTTCAACGGCACGGACATCTGGCAGGTGCCGACCGACCCGACCACCAACTCCAACGAGGTGCAGCCGCCGTACTACCTGACGGTCCGGATGCCCGACGCGAAGGCCGCGACGTTCTCGCTCACCACGAGCTTCGCGCCCAACGGCCGTGACAACCTGGCCGCCTTCATGTCGGTCAGCGCCGACCCGGGACCGGACTACGGGAAGATCCGGATCGCCAAGATGCCGACCGACTCGGGGGCGCTCGGGCCGAAGCAGGTGCAGGCGAAGTTCAACTCGGACCCGCTCGTGGCCAACCAGCTCACCCTGCTGAAGACCGGCACCGACTCCGACATCGAGTACGGCAACCTGCTGACCCTCCCGGTCGGCGGCGGCCTGCTCAACGTCGAACCGGTCTACCTGATCGGCCGCAGCGCGAAGGTGCCGGTGCTGAAGAAGGTGCTGGCGACCTACGGGAACGAGAACGCGGTCGTCGCCGTCGAGGACAACCTGGAGAAGGCGCTGGCCAAGGTGCTCGGCGGTGCGGCGGGCGGGGCGGCGGTCACGCCGACGGCGCCCGGCACCACGCCGACCAACCCGACGACGCCGACCAGCCCGACCACGCCGGGGACGACGGTCTCGCCGGAGCTGCAGAAGGCGATCGGGGACGCGGTCAAGGCGAACAACGACAGCCAGACCGCGTTCAAGAACGGCGACTGGGCGGCCTACGGGCAGGCCCAGAAGGCGCTGAGCGACGCCCTCAAGGCGATCGAGGCGGCGCAGCAGAAGCCGGCCGGCACCCCGGCACCGGCCCCGACGCCGGGGGCGGGCGCGGCTCCGACGCCGGGCGCCGCGCCGGGCACGACCCCGGCGGCCGCGCCGACGGGGACGCCGACCCCGGGCTCCTGAGCTGCGGCAACCGATTTCTGTCCCGCCCCGCGACCGTGCTATGGTTTGGCTACCGACGCGGGGTGGAGCAGCTCGGTAGCTCGCTGGGCTCATAACCCAGAGGTCGCAGGTTCAAATCCTGTCCCCGCTACTCAGTAGCGAAGAGGCCCGGAGGATTCGTCCTCCGGGCCTCTGACGTTTTTCCGGCCGGGCCGCGGGGGCCGCTCCGGTACCATCGAGCGTCGCCAAGGACGACGGCAGCGGGGTTTGCGGGGCGCAAGTGTCGGGAAATCGACAAAGCGCCGAAGCAATCTCGTCGGCTTCGGGTCCGCCCCGCCGAAATCGGCCGGGGCAGGTGTACGCGGGTTGCGGGTGATGCGACGATGGGACACATGGGGGACGTTGCACGGCTGCTGACCGGCCGTCCGATCCGACGCGCCCCCTGGGGGTGCCTCCGGCCGAAGGCCGGGGGACGGTCCCCCCGGTCCGCGACCGGGGAAGGATGCCGCGACACTCTGGGGGAGCGGGAGTCGGCATGAGGCTGATCGGCAAGAACGGGGCGGGAACGGGACCGGCGACCACCGAGGTGGACACCGAGGCCTGGGCGGAGAGCCCCGAGCGGAACCCGGGTGCCCTGCCCGCCCAGCGCACCAGCGGCCTGACGGAACGCCGGCCGGAGTCCGGCTACGGCCCGGACAGCCTGGTGCACGTCCCCACCAGCCGGTTCACCGCCGGGATCGGCCCGTACGGGGCGCTCGCCGAGCAGGCCGACCAGGGGGAGGGCGCCGGCGACCGGGCCGGCTTCGACACCGCGAGCTTCGAGAGCGCGCTGGCCGCCCGCGAGCAGGCCGCGCTGGAGTCCCGGCACCGGCAGGCCGCCGACGCCGGCGACCCGGACGCCGCCGGCCGCCTCGGCACCCTGCTGCTGCGCCGCGGCGACCTGGAGGACGCCGAGCCGTACCTGCGCGCCGCCGCCGCGGCGGGGCTGCGCTCGGCCGCCAACAACCTCGGCGTGCTGCTGCACCAGCAGGGCCACCGGGCCGAGGCGGCCCAGTGGTGGCGGCAGGCGGCGGTGGCCGGCAGCGCGCCCGCCGCGCACGCGCTCGGCCTGCAACTGCGCGACCAGGGCGAGGAGGAGGCGGCCGAGTACTGGCTGCACTTCGCCGCCGACCACGGGCACCCGCTGGGCGCCTACGCACTGGGCGACCTGATGGAGCACCGCCGCGACGTGCGCGCCGAGCGGTGGTTCAAGGTGTCCGCCGACGCCGGCCACCGCGAGGCCGCCTACCGGCTGGCCCGGATGCGGGAGGCCGCCGGGGACAAGGAGACCGCGGAGGCCTGGTACCGGATCGCGGCCGCCCGCAGCCACGCCCGGGCGGCGCTGCGCCTCGGCGTGCTGCTGGAGGAGCGGGCCGGCGGGGACCACGCGCTGCTGGAGGAGGCCGCCCGCTGGTACCGGCAGTCGGCGCAGAACGGCGAACCGCGGGCCGCGTGCGCGCTGGGCTTCCTGCTGCGCGACTCCGGGGAGCTCGGCGCGGCCGCCGACTGGTGGCAGGAGGCGGCCGAGGCGGGGGACGGCAACGCCGCCAACGCGCTCGGGGCGCTGCACGCCTCGCGCGGCGAGGCCGCCGCGGCGGAGCGCTGGTACCGCAGCGCCCTGGAGGCCGGGGACCAGAACGGCGCCTTCAACCTGGGGCTGCTGTGCGCCGGTGCGGGCCGCGACCAGCAGGCCGAGCAGTGGTACCGCCGGGCCGCGTACGCCGGGCACCGGGAGGCGTGCAACGCGCTGGCCGTGGTGCTGCTGCAGCGCGGCGACGAGTCGGGCGCCGAACCGTGGTTCTCCAAGGCCGCCGAGGCGGGCAGCGTGGACGGCGCGTTCAACCTGGGCGTGCTGCACGCCGGGCGCGGTGAGCAGCAGCAGGCCCAGGAGTGGTACGCGCGGGCCGCCGCGGAGGGGCACGGCGAGGCGGCGCTGCAGCTGGCGGTGGTGCAGGAGCAGCGCGGCAACCTCGCCGGCGCGCTGGAGCGCTACCGGCAGGCGGCGGCGGGCGGGTCGGCGGAGGGGTCGTTCCGGCTGGCCTCGGTGCTGGACCGGCGCGGCGACTCGGACGCGGAGGCCGAGCACTGGTACGCGGTGGCGGCCGACGCCGGGCACCGGCGGGCGCAGGTGCGGATGGGCGTCCGGGCGGCCGAGCGGGGGGCCCTGGAGATCGCCGAGAGCTGGTACCGGCGGGCGGCGGAGGCGGGCAGCCGCAGCGCCGCGTTCAACCTGGGGCTGCTGCTGGCCCGGCAGGACAGCGAGGCCGAGGCGATGCTCTGGTACACCCGGGCGGCGGACGCCGGGCACGGGCGGGCGGCGCTGCGGCTCGCGCTGCTGGCGTTGCGCCGGGGGGAGCCGGTGCAGGCGGAGAACTGGTGCCGGCGGGCGGCGGACTACGGCCCGGCGGAGGTGGCCGAGCGGGCGGGCCGGCTGCTGGGCGCGCTGCACGCGGAACTGAGCGCGTAGCGGGTCGGACGTCGGGGCGCGGACGCCGGGGTGCGGACGTCGGTCGGCGCGGACGTCGGGGCCAGGACCTCGCGGGTCACGGGGCGCCGGCCGTGCGGTGGGGGCGCGGGGTGGCGCGCGCCCGTCCGGTCACGGCCGGTTCGTACAGTCCGGGCAGAGGCCGCGGTAGGTGATCTCGGCACCGGAGACGGTGAAGCCGAAGCGCTCGGAGGCGGGCAGCGCGGCCAGCGGGTCGCCCATCGGGTGGACGTCGCGGATGGCGCCGCACCCGGAGCAGACCAGGTGCTGGTGGGCGTGGTGGGCGTTGGGGTCGTACCGCTTGGCGCGGCCGTCGGTGGCGACCTCCAACACCTCGCCGAGGCAGACGAGTTCGCCCAGCGTGTTGTAGACGGTCGCCCGGCTTATCTCGGGCAGCCGCTCCACGGCGCGGGCGTGCACCTCGTCGGCGGTGAGGTGCACGTGTTCTCCGTCGAGGACCTCGGCCACGACCCGGCGCTGCGAGGTCAGCCGCCATCCACGTCCGCGAAGCCGTTCCAGCAGGTCACTCATGGGTACAGGGTAAGTGACCTCCTGGACTGGTTCCAGTCTTGACTTGGACAAAGTCCAAGTTAGGATCGAGTCATAACGACCGGATCACGCGGAGGCACCCTCTTATGACTACCCAGGACGAGCTGCGCCCCACCCTCACCACGGAGGCGGGTGCCCCCGTCGCCGACAACCAGAACACCGAGACCGCCGGTGTCGGCGGTCCGGCGTTGATCCAGGACCAGCAGCTGTTCGAGAAGCTCGCGCACTTCAACCGGGAGCGCATCCCGGAGCGCGTGGTGCACGCCCGCGGCGCGGCCGCCTACGGCACCTTCACGGTGACCGCCGACGTGACCGGCTACACCCGGGCCGCGTTCCTCGCCGAGGTCGGCAAGCAGACCGAGACCTTCCTGCGGTTCTCCACCGTGGCCGGCAACCTCGGCTCGGCCGACGCCGTGCGCGACCCGCGCGGCTTCGCGCTGAAGTTCTACACCGAGGAGGGCAACTACGACCTCGTCGGCAACAACACCCCGGTGTTCTTCATCAAGGACGCCACCAAGTTCCCGGACTTCATCCACACCCAGAAGCGCGACCCGTACACCGGCTCCCAGGAGGCGGACAACGTCTGGGACTTCTGGGGCCTGTCGCCCGAGGCCACCCACCAGGTGACCTGGCTGTTCGGCGACCGCGGCATCCCGGCCTCCTACCGGCACCTCGACGGCTTCGGCTCGCACACCTACCAGTGGCAGAACGAGGCCGGCGAGTACTTCTGGGTCAAGTACCACTTCAAGACCGACCAGGGCATCAAGAACCTTACGTCCGAGGAGGCGGCCAAGCTCGCGGGCGAGGACCCGGACAGCCACCAGCGCGACCTGCGCGAGGCCATCGAGCGCGGCGAGTACCCCACCTGGACGGTCAGCGTCCAGATCATGCCGGCGGCCGACGCGGCGGACTACCGCTTCAACCCCTTCGACCTCACCAAGGTCTGGCCGCACGCCGACTACCCGCTGGTCGAGTTCGGCAAGCTGGAGCTCAACCGCAACCCCGACAACGTCTTCGCCGAGGTCGAGCAGTCGATCTTCTCGCCGTCGCACTTCGTGCCCGGCATCGGCCCGTCCCCCGACAAGATGCTGCAGGGCCGCCTCTTCGCCTACGCGGACGCCCACCGCTACCGCGTCGGCATCAATGCCGACCACCTGCCGGTCAACCGCCCGCACGCCACCGAGGCGCTCAACAACAGCCGCGACGGCCACCTTTACGACGGCCGCCACGGCCGCCGGAAGAACTACGAGCCGAACAGCTTCGGCGGTCCGGTGCAGACCGGCCGCCCGCTCTGGGCGCCGACCCCCGTCAGCGGTGCCACCGGCACCTACGACGCCCACTCGCACGCCGAGGACAACGACTTCGTGCAGGCGGGCAACCTCTACCGGCTGATCGGCGAGGACGAGAAGCAGCGGCTGATCGCCAACCTGGCCGGCTTCATCGCCAAGGTCTCGGCCGACCGCGACGACATCGTCGAGCGCGCGGTCGAGAACTTCCGCAAGGCCGACGCCGACTACGGTCAGCGCCTTGAGGCCGCGGTGCGGGAGCTGCGCAAGCAGAAGTGACGTCGCGCCCCCGATGAGCAGCGGGCCCGTCCCGACCGGAGCACCGGTCGGAACGGGCCCGCACCCATGTCAGGGGGGACCGCCGGGGATCACACGCTCAGCCGGCGCAGGGTCTCCTCGTGCAGCAGGCCGTTGGAGGCGACCGCGTCGGCGCCGCCCGGGCCGGGGACGCCGTCCAGGCCGGTGAAGCGGCCGCCGGCCTCCTCGACGATGATGCAGTTGGCCGCCATGTCCCACAGCGACAGCTCCGGCTCGGCCGCGATGTCCACCGCGCCCTCGGCGACCATCATGTACGACCAGAAGTCGCCGTAGGCACGGGTGCGCCAGCAGGCCCGGGTGAGGTCGAGGAACGGGTCGAGGCGGCCCCGCTCCTCCCAGCCGGAGAGCGAGGAGTAGGAGAAGGAGGCGTCCGCCATCCGCGAGACGCCGGAGACCTGGATCCGGCTCGCCTTGGCCAGGCTGCGGCCGGCGTACGCGCCGAGGTCCTTGGCGGCCCACCAGCGGCGGTTCAGCGCGGGGGCCGAGACCATGCCGACGACCGGCCGCTCGACGCCGTCCGGGCCGTCCTCCAGCAGGGCGATCAGGGTGGCCCAGACCGGCACGCCGCGGATGTAGTTCTTGGTGCCGTCGATCGGGTCGATCACCCAGCGGCGCGGGCCCGAGCCCTGGAGGCCGAACTCCTCGCCGAGCACCGCGTCGCGCGGACGGGCCCGCTGGAGGACGCTGCGCACCAGCTCCTCGGCGGCTTTGTCGGCGTCGCTGACGGGGGTGAGGTCGGGCTTGGTCTCGACCCGCAGGTCGAGTGCGCGGAAGCGCTCCAGGGTGACCGAGTCGGCCGAGTCGGCGAGGACGTGGGCGAGTCGGAGGTCGTCGTGGTAGTCGGCCATGTCCGAAACCCTAGCGAGCCCACCCCGATCGGGACAGTCGGGCTCGCGGACCGGGCGGTCGCGGCCGGTCGGGCGCCAGCCCTCCGGAGCAGGTGGGGGGCACGCCGCCGGCCCCGAGCCCTACGGCACGCGTCGGCCCCGAGGGCCCCGGCCGTGCACCGGGCCCGCTCCGAGCCACTCGGCACCCGCCCGCCCCGCCGACCCCGGTCGTGCACCGGACCCGCTCCGAGCCCTACGGCACCCGCCCGCCCCGCCGACCCCGGCCGTGCACCGAACCCGCCCCGAGCCGAAGGGCCGCGCCGGTGCCGAAAGGAAGAGCGCGAGGAGGCCGCGAGGAACGAGCGGCATCGGAGCGCCGACCGTCGGCACCGGATCAAAGCGGCCCGGAGGCGAGCGGGCGAAGAATCAGTGCGCGGAGCCGCTGAGCTGGAGGCCGATCACTCCGGCGATCACCAGGGAGATGGAGACCAGCTTGAGCACCGAGGTGGTCTCGTCCAGGAAGAGCATGCCGTAGATCGCGGTGCCGGCCGCGCCGATGCCGGTCCACACCGCGTACGCGGGGCCGACCGGGAGGGTCTTCAGGGAGATGGTGAGCAGGCCGAAGCTGCCGAGGGCGAAGACGCAGAAGCTGATGGTGGGCCAGAGCTTGGTGAAGCCTTCACTGAGCTTGAGGTTGATCGCGAAGCCGGTCTCCAGGAGGCCGGCGAGGATCACCAGGGCCCATGCCATCGCGTGCTCTCCCTGTCGATCGGCGGACCGGACCGTGATCCGGCCCGACTTTCCTATGATCACCAGGCGGAGGCGCTCCGACACCTCGAACGCGCGAAAACACCGGACTCAGCGGGCCCCGCGGCCCTCCGCAGAGCCTCACTCGTCCTCGCGGGCCTCCTTGCTGGCCAGCAGACGGCGCAGCGAGTAGAGCCGGGCCTGCTCGGCGTGGCCCTCGGCGACCCAGGCGTCCAGCGCACAGTCCGGCTCGTCGTGGCTGCACGCACGCGGGCACTCGGCGGTGCCGGGCTCCAGGTCGGGGAAGGCCAGGATGACCCGCGACGGGTCGATGTGCGAGAGGCCGAAGGACCGGAAACCCGGGGTGTCGATCACCCAGCCGGGGTCGAGGGCCTTCTTCGAGCCCGGCTTGGCGCCGGGCGGCGGAGGCAGCCGCAGCGCGAGGGCCGAGACGGTGGTGTGCCGGCCCCGGCCGGTCACCGCGTTGACCCGGCCGGTGCTCCGCTGGTGCTGCGGGACGAGGGCGTTGACCAGCGTGGTCTTCCCGACGCCGGAATGGCCGATGAACACCGTGCGCAGGCCGCGCAGCCGCTCCCGGACGGTCTCGGCACCGGTGGTCGCCAGCTCGTCCCGGCGGGTCACCACGTACTGGATGCCGAGCGGGGCGTAGGCGTCCAGCAGCGGTTCCGCCGGGCCCAGGTCGGCCTTGGTGAGGACGAGCAGCGGCTCCATCCCCGCGTCGTACGCGGCGACCAGGCAGCGGTCGATCAGCCGGGGCCGGGGCTCCGGGTCGGCCAGCGCGGTGACGATGGCGAGCTGCTCGGCGTTGGCGACGACGATCCGCTCGTACGGGTCGTCGTCGTCCGCGGTACGCCGCAGGACCGAACTGCGCTCCTCGACCCGGACGATCCGGGCCAGCGTGTCGGCGTCGCCGGAGAGGTCGCCGACCAGGGAGACGTTGTCGCCGACGACGACCCCCTTGCGGCCCAGCTCGCGGGCCTTCATCGCGACGATCTCGCGCTCCTGCTTGGTGCCCGGGTCGATCAGACAGGTCAGCCGGCCGCGGTCGACGGTGAGCACCATCGCCTCGGCGGCGTCCTCGTGCTTGGGCCGGATCCGGGTCCGCGGCCGGGAACCCTTCCGTCCCGGACGGTTGCGGATGTCGTCCTCGTCGGCGTCCTTGCCGTAACGGCGCATGTCCTCAGTCTCCCGCTCAGCCGCCCGCCACCGCTCCCGTGAGCAGCTCGTCCCACATCGCGGGGAAGTCCGGCAGGGTCTTGGCGGTGGTGGCCACGTTCTCCACCAGGACGCCGGGGACGGCCAGGCCGATCACCGCGGCGGCGGTGGCCAGACGGTGGTCCTCGTACGTGTGGAAGACGCCGCCGCCCAGCTTGCGGGGGCGGATCCGCAGACCGTCCTCGGTCTCGCTGACGTCGCCGCCGAGGTCGTTGATCTCCTTGGCGAGCGCGGCCAGCCGGTCCGTCTCGTGCAGGCGCAGGTGGGCGATGCCGTAGAGGTGAGACTCCGAGTCGGCGAGGGCGGCGACGGCGGCGATCACCGGGGTGAGCTCGCCGACGTCGTGCAGGTCGGCCTCGATGCCGTGGATCCGGCCGGTGCCGGTGAACTGGAGGCCCTCGTCCGTGAACTCGCAGCTGCCGCCCATCCGGGTGTAGATGTCGCGCAGCTGGTCGCCCGGCTGGGTGGTGTGCCGCGGCCAGTCGCGGACGGTCACCCGGCCGCCGGTGACCAGGGCGGCGGCGAAGAACGGCGCGGCGTTCGACAGGTCGGGCTCGACCACCATGTCGCGGCCGATCAGGGCGCCCGGCGTGACCCGCCAGACGTCCTTCTCGCCACCGTCCTCGGGGGCGTCGACCTGCACGCCCGCCAGCCGGAGCATCTCGACGGTCATCCGGATGTGCGGCAGCGACGGGACCGGGCCGCCGACGTGCCGGACCTCGACGCCCTGGTTGTAGCGGGCACCGGAGAGCAGCAGGGCGGAGACGAACTGCGAGGAGGACGAGGCGTCGAGCTCGACCGGCCCGCCCTCCAGCGCGCCCGTGCCGTGCACGGTGAGCGGGAAGGCGCCGCGGCCGCCGTCGTCGATCCGGGCGCCGAGCGCGCGCAGGGCGTTGATCACGCCGTGCTGGGGACGCTCGTGGCTGCGCGGGTCGCCGTCGAAGTGGACCGGGCCGTCGGCGAGGACGGCGAGCGGGGGAAGGAAGCGCATGACCGTGCCGGCGTTGCCGACGTCGACGGAGGCCGGGCCGCGCAGGGCGGGGGCGGGGATGACCCGCCAGGCCTCGCCGCCGCCGGTGCCGCCGGAGTCGTTGTTGACCTGCTCCTCGATGCCGACACCGAGCGCGCGCAGGCCGTCGGCCATCAGCTGGGAGTCCCGGCTGCGCAGCGGACGGCGCACCCAGCCGGGCTCGTCCGCCAGTGCCGCCAGCACCAGGGCCCGGTTGGTGACCGACTTGGAGCCGGGGATGGTGACGGTGGCGTCAACGGGGCTGGTCGCGACGGGGGCGGGCCACAGGGTCTCGGTCATGGGGCAAGTTTAGGGGCCGTACCGAAACAGTCTCTGCCGTGCTGTCGCCCGCTCGCCTCCGGGCCGCTTTGATCCGGTGCCGACGGTCGGCGCTCCGATGCCGCTCGTTCCTCGCGGCCTCCTCGCGCTCTCCCTTTCGGCACCGGCGCGGCCCTTCGGCTCGGGGCGGGTTCGGCGCATGGCCCGGGTTGGCGGGGCGGGCGGGTGCCGTAGGGCCCGGAGCGGGTCCGGTGCACGACCGGGGCCGGCGGGGTGGGCGGGTGCCGAGTGGCTCGGGGCGGGGCCGGTGTGTCGGTGGGGTGAGCGGGTGCCCTGCCGGCTCTGGCGAGCGGGCGCCGGGCAGCGTTTACGGCAGGGCCGGGGTTCGTGGGGCCCCGCCGTGTGCCCTGCCGGCCCTGGCGGGCGGGTGCCGTGCGGCGGCTCAGAGGGGGCGGAGCAGCCAGGTGGTGCCGAGGGCGAGGGCGGCGAGGGCGGTGACCAGGAAGAGCGTGATCCAGGCGAGGCCGGGGACGCCGGTGAGCCGGGCCAGCTGGTCGGCGTCGGAGTCGGTGGCCTGGCCCCGGCGGCGCTGGTGCTGGAGTTCGAGGACCGGGCGGACGGCGCCGAACAGCAGGAACCAGCTGCCCAGGTAGGCGAAGCCGGCCTGGACCTCGGGGCTGCCGAACCAGGAGACCAGGAAGAACGCGGCGCCGGTGACCAGCACGCTCAGGAAGCCGAAGGCGTTGCGGATGCGCACCAGCAGGGCGAGCAGCAGCGCGATGGCGAGCCAGAGCAGCAGCGTGATCCGGTCGGCGGCGAGCAGGGCGGCGCAGCCGAGGCCGAGCAGGGCGGGGGCGGTGTAGCCGGCGGCGGCGGTGAGGACCATGCCGGGGCCGGTGGGGCGGCCGTAGGAGAGGGTGAGGCCGGAGGTGTCGGAGTGCAGCCTGATGCCGGCCAGCCTGCGGTTCGTGGCGACGGCGGCGAGGCCGTGGCCGCCCTCGTGCGCGATGGTCACCGCGTTGCGGGCTATCCGCCAGACCGGGCGGGCGAGGACGGCGAGCAGGGCGGCGGCGCCGGTGGCGAGGGCGAGCCAGCCGGGCGGGGCGGGCTGGGTGCCGGTGACGGCGCTCCACAGTTCGTCGATGGTCCTGGCGTCCATGGGTCTCCTCCGCCTCGGTTCGGCCGTCCCGGGGTGGCAGCCTGCCATGCGGGGGGACGGCCCGGCAGGGGCGGGTGGTTCTGCGGCGGGTGTGAGGAGGGGGTGAGAATCCCGGCGGCGGTCGTGGTCGTGGCAAGCTGACGCCATGTGCGGTCGCTTCGCTTCGAGCACCAGGCCCGAGGACATCGTCGAGCTGTTCGGCGTCCGGCAGTGGGATCCGGCGGAGACGCTGGCCCCGAGCTGGAACGTCGCACCCACGCAGAGCGCCTTCGTGGTGCTGGAGCGGGTGCCGAAGGGGGAGCGGGCTCCGGTGCGGCAGCTGCGGGTGCTGCGCTGGGGGCTGGTGCCGCAGTGGGCGAAGTCGCCGGAGACGGCGGTGAAGATGATCAACGCCCGGTCGGACACGGTGCACGAGAAGCCCTCGTACCGGCAGGCCTTCACGTCCCGGCGGTGCATCCTGCCGGTGGACGGCTACTACGAGTGGCAGACGCTGCCGGGCGAGCGGGGCAAGGCGAGGAAGAAGCCCTTCTTCGTCTCCCGGGTGGACAGGGCGCCGCTGGCACTGGCCGGGCTGTACGAGTTCTGGCGGAACCGGGCGGTGCCGTCGGACCACCCGGAGGGCTGGCTGGTGACCTTCACCGTCGTGACCACCGACGCGGAGGAGCTGCTGGCGCCGATCCACGAGCGGATGCCGCTCTTCCTCGATCCGGGGTCGTTCGACGAGTGGCTGGACCCGGGGCTGAGCGACCCGGAGGAGCTGCGGCGGCTGCTGATACCCCCGCCGCCCGGGGCGTTGCGGGCCACCCCGGTGTCGCCGGCGGTCGGCAGCATCCGCAACGACGAGCCCGGGCTGACCGAGCCGTACACCGAGGTCGAGTACGAGACCACGCTCTTCTGACCCCCCGTCCTCCCGTACCGTCCTCCCGTTCCCAGCCAGCTCACCCACCCACCCGCACCGGAGCCGCCGTGACCCAGGAAGCCGTGACGAGGGAACTCGTCCCCACCACCGCCGGGGACGCCCGGATCACCCTGCACCGGGCGGCCGTGCCCCGGGCGGTGCTGGCGCTGGGGCACGGCGCCGGCGGCGGGGTCGAGGCGCGGGACCTGGTGGCGCTGGCCGGGGCGCTGCCCGCGCGGGGGATCTCGGTGGCGCTGGTCGAGCAGCCCTGGCGGGTGGCCGGGAAGCGGGTCGCCCCCGCGCCGAGGACGCTGGACGCGGGGTGGACGCCGGTGGCCGAGCGGCTGGCCGGCGCCGGGTTGCCGCTGGTGGTGGGCGGGCGCAGCGCCGGGGCCCGGGTGGCGTGCCGGACGGGTGCGGAGACCGGGGCGGCCGGGGTGGTGGCGCTGGCGTTCCCGCTGCACCCGCCGGGCCGGCCGGAGCGGAGCCGGGCGGAGGAGCTGCTGGGGTCGGGCCTGCCGACGCTGGTGGTGCAGGGCGGGGCGGACCCGTTCGGTGGGCCGGCGGAGTTCCCGGAGCTGCCGGGGACGCACGAGCTGGTGGCGCTGGAGTACGGCAACCACGGTTTCGAGGTGCCGAAGCGGGCGCCGGTGGGCCAGGGCGAGGTGCTGGAGCTGATCGTCTCGGCGGTGGGCGACTGGGTGCTGCGGCTGCTCTGAGGGGCGTTCCGGCGCTCCGTGCGCGGGCTGTCGCCGTCCGTTCACCCGTTCGAGCGAACTGCGGGCGGGGGGCGGGAATGCGGGAGTGATTCCAGTGGTTGACACCCTCGTCAGCTTGAGTCCCGATGGAAGGCAGGGCAGATGGGTTCGATCGCGTGCCCCGAGCGGCCGGACGAGCGCGAGGCCGCGGCGGCGTTCGCCCCCTCCTGGTCGGAGTGGATTGCCGCGGGCGAGAAGCCCGTCAGCCCGATATCCTCCATTTCGGGGCGGCCCGCCGTGGGCCGTGTCCGTCATGCCGAGGAGGTGGGTCCGGTCGTCGGGACCGAGCACGAGGCCGAGCCGGGCGGGGGCCCGGAGGAGGGCCTGCCCACGGGTGCGGCGCTCACCGGTGAGGAGCTGGCCGAGGCGATCGGCGAGGACACCTTCCGGGTGTCGGCGGAGGAGAGCGAGGAGGCCCGGCGGGAGCGCTTCGAGCGCGACGCCCTGGGCTACCTGGATCCGATGTACTCGGCGGCGCTGCGGATGACCCGCAACCCGGCGGACGCGGAGGACCTGCTCCAGGAGGCGTTCGCCAAGGCGTACGCGTCGTTCCACCAGTTCCGCGAGGGCACCAACCTCAAGGCCTGGCTGTACCGCATCCTCACCAACACGTTCATCAACTCGTACCGCAAGAAGCAGCGGGAGCCCCAGCGCACCGCCGCCGAGGAGATCGAGGACTGGCAGCTGGCCAGGGCCGAGTCGCACATGTCGACCGGCCTTCGCTCGGCGGAGACCCAGGCCCTGGACCACCTCCCGGACAGCGACGTCAAGGACGCCCTCCAGGCCATCCCGGAGGAGTTCCGTATCGCCGTCTATCTCGCGGACGTAGAGGGCTTTGCGTACAAGGAGATCGCGGACATCATGGGTACTCCCATCGGTACGGTGATGTCCCGGCTGCACCGCGGCCGCCGTCAGCTGCGCGGCATGCTGGAGGATTACGCCCGTGAGCGCGGGCTGGTCCCGGCCGGCAGTGGGGCAGGGCAGGAAGCGAAGGGCTCGGGCTCATGAGCTGCGGCGATCCGCACGACACCGAGTGTGGCGAGGTCCTCGACCACCTCTACGAATTCCTCGACAACGAGATGGCCGAGGGCGACTGCGCCAAGCTGCGCGAGCACTTCGACGAATGCTCGCCGTGCCTGAAGCAGTACGGGCTGGAGCAGGCGATCAAGGCACTGATCAAGCGTTCCTGCGGCTGCGACGACACCCCGGCCGATCTGCGGGGCAAGGTGCTGGCCAGGATCGACTCGATCCGGGCCGGGCAGCGCTCGGGCGAGACGGTGGTGGTCGCCGTCGAGACCACGGTCGAGGTGCACGCCGAGGTGGCGGGACCGGCCCGGTCCTCCGGGGAGGCGGCGGACGAGCCGTCCGCCCGTTCCGGTGCCCCGGTCGAGGCGGGGGCCCAGGCGGAGTGAGCGGAGGCCCGCCGGTAGCGGCGGGCGAGGAGTGACCTGTGCGCCGAACGGCGTGCGCGGGGCGGCCCCGGGAGCGAGTGCTCCCGGGGCCGCCCTCTTTCCGCTCGTGTGCGCCGTCACTCGTTCGAGTGACTTGGGGGTGTGCCAGCTGCGGCATTCCGCGATCATGCGTCCCCGCAGCGGAACAGCGCCCTATCCTCCTGACGGGCGCTCACCGCCGGTTGGCCCGGCGCGCCGGGCGCCGCGCGGGCCAGGACGGCGGGGAGGTCGAGATCGCTACCGACAGTGGAGACGCGGACCTGCCGGAGGGCGCCGCGCGCTACCTCGTGGCCGTCCCGGTGGCGGCGCTCTGCTGCCTGCTGCCGCTGCTGCCCGTACCGGGCCCGACGCAGCCGCCGCACTGGCTCGGTGCTCCGGTGGACTGGCCCAAGGTCGGGCTGCTGGCCTTCCTGCACGGGTGCTGGGAGTCGCTCGCGCAGGGGCTGCCCACGCCGTGCCTGCGGCTGGTCCGGATGGCGCTGCGGCGTCCGCCGGTGCGGCTCCGGGTGCCGGCCCGGCCCAGTGTCAACGCCTTCTTCCCGGTGCTGTTCGCCGGGGTGCTGATGCTGCCGCCGGCCGCCGCCGCGCTGGTGGCGGCACCGGCCGCGCTGGTCGGCGCCGCCGAACCGGTCTGCCGGCGGCGGCAGCTCTGGAACGGGTCCCAGCTCGCGCTCTCCGCCTTCGCCGCCTCGGTGGTCTTCCACCTGCTGGCCGGTCCGCAGCTGCTGCTCGGCTCCCGCTTCCCCGCCGCGCTGCTCCCCGGGTTCGCCGCCCTCGGCGCGTTCTGCCTGGTCAACGGGGTTCTGGTGGGCGGCATGCTGGTGCTGGCGGAGGGCCGCCGGGCGACCGTGCTGCTGCGCGGGCCGGCCGCCGCGGTCGGGCTGCCGGTGCTGGTGCACGCGGCCGGCGGGCTGATGGTCGCCGTCCTGTGGCAGGGCCCGTACGGTGCGTTCGCGGCGCTGCTGGCCCTGCTGCCGCTGACCATCTCCGCCTGGGTGTTCGCCCAGGGGCACCGGGAGCGCGACGCCCACCAGGCCACCGTCCAGGCGCTGGTGCAGGCGGTGGAGATCAAGGACGCCTACACCCGGGGGCACAGCGAACGGGTCGGCAAGGCGGCCGTCCTGATCGCCGGCCAGCTCGGCATGGAGTCCGAGCGGCTGCGCACCCTGCGGTACGCGGGTGTCCTGCACGACGTCGGCAAGCTGGGCGTCGCCACCGAGCTGTTGCGCAGAAACGGTCCCCTCAGCGACGCCGAGCGGCGGGCCGTCGAGGTGCACCCGGTGCACGGGTACGAGCTGGTGCGCGGGATCGCCTTCCTGGGCGAGGCGCACGCCGGGATCCTGCACCACCACGAGCGGATGGACGGACGGGGCTACCCGAGCGGACTGGCCGGCGGCCAGATCCCGGAGTTCGCAAGGATCATCTCGGTCGCGGACGCCTTCGACTCGATGACCTCGACCCGCTCCTACCGGCGCGGCCGGCCGGTCGCCGAGGCGGTGGCGGAGCTGGAGCGCTGCTCGGGCAGCCAGTTCGACCCGGTGATGGTGCGGGCGCTGGTCTCCGCGCTGGCCGTGCACGACTGGCAGCCGGTGCTGCCGCCGCCCGTCGACTGCATCCGGGCGGTGCCGGACATCCCGCTCGGCGTGCCCGAACCGGCCCGGGCGGCCCCGCGCGGGGTCCCCGCCCAGGGCGGCACCGTGCCGACGGCCGGGCCGTCGTGAGCGCGGGGGCCGACCGGGGCAGGCCGGCGGGCGCGCGGACGAGGAGCGCGGGCCTGGTGCGCGTGGTGCACGCCGGGGCGCTCGCGCTGCTGGCCGCTGCGTTCGGGGCGGTCGCCGTCCGCGGGGTGGCCGAGCCCGGGGTGGCCCTGGCCTTCACCGCGCTGATCGCGCTCGGCGAGTGCGTCCGGATCACCCTTCCGGGGGACCGTGAGCAGGCGCCGATCGGGGCCGCGGGGGCGCTTGCGTACGCGCTGCTCGGGCCGCTGCGCGGGCTGCCGACCGCGCACGGGGCGCTCCAGGTGGTGGCGGTGACCGGGACGGGGCTGCTGCTCGCCCTGCTGCCCGCCGCGGTGCGGGCGGCGCTGCCGGGCCCGCACGGCGCCCGCGGCCACCGGCGCCCGCCCTGGGGGGACCGGGCCCGGTGGGACGGCGCGGCCCGGCGGCTGCTCGGCGCCGCCTTCGCGGCCGTGGTGTTCCAGCCGCTCTACAACAGCGGGGTGGTCGACCGGTACTCCGCGGACGGCCCGGCGTACGGCGCGTTCCTGACGGCCGTCGCCGCGCTCGCCGCGCTCTGCGACGCCACCCTGGCGGCGCTGCTGCGCCGGGCCCGCACCGGGCTGCGGTTCCCGGCGGCGCTGGAGGACGAGCTGCGTTCGCTGTTCGGGATCGGGTCGGCGATCGTCGCCACCGGCATGCTGGTCAGCCTGGCCGCCGGTGAGGTGGGGCTCTGGGCGCTGCCGCTGTTCTGCGCGCCGCTGCTGCTCGCCCAGGTGTCGTTCCGGCGGGCGGCGGCCGTCCGGGCCACCACCGGGCAGACCATCGCGAGCCTGGCCAAGGCCACCGAGGTGGCCGGCTACACCCCGCCCGGGCACGCCCGCCGGGTCGCCGACACCGCCTGCGCGCTCGGCCGTGAGCTGGGCCTCGGCACCCGGGAGCTCGCGCTGCTGGAGTACGCGGCGCTGATGCACGACGTCGGGCAGCTGTCGCTGGTCGAGCCGGTGCCCGGCGGGGCGACGGCACTGCTGCCGGACGAGGAGCAGCAGCGGATCGCCCGGCTCGGCAGTGAGGTGATCCGGCGGACCGGGGTGCCCCGGCAGGTCGCCGAGCAGGTCGCCCGGCTGGCCGACCCGTGGCCCGGGCCGGGCGGCGTCGGGCGGCCGGTGCCGCTGGCCGCGCGGATCATCCGGGTGGCGAACGCGCACGACGACCTGCTGACGGCGGCGCGGGGGCGCGGGGTGGGCGAGGCGGTGGGCCGCCTGGAGGTGATGGAGGTGCTCCGGCTGGGGCGCGGGAGGGTGTACGACGCCCGGGTGGTGGACGCGCTGGTGCGGGTGCGCGGGTAGCCGGGGCCGCGGCGGTCCGGCGCCGTCCGGGGTTGAGCCTGCGGGGCGGGGCGGGCAGGCTGGGGGTGGGGGCCGGAGACGGGCAACCGCGGCGGTGGGAAGCGCGGGCGGCGGTGGGCGTGGTTGGATGCGGTCGTAGCGTGGAACACCGACCCGGGGCACCGGGCCCGGGACGCGGGAGCGGACACGGGACTTGAGCGGACGACGACGGCAGGGACGAACGTGAGGATCTTCCACCGGGCACGACACCGGCCGTCCGCCACCTGGCGGCAGACGACCGACCGGGCTTTCACGCTGATCGGTGACGGCCGCTACGAGGACGCCGGCGCGCTGCTGGTGATGGCGGCCGACCTGGAGCCGTGGCTGTCGGACTCGTGGTTCAACCTCGCGCTGCTGCACAAGTTCCGCCGCGACTGGGAGCAGGCGCGGGCGGCCGGGCTGCGGGCGGTGGCGCTGCTGGACCGCGAGCAGGGCGCCCCGGACTGGTGGAACCTGGGGATCACGGCGACCGCGCTGCAGGACTGGCCGCTGGCCCGGCGGGCCTGGCAGGCGTACGGGCTGCGGCTGCCCGGGGGCCCGGGCGGGCACCAGGACGGGCCGGTCAGCCTGGACCTGGGGACGACGCCGGTGCGGCTCTCGCCGGACGGCGAGTCCGAGGTGGTGTGGGGCCGGCGGCTGGACCCGGCCCGGATCGAGGTGCTGTCGATCCCGCTGCCCTCCTCCGGCCGGCGCTGGGGCGAGGTGGTGCTGCACGACGGGGCGCCGCACGGCGAGCGGGTCACCGACGGGGTCGCCTTCCCGGTCTTCGACGAGATCGAGCTGTGGGCGCCGTCCCCGGTGCCGACGTACGTCGTGCTGCTGCAGGCGGCGACGGCGGCGGACCGGGACGCCCTGGAGCGGCTGGTCGCGGACGCCGGCTACGCGGCGGAGGACTGGACGTCCTCGGTGCGGCTGCTCTGTCGTGCCTGTTCGGAGAGCCGGATGGCCTCGGACGACGGGCACACCGCCCACCACGACCCGCATGACGACGGGGACGCCGCGCACCCGGGCCACCTGAGCCACCTGAGCCAGGGCGCGGGCGGGATGTCCTGGCTGGTCGAGCGCGAGTGCGGGATCGCCGCGCCGGCCGGTCTGGTGCGCACGCTGCTGGACCGCTGGGCGGCGGCGGCCCCGGCGAGCCGGGCATATCGGGATCTCGAAGAAGTCTGCTGACCGGGCCGCTTACCCTTGACCGGTACGGGCCTGACAGTCCACGGGCGCGGCAGTCGACGGAAGCGGAAGCGGAAAGCAGCGATGGCGGAGCAGCACGACCACCAGCACGACCACGACCACGAGCCCGAGCAGGGCGGGGACCAGCCGGTGAAGGTGGTCGGTGAGGAGCCGGACCTCTCCCGGGGCACGGCGCGTCCGATCACCGTCTTCGGCAACCCGGTGCTGCACCGCGAGGTGAAGGACGTGACCGCCTTCGACGGCGGTCTGTCCGACCTGATCGACGACATGTTCCAGTCGATGTACGCGGCGGAGGGCGTGGGCCTGGCCGCCAACCAGATCGGCGTCGACCTGAAGGTCTTCGTGTACGACTGCCCGGACGACGACGGCGTGCGGCACGTCGGCCACGTGGTCAACCCGGTGCTGGAGGAGTACCCGGCCGACCGCCGGCGGGTGCTGGACGACGGCAACGAGGGCTGCCTGTCGGTGCCGACCGCGTACGCCGAGCTGCCCCGCCCGGACTACGCGGCGGTGACCGGCCAGGACAAGGACGGCAACCCGGTCCGGGTGGAGGGCACCGGGTTCTTCGCCCGCTGCCTCCAGCACGAGACCGACCACCTGTACGGCTTCCTGTACATCGACAAGCTGTCGAAGCGGGACCGCAAGGACGCGCTGAAGCAGATGGGCGAGGGCACCCCGCGCTACGCGACCGTCCCGAACAGCTGACGCCGCAGGCGGGTCGGCGAAGGGTCGGGGAGCCGGTGCTCCCCGGCCCTTCGCCGTGTCCGGGGTGGGTCCGGACGTGCTCGCACGGGTGGGGCCGGCGGGCCCGCCGCGTCAGCCGGCGACGAAGAGCCACTCCGGGCCGTAGGTGAGGTGCGGGGCGGCGGGGAGCTTCACCGCGCTGATCCCGATCGCGGACTCGCGCATGGCGCCCATCAGACCCCTCGCCGTGGCGACCGAGCCGCCGCCCTGGCCGCTGGGGACGCTCCAGGCGTGTTCGAGGGCGCGCAGCATGTCGCTGTAGCGCTGGTTGAACTCGTGCAGGAGGGCGGCGGTGGCCTGGTCGGGCGCGTTGCCGGGGTCCCCGGCCCAGCCGCCGCGGGGGACCCGGCCGACCGGGGCGGTGGCGGGCAGCGGCACCTCCGGGCCGTTGAAGTCGAACTGCCCCGTGTTCGGGTCGCGGACGAGCTTGCGGCCCTTGGCGATCTCCAGGAAGACGTAGTAGTGGGCGAGTTCGCCGGGCGCTCCGGGGAAGGGGTTCTCGGGGGAGGCCGCGGTGCCCTCGCCCTGGGCCTTGATGATCTCGATGGCCTTGAGGATCGCGTCGAGGCTTGTCATCGGGACGATGTTGTTCCCGGTGCCGTGGCTCGCGAGCGGGAAGGTGACCTGGTTGCGGTCCTGGATGAGGCCGGCGAACCTGGGGAAGACGTCGGCGATCCGCTGGTAGAAGGCGCCGATGGTGTTGCCGTCGGGGGCGAAGGCGAGCGGCTTCTCGGGCTTCTCGATCTCGGCGAACAGGGCGGCCGACTCGCGGCTCAGCCCGCTGAGGAAGACCTCCAGCCCGGGGTTGACGCCGCCGGGCAGCTCGCCGGGGTACTTGGGGACGGTGAGCGGGTCGGTGAGGACCACGGTGCCGCCGATGCTGGTGAGCATGTTGCAGACGAGCCCGAAGTGGGACATCTCGTCGAAGACGATCTCCTTGACGCCGTGGAACACCGGCTCGTCGTCGTCCCGGTCCGTGATCGACCAGAGCGCGGTGGCGTAGGGCGGGATGGTGGAGAGTTCCAGCATGGCGGCCCGCTGGAGCGCGTCCTTGAGCTCCTGCTCGGTCCAGTCGTCCTCGGCCATGTCCATCAGCCGGACGATGTCGGCGCTCTCGTAGTCCAGGACCCCGGTCACGGTGCTTCCCCTTTCGGTCGGTCGTGGCCGGACCGTACTCGGGAACCGATCGCACACGGAAACATTCCGCCAGGCGTGCCCCCGAGTTCATCCGGACGCCCGCACCTACCCCCTCCTCCCCGCCCCGCCCGGCGAGACCGCAGGGCGGGGCGGGGAGGAGGCCGCTCACGATCAGCAGCCTGTCGACGGCGCACTCACCCCTGGTGTGCCACGGACTGCCCGGTGACGGCGTCGATGAACTCGACCGTGCCGGAGCTTTGAGTCTCGCCGGGCTTGATGAGGTTGACCACCCAGCAGGGCCGCCACTGTCCGTCGATCTCCTTCGCCAGGAGGAAGGTGGTGTCCGCGCGGGATCCCGACACGGCGGTGACGGCCCGCTGCTTGGCCGTGTCGGCGGTGACGGTGGGTTTCGGCAGCTGGGGGTCGGCGGTCCGGCGTGCGGATGAGGCCATGACCCGGCCGGAGGTGGAGATGGTGATGTCCAGGCGCATGGGCATCAGGACGTTGTCGGCGTTGTAGCGGCGGTAGGTGAGCATGTAGGCGCCGCCCGCGGTGTCGGTGGAGGTCAGGGTCGGAGTCACGGCCCGCGTGAGGTCGGGGAACCAGGCCGCCGCGAAGTCGGTGCCGACCTTGAGGACCTGGTCCCGGGTGAGCGGCCCGGGGTCGATCCGGCTGTCGGCCGAGGCACTGTCGAGAAGGAGCCCGGTGGGCCACTCGATCCGGAACTGGCCGCGGTCGGTGGTGGCGTCGAGGATCGGCTGGGAGGGCTTCTCGGGGGTGCTGGTCAGGCGGGTGGTCTGCAACACGGTGCCGGGGCCGAAGAGCTGGGCGGCGATGTGTTGGGGCAGCTCGGTCTGGTCGGCCGCGGGGGGCGCGTTGAAGCCCGCCGCATCGTGATGGAGCGGTACGTACAGCCAGACGACGGCCGTGACGGCGGCGAGGCCGGTGCCGGCTGCGGCGAGGCCGTGGAGGCCGTCCCGGCGTCCGAACGGCGGCTTGTGGCGGCGGAGCCACAACCAGAGGACCGCGGTAACCGTGCCGATGAGCGCACCGAGAACGTTGTCGACGAGATCCGCGGCGTCGCAGGAGCGGCCGGTTCCCAGGAGGGTCTGGCAGACCTCGGTCACGGCGGAGAGTACCGCGCACGCCGCGAGGACGGTCAGGGGCCGGCGCAGGACCAGCGTGGCGAAGAGGGCGAGCGGCACGTACAGGGCGATGTTCATCAGTCCCTGCAGCGTGGTAGCCGTCTCCCACACCCCGCTGCCGATCGAACAGGTCGGCTTCCCGGCCGACCCGGTGACGGTCGGCGTCAGCGTCGCCGCGACCTCTCCCGCCAGCGACAGCCCCCAGAGCACTGCGGCGGCCGCCGGCCACTGCCGGGGCCGGGCCTGCCACGAGGCCACGGTGCCGAGGGCCAGGCCGAGCACGGCGAAGACGGGGAAGAGAGCGGGAGCTGAGGAGAGAATCGCGTCGATCATCGGTCTTCCGGGATGCGGTCGGGCAGTGGCCCGGGGAGGGCGCAGGGCTCGGCCCGCGCCCTCCCCGCGTTGCAGCGCGGCCCCCCAGCCCACAGATTGAGACCGGGCAGCCCCTTGCGTGGCATGGCCCGGCAGGTCGAAAGCCTTCCGCATACCTCCGATCCGGACAAGTGGACCAGTGGGCGATCTTCATCCCGCTTCGTGTGGGATCCCGCGCCCCGACAGACCGCCCCGGGCGAGGCAGCGGGCGACGCCGTCGCCGCTGCCGGGGCCGATGCAGATGCGGATGAAGTCCCGGTGGGCCTCGCGGGTGGCAATCGATGGTCGTGCCAGGCTTGTTGCAGACCGAGCACTACGCCCGTGCAGTGCTGGAAGCCAATCCGGCTGCCGTCCGACCGGAGCGCATCGAGCAGCTTGTTGAGATTCGGATGGAGGGAAGGAAGGCCTCTCCAGGACGGACCCGGCCAGATTCCGGGCGATCATCCGGGAGCCGGCGCTCAGGTGCCCCGTCGGAGGCAGGAGTGTCCAACGAGCGCAGTCGGAGCACCTTGCCGAGGTTGCTCAGCTTCCGAACACCACCTTGCAGGTTGTGCCATTGGAAGTTGGCGCCACGGCTGGCGCCTGCGGAGCATTGGTGATGTTCGGTCTCACCGACTCCCCGAACCCCTGGGGCGGTCTTCCCGGAGACACCGACGAGCAGCCGTTCCTCGCCGGGGTCAAGGGTGGGGAGTTTCCGACCGACTGACTCAACAGTGATGCCCCGCACGGCTGTGGCTGTGCGGGGCACCTCTGTCGGTTCCTCGTCGCTTAGAAGTCGTCGTCGAAGGCGACCGAGCCCTCGACGGCGACCTGGTACGCGGAGACCCGGCGCTCGAAGAAGTTGGTCAGCTCCTGGACGTTCTGGAGCTCCATGAACCCGAACGGGTTCGTCGACCCGTACCGGATCGGCATGCCGAGGCGGGCGAGGCGCTGGTCGGCCACGGCCTGGAGGTACTCGCGCATCGACGCGGTGTTCATGCCGGGCAGGCCGTCGCCGCACAGGTCCTGGGCGAACTGGAGCTCGGCCTCGACGGCCTCCTCCAGCATCTCCGTCACCTGCTGGGCCATCTTCTCGTCGAAGAGGTCGGGCTCCTCCTCGCGGACGGTGTCGACCACCGACATCGCGAAGTCCATGTGCATGGACTCGTCGCGGAACACCCAGTTCGTCCCCGTCGCCAGGCCGTGCAGCAGGCCGCGCGAGCGGAACCAGTACACGTACGCGAAGGCGCCGTAGAAGAACAGCCCCTCGACGCAGGCCGCGAAGCAGATCAGGTTCAGGAGGAACGCGCGGCGGTCGTCCTTGCTCTGCAGCGAGTCGATGTGGTCGACCGCGTTCATGTACTTGAAGCAGAACTGGGCCTTCTGGTGGATGGAGGGGATGTTCTCCACCGCGGCGAAGGCCGCGTTGCGGTCCTCCGGGTCCGGAAGGTAGGTGTCGAGCAGCGTCAGGTAGAACTGGACGTGCACGGCCTCCTCGAACAGCTGACGGCTCAGGTACAGCCGCGCCTCCGGGGAGTTGATGTGCTTGTACAGGCTCAGCACCACGTTGTTGGAGACGATCGAGTCACCGGTCGCGAAGAACGCGACCAGCCGGCCGATCATGTGCCGCTCGCCCTCACTCAGCTTCGCCAGGTCGGCGACGTCCGAGTGCAGGTCCACCTCCTCCACCGTCCAGGTGTTCTTGATGGCGTCGCGGTACCGGTCGTAGAACGACGGGTAGCGCATCGGGCGCAGCGTCAGCTCGAAGCCAGGGTCGAGCAGCATCTTCTCGCGGTCGGGGGTGCTCACTGGCAGGCCTCGCAGGACTCGGGGTTCTCCAGGGAGCAGGCCAGCGCGGCCTCCTCCTCCGGGGTGAGGGTCGGGGTGCCGGCGCCGATCGGGCCGACGGGGACCGGGGCGGCGGCGCGGGCGGTCCCGGAGGCGGCCTGGGCGATCCGGGTCGCCGGGCGCGAGCGCAGGTAGTAGGTGGTCTTCAGACCGACCTTCCAGGCGTACGCGTACATCGAGCTGAGCTTGCCGATGGTCGGCGCGGCCATGAACAGGTTCAGCGACTGGCTCTGGTCGATGTACGGCATCCGGGCCGCGGCCAGGTCGATCAGCGCGCGCTGCGGCAGCTCCCAGGCGGTGCGGTACAGCGACCGGACCTCGGCGGGCAGCCAGCCGAGCTCCTGGACCGAGCCGTTGGCGTCGCGCAGCGCGTCCCGGGTCTGCTCGTCCCAGACGCCCAGCTCCTTGAGCTCGCGCACCAGGTACGGGTTGACCTGGAGGAACTCGCCGGAGAGGGTCTCGCGCTTGAACAGGTTGGAGACCTGCGGCTCGATGCACTCGTACACGCCGGCGATCGAGGCGATCGTCGCGGTCGGGGCGATCGCCAGCAGCAGCGAGTTGCGCAGGCCGGTGGTGGCGACGCGGGCGCGCAGCGCCTCCCAGCGGTCGGCCCACTCGGGCGCGGCGCTCGGGCTGTGCTTGCCTTCCAAGAAGTGGTCGATGTGCAGCTCGCCGCGGGCGGCGCGGGTCTCGGCGTACGCCTCGTGGCGGCCGAGCTGCTCGGCCAGGTCGGCGGAGCGCTCGTACGCGGTGAGCATGATGCGCTCGGCGATCAGCGTGGAGAGCCGCTTGGCCTCGGCGGAGTCGAAGTCCAGGCGGAGCTGGAAGAAGACGTCCTGGAGGCCCATCACGCCGAGGCCGACCGGGCGCCAGCGGGAGTTGGAGGCCCCGGCCTCGGGGGTCGGGTAGAAGTTGATGTCCACCACGCGGTCGAGGAAGGTGACGGCGGTGCGGACGGTGGAGTCCAGGCGGTCCCAGTCCATCGCGTTCAGCAGGTCGGCGGCGGTCGCGCCGGCGGCCACGTGGGCGCCGAGGTTGACCGAGCCGAGGTTGCAGACGGCGGTCTCGGAGTCGTCCGTGACCTCCAGGATCTCGGTGCAGAGGTTGGAGGAGTGGACGGTGCGGCCGGGCAGCGCGGTCTGGTTGGCGGCGCGGTTGGAGGCGTCCTTGAAGGTCATCCAGCCGTTGCCGGTCTGCGCCAGGGTGCGCATCATCCGGGCGTACAGGGTCTGCGCGGGGATGGTGCGGACGGCCTTGCCGGCCAGCTCGGCCTTCAGGTAGGCCTCGTCGAACTCGGCGCCCCACAGGTCGACCAGCTCGGGGACGTCGGCCGGGGAGAACAGCGACCAGTCGGCGTTGGCGTTGACCCGGCGCATGAACTCGTCCGGGATCCAGTGCGCCAGGTTCAGGTTGTGGGTGCGGCGCGCCTCCTCACCGGTGTTGTCGCGCAGCTCCAGGAACTCCTCGATGTCCGCGTGCCAGGTCTCCAGGTAGACGCAGGCCGCGCCCTTGCGGCGGCCGCCCTGGTTGACGGCGGCGACCGAGGAGTCGAGGGTGCGCAGGAACGGGACGATGCCGTTCGACTTGCCGTTGGTGCCCCGGATCAGCGAGCCGCGCGAGCGGATCCGCGAGTAGGAGAGGCCGATGCCGCCGGCGTGCTTGGAGAGCCGGGCGATCTGCGCGTACCGCGAGTAGATCGAGTCCAGGTTGTCCAGCGGGGAGTCCAGCAGGTAGCAGCTGGACATCTGCGGGTGCCGGGTGCCGGAGTTGAAGAGGGTCGGCGAGGAGGTCAGGTACTCCAGCCGGCTCATCAGGCGGTACAGCTCGGCCACCTCGCGCACCGACTGCTCGTTGTCGCCGACCGCCAGGCCACAGGCGACGCGGAGCAGGAAGTGCTGCGGGGTCTCGACGACCTTGCGGGTGATCGGGTGGCGCAGCAGGTAGCGGGACTGCACGGTGCGCAGGCCGAAGTACTCGAAGCGGTCGTCGCCGGCCGGGTCGATCAGGGCGTTCAGCGCGTCGGTGTGCTTGGCGACGAAGGCCGCGGTGGCGTCGCCGATCAGGCCCTCGGCGTGGCCGACCGTGATCGAGGTGGAGAACGAGACCACGCCCTGGCTCGCCGCCTCGTCGACGATCTCCAGCGCGAGCAGCCGGGCCGCCAGCTTCGAGTACTGCGGGTCCTCGGCGATCATCGACGCGGAGGCGTCCACGGCCAGCCCGCGCAGCTCGGCGAAGTCCGATCCGGCGTGGCGGCCGCGCAGGGCGGCGGCGGCGACGTGGCCGGGGTCCACCTGGGGGAGGTCGGCGCTGCGGTCGGTCAGCAGTCGGAGGAGCGCGCCGCCCGGGTCGGAGACCGTCGGGGCGGTGGGGGCGGAGCTGGAACCCTGGGCGGGCAGGGTGACTGAGGCAGCGGTGGTCAAGGCGCTCTCTCCTGGCGGCGATCGGCGGCTGTGGATCGGGGTACCGGGCCGTTCGGGGCAGGGGAGGACGGCGCGGGCGCCCTGGGCGTCGCGCGGCGTGTCGTCCCCGGCCCGCCCGCGAGGCCCGGAAGGTGGTGCTCGTGCTGGGGCCTCTGCGGGGAGGCGCTCGCACACCGTCGGCAGGTACTCGGACTCGCGGGCCCCGTCGGGGGCGGCCGCTCACCGCTGCGGGGCAGTCCCGGACTCGCACCGGGTTCCCCTGCGTCGACAGCAGGATTGAGCATACATCTAGTGGTGCTCTCCCGATGCGACACCACATGTTGTGCAGCGCGGCGTGTTGGCCCGATGACGGCTGGTACCGGGGCGGGGGTCCGGACACCCGCCCGGAGCCGTGTTCTGAAACGGATTGGTCACCGGATCGACCCCTCGTCCGGTGCATGCCCTACGATCTCGGCACATGAGCGAGGGAACGGGCGCTCCGGGGGATCGGGCCAGTCGGGCCGTGCCGCCGGAGCAGGGTCAGCAGCCTGGGGCACCGGGGCCGGCGCCCCAGCACGGTCAGCCGCCGGTGCCGCCGCCCGGCGGGTTCGGGCCGCCTGCGACGCCGTACGTCCAGCCGGGGGCGGGGGTGCCGCCGCAGGGACCGCCGCCGGTGTTGCCGCAGGTGCCGTCCGGCTCGGTGCCGTACCCGCAGCCGGGTCCGCAGCCGGGCCCGCAGCAGGGTCACCAGCCGGGTCCGCAGCAGGGTCCGCAGCAGGGTCTCCCGCCGCAGGCGCAGTCGGTCGCCGGCGCTCCGACGCAGTTCGTCCAGTGGTCCCCGCAGGGCGGTGGGCCGCAGCCGGTCGCGCCGTCGTCCGCCGAGCCGGACTGGAACGCGATGGCGGACCGGCACGCCACCGATGCGCGCCGGCGCAAGCGCCTGTGGATCGGCGCGGTCGTGGTGGCGGCCGTCCTGGTCGGCGGGATCGTCGGGGCCGGGGTGTGGATCAACGGCAGGGACAAGGGCGGCGACGACCCGCAGCCGGTCGCGAGCTCGTCCACCGCGGGCGGTCCGTCCGCCACGGGCACTCCCACCGAGCAGGCGGTGGCGGCCATCTCCGACGCCGCCACCGACAAGCTGCCGGTCGACGCCGCGACGCTGTTCCCGGACCAGACCCGGACCATCGACGGCAAGGTGTGGACCCGTCAGGTGACCGGGTCGACCGCACCCTGCTCCAAGGCGACCACCGGCGGGCTCGGCCTCGCGCTCGGCGACGACACCTGCCGTTCGCTGGTCCGCGCGACGTACGTCAACGGAGAGAGCGCCGTCACGGTCGGCATCGCGGTCTTCGACAACAAGGCCGGTGCGGACCGGGCGCTCGGCCGGCACGCGGGCCTGATCCAGGGTCTGTCGGGCACCGGCGTCGCGATGTTCTGCGTGACCGACAAGTCGGGCTGCACCGAGACGCACGCGTCGATCGGCCGCTTCGGCTACTTCACGGTGGCGGGCTCGCTGAAGCAGGGCGCGGACCAGAGCGACCAGATCGCGGCGGCCGCGGCCGCCCCGCTGGCGGGGCGCGCCAAGGAGGTCCTGCTGGGCCGCGGCGGTCGCAGCGGCTGACCGCGGGACCGGGGGAAGGCTGAGTCGGGAGGCCGGGGGCGGTCCGATAGGATGACCGCCGCCGGGGGGAGGGATGCACTCTCCACGGCCGCCCTGGTGGGGAATCAGCGAGCAGGAGGTACCGCGCGGTGAGCGCTGCCGTCAATGCGACCAGCAGACGGCGCAGAGCGGCGGGCCGCAGACGCGGACAGGGGGAGCCTGTTCCGGCGATGCTGCTCCCGGCGCCGCCCACTTCCCAGGAGAAGTACAGCTACACCGTCCGGCACCAGTGGGTGTTGACCCTGTGTTCGGTGGTGAGTTTCGGCTGCCTGGTGGTCAGCCAGGCCGAGCTGTACTCGCTCGGGTCGTGGTTCTGGCTCTGCGTCCCGTTCCTGTTCTTCACGGTCGTCTACTACGTGGTGTCGCTGCGCGTGAACAGCTTCACGCCCAACTTCGACATCAGGGAGCACCGCCGGCTGGTCCGGCAGTGGAGCCCTGACACCCACCCGACGGTGGACGTGTTCCTGCCGGTCTGCGGCGAGCCGATCGAGGTGCTGCACAACACCTGGACGTACGTCCGCAAGATGGCGGAGCACTACCCGGGCCTGGTCATGCCGTACGTCCTGGACGACGCGGCGAGTCCGGAGGTCGAGGCGATGGCCGCCGACTTCGGGTTCCGGTACGGCGTGCGGGAGAACCGCGGCTGGTTCAAGAAGGCCGGCAACCTGCACTACGGCTTCGGGCGCTCCGACGGCGAGTTCATCCTCATCCTGGACGCGGACTTCGCGCCCCGGCACGACCTGCTGCACGAGGTGCTGCCGTACCTGCAGCGCAACCCGAAGCTGGGCATCGTCCAGTCGCCGCAGTTCTTCCGGGTGCTGGACTCGCAGAACTGGATCGAGCGCGGCGCCGGCGCCATCCAGGAGCTCTTCTACCGCTCGGTCCAGGTCGCCCGGCAGCGCAACGACGGCGCGATCTGCGTCGGCAGCTGCGCGGTCTACCGGCGGGCCGCGCTGGTGGAGAACGGCGGCACCACGCTGATCGCCCACTCCGAGGACGTGCACACCGGCTTCGACCTGCGGGCCCTCGGCTGGGACCTGCAGTACATTCCCGTGGCCCTGTCCACCGGCGTCTGCCCGGACAACGCCGGGGCGTTCCAGAACCAGCAGTACCGCTGGTGCATGGGGTCGATGTCGCTGATGACGAGCCGCAAGTTCTGGAACACCGACCTCGACTTCACCACGCGGCTCTGCTACGTCTCCGGGTTCCTCTACTACATCCACACCGCGCTGCTGACCTTCGCGCTGCCGATGCTGCCGATCATGCTGCTGCTCTGGCGGCCGGACCTGCTGAAGGTCGAGCACCTGGTGCTGGTCATCCCCAGCCTGGTGTACGCCACCCTGATCTTCCCGCTCTGGCACCGGGCGCCGTACCGGCTGGAGGCCTGGGCCGGCCGGATGATGTACGGCTGGGCGCACTTCTTCGCGGTCTGGGACCTGGTTCGGGGCCGCCAGCGGGGCTGGCAGCCGACCGGTTCCAGCAAGGCCAAGAACCGGCAGCGGCGGTTCTGGGCCGGCGTCATCGTCTGGGGCGGCGGCTCCGCGCTGGTCTGGGTGGTCGCCGCGGTCTACCGGATGTTCACGCTGAACCCGCTGGACTTCGCCCTGGTGCTCTCCTCAGGCCTGTTCTACGCGGTGACGGTCGGCCGCATCCTCATCCAGCCCCGATCCCAGGACGCCCCGGCATGACCCTCCCCACCCGCACCGCCCGTGACGGCCGCCGGGCGCGTGCCGCCCTGGCCCGCGCCCTCGTGGCGGCCCTGCTGGTACTCCCGCTGGCGGCCTGCGACCTGCTCGGGGAGAAGCCGCTCGGCCCCGCGGCGGCGGCCGTCGCCGCCGCGCCCTCCCCGGGGGGTACGACCGGCGCCGCCCCGACCGCCGTGGCCGCTCCGTCGACGCCCGCCACCGCGCTGCCGTACGACGTCCGGCCGCTGCTCAAGCCGGCCAAGAAGTACCTGGGTGTCGCCGTCGACGGGGCCCCGCAGTCGATGGCCGGCGTGGACGAGTTCGCCGGGCGGATCGGCAAGCGGCCGAACATCGTCGAGTACTACTCGGGCTGGGGCGACGAGTACGACGTCAAGGGCGTGACCAACGCGTGGCAGGGCGGCGCGCTGCCGTTCATCGCCTGGGAGCCCTACAAGACGCCGCTGGCGGACATCGCCGCGGGCAAGTACGACGACTACGTCAAGCGCTACGCGGCGGCCGTCCGCAACACCAACGTGCCGGTCGCGATCAGCTTCGCCCACGAGTTCAACGGCACCTGGTACGACTGGGGCACCAAGACCACCACGGCGGCCGACTTCGTCGCCGCCTACCGGCACCTGCACGACGTGTTCACCCAGCTCGGAGTCGGCCAGGTGATCTGGGTCTGGAGCCCGAACAGCATCAACCCGGTGCCGGCGGTCGCGCTCAAGCCCTACTACCCCGGCGACACCTACGTCGACTGGGTGGGCATCGTCGCCTACTACACGCATCTGGAAGCCGGCACCTTCGACACCCTCTACACGCCCACCCTCACGCAGATCCGCACCTTCACCAACAAGCCGTGGATCATCGCCGAGACGGGCTCCGAACCGGGTGCCCGCAAGGTGTCCGACATCTACAACCTCGCCGCGAACGTGATCAAGCGTCCCGACTGCCTGGGCTTCATCTGGTTCAACCTCAACAAGGAGGTCGACTGGCGGATCGAGGGTGATCCGCAGTCCCAGAGCGCGTTCAAGCAGGCGGTGTCCGACGGCCGCTACAGCTTCGACGTGAAGAGCCCCTGATGACGCCCTCCCCCACGCCCCGCAGCCGCCGCCGGATCCCCGGCCCGCGTCCACAGGGCGCGGCCGCCGCCCCCGAGGGCGCCGGGTCGGTCGGTCTGCGTCCCGCCGACGACCGGCCCGCCGACGACCGGCCCGCCGACGACAGGCCCGTCGACGACCGGCCCGCCGACGACCCGTCGCCCGGTGAGGCGTCCGCCGCCGAGGCGCCGAACCGGGTGCCCGACACCGGTGGCTCGTGGTTCGAGAGCCGCCATCCGTCGCCGCCCTCCCGGCACCGGGGGGAGCGGTCGGGGGAAGGCGACCGGTCCACCGGGGAGGACCGGAGCGACGACGACCGGAGCGACGACGAGCCGTACCCCGATCCGGACGCCGAGGACACCGACGCCGACGCCGGCCCGCCCGACGGGCCCGGCTACACCCTGCCGTCGGTGCCCGAGGCCAGCTGGAGGCTCGACTCCGGCCGCCGCCGCTCGTGGATCAGCCGCGCGCTGCTGCTGGTCATCCTGCTGATCCAGACCGCGATGTCCGTGCGCCTGTCGAACACCGCGTTCCAGGACGAGGCGCTCTACATGTACGCGGGGCACGCGCAGCTCTCGCACTGGCTCTACGACACCCCCGTCCCGAAGGACTACAACACCTACTTCTCCGGCGCGCCGACGCTGTACCCGATCGCGGCCGCGGTGCTGGAGAACCACTTCGGCATGCTCGGGGTCCGCCTGTTCAGCCTGTTCTGCATGCTGGGCACGACCTCGCTGCTCTACGGCTCGACCCGGCGGCTGTTCAACGAGCGGGTCGCGCTCGGCGCCGCGGCGATGTTCGCGGTGACCCAGTCGACCGTGGTGCTCGGCTTCTTCGCCACCTACGACGCCCCGGCGGTGCTGCTGCTCGCCCTGGCGGTCTGGGTCGTGGTGCGCACCGACCGGGCCCCCGCGGCCGCCGTCCTCGCCGCCGCGCCGGTCATGGTGCTCGCGGTCGGACTGAAGTACGCCTCGGCGCTCTACCTCCCCAGCCTGGTGCTGCTGGCCGTGCTGACCGGGCGGCGCAACCGCAACCGCCAGCCGCTGCTGCGCGGCGTCCTGCTCGCGGGCGGCGCGGGCGGCCTGCTCTGGCTGGGGATGACCTTCACCGACGTCCTCAAGGGCGTCCGGGCCACCACCACCCAGCGCGCCCACGGCACCGAGCCCTGGACCGAGCTGGCCCGCCAGTGCGTGGAGTTCGGCGGCCTGATGTTCGTCACCGCGGTCGGCGGCGCGATCGCGTACGCGCTGCGCGGCCGGATGAACGAGTCGCCGCTGGTGCGCACGATGACCGGGCCCGGCCGCCGCCGCCGGATCCTCCTCGGCCTGCTGCTGACCGGGACGGCGCTGCTCGCCCCGGCCTACCAGATGCACCTCAACACCTCGGTGGCGCTGTACAAGCACCTCGGCTTCGGCCTGCTGTTCGCCGCGCCGATGGCCGGCATCGGCCTGGCCCGCCTGGTCGGTCCGCACTTCCGGCACCCGCAGCTGGGGATCCTGCTCTGGGTGGTGGCGCTCGCCCTCGGGCTGAGCCAGTCGACCTGGCGGTTCGACACCTGGCCCGACTCCACCCGGATGACCGAGGTGGTGCGCCAGCACGTGAGCCCCACCGGCCGGTACCTGGCCTCGGCCGACAACGTCCCGGTCTACTACACCCGCGATCTGACCCTGCAGAGCCAGTGGACGTCCACCTACGGCATCGGGTACGTCGACAAGGCGGGCACGCTGCACACCGGCGACGACGGCTACCGGACGGCGATCGCCGACGGCTGGTTCGACCTCGTGGTGCTGGACGGCGTCGCCACCCCGGACACCGACCGGGTGGTGGCGGAGGCGATCACGGAGAGTCCGCACTACCGACTCCTCGGACGCATTCCCTTCACACACGTCGGTGGAACCGGGTACTACCGGATCTGGGTCAGACAGTAGCGATGACCACCCCGATAGAGGCGACCCCCGCGTCGGCGAACGTGCCGCCGGAACCGGGCCACCCGCCGAAGCCCCCGTTCCCGCCCGTTCCGGCCGTACCGCCCGCGCCCGCCGTACCGCCCGCGCCCGCCGTACCGCCCGCGCCGGCGGCACCGCCGCCGCACCCGGTGCCGCCGCCCGCCGCCGCGCCGGACGCCGACGAGCGCGCCCCGCGGTGGCGCGCCACCGCGGGTCTCGTCCTGCCGCCGGTGCTGCTCACCCTGCTGCTCTGCCTCTACGGCATCGGCGACCGCCAGCTCTGGCGCGACGAGCACGCCTCCTGGTGGGCGACCACCCTGTCCTGGTCCGACCTCGCCTCCCTTCTCGGGAACATGGACCTGGTGCTGGCCCCCTACTACCTGCTGCTGAACCTCTGGGTCACGGTGGCAGGGGACTCCGAGACCGCGCTGCGGCTGCCCTCGGCGTTCGCCATGGCCGCCGCCGCCGGCTGCGTGGCCCTGCTCGGCCGTCGGCTGCTCTCGCCGTGGGCCGGGCTGCTCGGCGGCCTGCTGTTCGCCGTCTGCCCGGCGATCACCTGGTACGGCCAGGACGCCCGGCCGTACGCCTTCGCCGTGCTCTCGGCCGTCGGCAGCACCCTGCTGCTCGTCCGGCTCGTCCAGGACCCGCCGGCGGCGGTGCCGCCCGCGCCGCGCGCCGTCGTGACCGCCTGGGTCGGCTACGGGCTGACCGTGGTCGCCATGGGGCTGACCCACGTGGTGACGCTGATGGTGCTGCCCGCCCATCTGCTGCTGGTCGCCCGCGAGTTCCGGCGCGTTCGGACGGCGCCGGACGACGGCGGGACCGGCTGGGTGCTGTTCGGCCGGTGGGCGCTCGCCTCGGCCGGGGCGGTGCTGCTGCTGAGCCCGCTGCTGCTGCTCGGCGCCGGGCAGAGCGGCCAGATCGCCTGGAACGAGCGCGACTGGGACGATCTGGGCGCGCTCGTCCCGGACCTCGCCGGGTCCGACGCGCTCGGCTGGACCCTGCTGGCCCTGGGCGTGCTGGGCGCGGTCGGCCTGCTGGTGCTGCGCCAGCAGGCCGGTCTGCTGATCTGCTGGGCGCTGGCTCCGGTGCTGCTGACCCTGGTGACCGCGCACTGGCTGCACCTGTTCCTGGCCCGCTACCTGCTCTTCACGGTGCCCGCCTGGACCCTGCTGGGCGCCGGGGCGGTCGGCCGGCTGCCGGGCCTGGTCGCCCGGTTCACCGCCTCGCGGACCCCGCCGCGATGGGTGGTCGGACCGGCCCCGCTGGTCGCGGCGGTCGCGCTGGCCGCCGCCCTCGCCTGGCCCGCCCAGGCGTCGGTACGGGACGACCTGCCCGGTGAGGCGGATGCCCGGGCCGCCGCCCGGCTGATCGCTGCGGGGCTGCGCCCGGGGGACGGCGTGGTCTACGAGCCGGGCAGCTCGATGCGCCGGGCCCTGGCCTACGAGCTGCGCGGCCGCCCGGCGCCCGCGGACAGCCTGCTGCGGGTGTCCCCGGAACGCGCCGGCAGCTTCGGCGCGCTGGAGTGCGAGGAACCCGCCCGCTGCCTGGCCGGCACGCAGCGCGTCTGGCTGCTGGTGGCGGGCGGCGACCGTCGGCCGTTCGGCGCGCTCCCGGACAAGGTGGCCAAGGAGCTGAACGCGTTCCGCCCGGTGCGCACCGAGACCGTGCCGCACCTGCGGGTGGTGCTGCTGGAGCGCAAGGTCGGCAAGCCCGGCAAGGGCTGACCGGTCGGCCTCGCCGGCGGCCGGCCGGTCAGAACGCCAGGCTGTACACCATCAGGTCGACGCCCGGGTACGGCGACCAGTCGCGGTCGGGCGAGCGGCGGAAGCCGACCCGCTGGTAGATGCGGTGGGCGGCGGTCATCTCCGGGCGGGTGGAGAACGCCATCCCGGCCAGGCCGAGCTCGCGGCTGCGGGCGAGCGCGGCGCGGACCAGGGCCTCGCCGACGCCCCGCCCGCGGGCGGCCGCCGAGGTGGCGAGCATCCGGATCTCGCCCTCCTCGGGGGTGGCGATGTCGGCCCACCCGGTGCCGCCGACCGCGAAGGTCACGCAGCCGAGGACCCGTCCTTCGGCCGCGTCGACCGCGACGAGGAGTTCGGCCTCCCGGGCCCGGCGGGCGGCGTCGCGCAGGAGGTGGACGTAGTCGCTCTCGGGCGAGGTGTGGCCGTCGCCGACGAAGGCCTCGACGGTGATGCGGCCGGCGTCCTCAAGCTCCTCGGCGCGGGCCGGGCGGATGGCGATGTCCATCCGGTCAGTGTGCCGGACCCGTCGTCGGGGCGGGCCGCCGGGTCGGCCGTGGACGGACCGGTGGTCCGCGCCGGTGCGGCGGCGGTGGCGCGGGAGGCGGTGGGGGAGGGGGCGGTGGCGGGGTCGGCGGAGGGACGGAGGGAGGCGGCGGGCATGGTGCCGTAGAGCCGGTCCGGCAGGGCGGGGTCGACGGGGTAGCCGCCCTGCCGGTGCCAGTTGTCGCGTCCGGTGGCGTCCTGCTGTGCCACCTCGCGTCCGATGAGGGCGCCGAGCAGGCCGAATCCGCCGACGGCCCCGACCAGGGCCAGTGCGCTGGCGATCGTGTCGGAATCCATGGCTTCACTCTGCTCCCGCCGCCGAACGCCCACGAGTGGCAGGAATGCCTTAATGCATCGAAAAACTGCCAGTGGTCGGCCTATCCTGGGGGCATGCTCAACAACGTGGTCGCGGTGGTCCTCGAAGAACTCCACCCCTTCGAGCTCGGTGTCGCCTGCGAGGTCTTCGGACTGGACCGCAGCGAGGACGGCCTGCCCCGGTACGAGTTCGCGATCGCCGGCGCCCGCCCGGGCCTGCACCGCACGCACGCCGGCTTCTCCGTCGACGTCCCGCACGGCCCCGAGCGGCTCGCCGGGGCGGACCTGGTGGTGGTCACCGCGACCGGCGTCCGCGAGGAGTACCCGGCGCCCCTGGTGGACGCGGTCCGGGCGGCCGTCGAGGGCGGCGCCCGGGTGCTCTCCATCTGCAGCGGCGCCTTCGTGCTCGGCGCCGCCGGCCTGCTGGACGGCCGCCGCTCCACCACGCACTGGCGGCACGCGGCGGAGCTGGCCGAGCGCTTCCCGCTGACCACGGTCGAGCCGGACGTCCTGTACGTGGACGACGACCCGGTGATCACCTCCGCCGGGACGGCGGCCGGCATCGACGCCTGCCTGCACCTGGTGCGCCGGCTGCAGGGCGCCGAGGTGGCCCGCGGGATCGCCCGCCGGATGGTGGTGGCCCCGCACCGGGAGGGCGGCCAGGCGCAGTTCGTGAACCGGCCGCTGCCGGAGCACGACGGGGACTCGCTGGCCCCGCTGCTCGACTGGATGCGCCACCACCTGGACCGGGAGTCGACCGTCGAGCAGCTGGCCGCCCGGGTGCACATGTCGCCGCGCACCTTCGCCCGCCGCTTCCAGCAGGAGACCGGCACCACCCCGCACCGCTGGCTGACCGGCCAGCGGCTGCTGCTCGCCCAGCGGTTGCTGGAGTCGACCGCCGAGCCGGTGGACGCGATCGCCGCCCGCTGCGGCTTCGGCAACGCGGCCACCCTGCGGCACCACTTCGGCCGCCGGCTCGGCACCACCCCGCTGGCGTACCGCCGCTGCTTCGCCGAGCCCGAGGCCGCCGCCGTCTGAGCGGCCCGCCGTCCAGGCCGTCGGCGGTCCCGGCGGCCCCGGCGCGCGGCCCTGGCCGCCCCGGCACGGGGCCGCCAGGACCGCCCCGGGTCACCCCCCGTCGGCCAGGTGCCCGGTGTCGTTCCAGTGCGCGGGCCGCAGCCGGCCGTCCTCCGCCCGCCAGACGCTGGTGGAGCAGTTCCGCACCGGCTCCAGCGCCGTCAGCTGCGCCTCGGTGAGCCGGTCCAGCGCGTACCGCAGCATCAGCACGGTGCAGTCGTGGGCCACGAGCAGGACGGGCCGGCCGGCCTCCTCGGCACAGACGTCGCGCAGCACGCTGCGCACCCGCAGCGCCACGTCCGCCCAGGACTCGCCGCCGGGCGGCCGGTAGTACAGCTCGCCCATCTTGCGCCGCCGGGCCGCCTCCTCGGGGTGCTTGGCCTCGATGGCGGCCTTGGGCAGCATCTCCAGGACGCCGAGTTCGCGGTCGCGCAGCCGCTCGTCGTAGCGGACGGCGAGCGAGACCGGGACGGCGCCGAGCCCGGCGGCCTGGGCGATCGCGATCCGGGCGGTCTCGGCGGTGCGCACGTACGGCGAGCACCAGACGCTGCGCGGGCGGTCGGCGCCGGGCAGGCCGGCCCACCAGCGGCCGAGGGCGTGGGCCTGCTGCTGACCGTGCAGGGAGAGCGGGATGTCCGCGTCCCGGCAGCTGATCGGCACGCTGAGCGCGCCGGCGGCCTCGGCGAGCTGGAACTCGACGTTGGCAGTGGACTCGCCGTGGCGGGTGGCGATCAGGACGGACGGCAGCCGGGTGGCCGTCGCGTCGGGCGTCTGGGTGGAGGGGTGGTGACCGTTGAGCGTGGTGCCGAGTTCTGCCATCGCCGCTGCTCCCCGTGGGTCGATCAGTTGCCGGCCGGTCCGGTCCGGTCTGGTTGCTGCCCTGTTGGTGCCCTGCCGGTGCGGCTGTTCATACATATGATCGCGCCGCCCCTCCAGTGTTGACGGAGGAGACGGCGCGATCACAGGGCGCGCGTGGGGCGTATCAGTGCGCCGCCACGGGCTCCGGCGCGTTCTTCGGCTCGTCGTCGCGGCCCTCGGCGCTGTAGTCGCCCGGGCGGGTCTCGTCCGGGCTCTCCGGCGCCCTGGTGGCCCGCAGCACCAGCGTGAGCACCACCGCGACCAGCAGGTTGAGCACGAAGGCGGTGAGCCCGATGTAGCCGATCTCCCCGATGACGGGGATCGGCGCCGAGTTCCCGCCGAAGTGCTTGGTGGCCGGGCTGGCGATCGTGTAGGCCTTCCAGGTGCCGTAGACCATGCCGGCCGCCCAGCCGGCCAGCAGCGCCCAGTGGTGGAACCAGCGGGTGAACAGGCCGCCGACGATGGCGATGAAGGTCTGCAGGATCCAGAGGCCGCCGAGCAGCTGCAGGTTGATCGCGGCCTGCTTGTCCATGCCGAGCACGAAGACCAGGGCGCCGACCTTGACCAGCAGCGAGACGAACTTGGCCACCCGGGTCTCGTCGGCGGGGGTGGCGGCGGGCTTCAGGTACTCCTTGTAGACGTTGCGGGTGAAGAGGTTGGCCGCCGCGATCGACATGATGGCGGCGGGGACGAGCGCGCCGATCCCGATCGCCGCGAAGGCGACCCCGGTGAACCAGTCCGGGAACATGTCCTCGAACAGCTGCGGCACCGACAGCTGGGTGTTGAACTTCTTGTCGCCCTTGCCGACCCCGGCCGCGACCGCCATGAACCCGAGCAGCGCGAGCAGCCCCAGCATCAGCGAGTAGGCGGGCATGATCGCCATGTTCCGGCGGACCGTGTTGCGGGACTTGGAGGCCAGCACGCCGGTCACCGAGTGCGGGTACATGAACAGCGCCATCGCCGAGCCGAGCGCCAGCGTGGCGTACGTCCACTGCTTGTTCTCCGGCACGGTGAGCGAGCCGGCGGCCTTGGGGGCGCTGAACTTCTCGCCCACGGCGTCGAAGATGTGCCCGTAGCCGCCCAGCCGGATCGGGATGTAGATCACCGCGACGATGATCACGATGTAGATCAGGGTGTCCTTGACGAAGGCGATCAGGGCCGGCGCCCGCAGCCCGGAGGAGTAGGTGTACGCGGCCAGCACGCCGAAGGCGATGAACAGCGGCAGGTCCTTGACGAACCAGTTGGCGTTCTCGCCGCCGCCGACGCCCAGCACGTCCAGCACCGCCTGGATGCCGACCAGCTGGAGCGCGATGTACGGCATGGTGGCCAGGATCCCGGTGAGCGCGACCACCAGGGAGAGCGGCTTGGAGCCGTACCGCCCGCGCACGAAGTCCGCCGGGGTGACATACCCGTGGACCCGGGAGACCGACCAGAGCCGGGGCAGGAAGAGGAAGACCAGCGGGTAGGCGATGATCGTGTACGGCACCGCGAAGAAGCCGGCCGCGCCGGTCGCGTACACGGCCGCCGGGACGGCGACGAAGGTGTACGCGGTGTAGAGGTCGCCGCCGAGCAGGAACCAGGTGATCCAGGTCCCGAAGCTGCGCCCGCCGAGGCCCCACTCGTCGAGGTGCTGCGCGTCGTCGGCGCGGCGCCACCGGGAGGCGAGGAAGCCCATCACGGTGACCAGCGCGAAGAAGAGGACGAAGACCGCCAGCGCGGGAACGTTGACCCCGTTCATCGGGCGCCACCCGCCTTCCGGACGGCCCGGCGGGCCTTCTCGTCCCGGTTGATCAGCAGGTACGCCGCGACCGTGAAGACGGCCGAGACCGGCACCCAGAGCAGCTGGTACCAGTAGAAGAAGGGCACCCCGCCGGCCTCGGGGTCGAGCTTGTCGTACGAGCCCACCCAGAGCATCGCGACGATCGGCACCAGCAGGGCGAGTCCGGCGAGGACCCGTTCCGGGGTGACCGCCGGGGCGGCCGCGGGACCGTCTGGCTCGGGCATGACAGGTTGGTCGGTATCGAGGTCTGACGACATGGTTCGGCTCCGCTTCGGAGGGTTTCACCTCGTCGGCGCCGCAACCCTGAGGGGCCGCACACCCCCCGCGAGTCCGCCGAGCAGCACCACTGGTGATCGACAGTCAGTACGGATGCGGAATCTAGAGCATCGAGTGATCCGTGTCACCGGATTCACCACAACTTCCCGCCATCCGGACGACGCGCGCGCCCGCCGGGAGGTGCGCGCGCCGGTCGGGCGCCCCGCGCGCCGGGAAACGGAACGGGCACCGGCGTGTGCGGGGAGTGCACGCCGGTGCCTGGAAGCACGGGGGAGGGGTGCGGCTACTCGGGCTGCCCCGGCCGCTTCAGGCGGGTGATGAACTTGTAGCGGTCGCCGCGGTAGATCGAGCGGACCCACTCCACCGGGTCGCCCTCGGCGTCGAAGGAGTGCCGGGAGAGCTGGAGCATCGGCAGGCCGAGGTCGGAGCCGAGCAGCCCGGCCTCGCGCGGGTCGGCGAGCGTGGTCTCGATGGTCTCCTCGGCCTCGGCCACGGTGACGCCGTACACCTCGCGCAGGGCCGTGTACAGCGAGTTGTGCTTGGCCAGGTTGCGCCGCAGCGCGGGGAAGCGCTTGGCGGAGAGGTGGGCGACCTCGATGGCCATCGGGTCGCCGTTGGCCAGCCGGAGGCGCTCGATCCGCAGCACCCGGCCGCCGGGCTTGATGTCCAGCAGCGGGGCCAGCCGGTCGTCGGCGGTGATGTAGCCGATCTCGATCAGCCGGGAGGTGGGCTCCAGGCCCTGGGCGCGCATGTCCTCCGTGTAGGAGGTGAGCTGGAGGGCCTGGGCGACCTTGGGCTTGGCCACGAAGGTGCCCTTGCCCTGGATGCGCTCCAGCCGCCCCTCGACGACCAGCTCCTGGAGGGCCTGCCGGACGGTGGTCCGCGAGGTGTCGAACTGGGCCGCCAGGGCCCGCTCGGGCGGTACCGGGGTGCCGGCGGGCTGGGTCTCGGTGAGCTGCAGCAGGTGCCGCTTGAGGCCGTAGTACTTGGGCACCCGTGCGGTCGGGTCCGCGCCGGCCTGCGCGGGGAGGTTCTTCACCTGGGGGTCGTTGACCTGGGCCGTGCTGCCCCCGTCGCTGCTCATCGGACCTGTCTCCCGCTTCTCGCGGGGCTTTTGGGGGCCCCGCCGCATCATTAACAACTCACATCGTTGCATGTATGGCTACGGAACGAATACCTCATCACGCGATGAACGATGTGCGGTGTCGGCTTGATAACGGGTGGTCCTGATCGGTCGAACAGCCGTTGACAGGCCCATTGGTCTAGGCCAAGCTCCAGGCATCTGGTCTACACCACTAGGCCGGTCACTATGAATCCCCCCACCCGTTCGCTGGGGTCCGCGGCACCAATCCTCCCGCATTGTGTGGGTGCGCCGCAGCCACCCGACGGGGGTAACCCAGGCATCCCTCAGGAGGATGGCGTGAAGCGTCAGCTCATTGCGGCGGTCGGCGTCGCGGCCATGGTCGTCGGTCTCGCGGCCTGTGGCTCGGACGGCAAGAAGGACGAGTCGAAGGACAACGGCACCGGTTCGACCTCCGCCGCCAAGAACTACAGCGGCAAGACGCTGAAGGTGTGGCTGATGTCCGGCTCGGCCCCCAAGGGCTGGGAGGACTCGGTGAAGACCGAGTTCGAGACCACCTACCCGGGCTCCAAGGTCGAGTTCCAGATCCAGGAGTGGACCGGCATCGGCCCCAAGGTCACCGCCGCCCTCTCCGAGGGCTCCGTCGACGTCCTGGAGGTCGGCAACACCCAGACGGCCGGCTACGCGGCCACCGGCGGCCTGCTGGACATCACCAAGGACAAGGCCGCCATCGGCGGTGCCGACTGGGCCGCCAACCAGAGCGAGTCCGCGATCCTGGACGGCAAGCAGTACGCCGCCCCGTGGTACGTCACCAACCGCGTCGTCGCCTACAACAAGGACCTCTGGGCGAAGGCCGGCCTGACCGCCACCCCGAAGACCCTGGACGAGTTCCACGCCGCCCTGGACAAGCTCAAGGCCACCCCGGGCGTCGCCGACCCGATCTACATGCCGGGCCAGGAGTGGTACGTCTACTTCGGTCTGCTCACCAGCGAGGGCGGCAAGCTGGCGAAGAAGGAGGGCGACAAGTGGGTCGGCGGCCTGTCGTCCCCCGAGGCGCAGAAGGCCTTCGACGCCTACAAGGCGCTCCAGGCCAAGTCCGTCACGGGCGCCAAGGACAAGGACGAGGCCAAGCCGCAGCAGAAGGACGTCTTCGGCAAGGGTGACGTCGGCACGATCATCGGTCTCGGCTGGGAGCTCCCGGACGAGAAGGCGATCCCGAAGGACAAGATCGGCTTCTTCCCGCTCCCGGGCAAGACCGCCGACAAGCCGTCCGGCGTGTTCCTCGGTGGCTCGAACCTGGCCATCGCCCAGGCCAGCAAGAACTCCGACATGGCCAAGGACTTCCTCAAGGTCGCGCTGAACGACAAGAACGAGGGCCTGGTCGCCGCCTCCGGCCTGATCCCGAACAAGAACTCGCTCAACGACAAGGTCGTCGGCGACTTCGCCACCGCCGCGAAGAGCGCCGCCGTCGTCGGTGGCATCACCCCGACCACGCCGAACTGGGCGGCCGTCGAGAACGAGCCGAACCCGATCAAGGACTTCCTGACCGGTGCCCTGACCGGCGACTACACCACGGCGGCCAAGAAGGCCGACGAGGAGATCGCCAAGCGTCTCAACGCCAAGCAGTAACAGTCGAGCGGCGTCGCTCACCGGCCCCCGGCGGGGGGCCGGTGGGCGGCGCCTGTCCGTCGTGGGTCAGGTTTGTCAGGAAGAGAGAACGATGGCTGTGCATTCGGAGCGGGTGCAGACACAGTCCCCGGAAACAGGGAAGGCTGCTGTGGCCAGTATCGAGACGAGCGCCGCCGGCGGCGGCGCCAAGGGCACCCCGAAGAAGAGCGCCAGACCGGCGGACGCCCGGAGCTACGGCTCCCGGTTCGCGCCGTACCTGCTGCTCCTGCCCGCCACCGTGGCGACCGTGGCCCTCCTGGGCTGGCCGCTGCTGAAGACCATCCTGGTCTCGTTCCAGAACCTGAACGCGCGCCAGCTCGTCCAGCATCTGACCGAGTGGAACGGCTTCGACAACTACACCGAGCAGCTGACCGACCCGCAGTTCTGGGCGGTCGCCGGCCGGAGCGTCGCCTTCACCGCGCTCAACGTCTTCCTGATCATGGTGGGCGGCTCGCTGATAGGCCTGCTGCTCAACCGGCTCGGCAAGAAGATGCGGCTGCTGCTGTCGATCGGCCTGCTGCTGGCCTGGGCCATGCCGGTGGTCGCTGCGACCACCGTCTACACCTGGCTGTTCGACACCCGGTTCGGTGTCGTCAACTGGCTGCTGGACACCCTGGGCTGGCACTCGATGGCCACCTACAACTGGACCGGCAGCCAGTACTCGACGTTCTTCGTGATCCTCCTGCTGCTGGTCTGGGGCTCGATCCCGTTCGTGGCGTTCAACATGTACGCGGCGCTGACCACCATCCCGAAGGAGCTCTACGAGGCCGCCCGGATGGACGGTGCCGGAGCGGTCAAGCTCTTCACCGCGGTGATGTTCCCCAGCCTCAAGCCGTTCTTCCTGGCCACGACCTTCCTTGAGGTCATCTGGATCTTCAAGGCCTTCACCCAGATCTACGCGATCAAGGCCGGCGGTCCCGACGGGCTCACCCGGACCCTGCCGATCCACGCGTTCCTGGAGGGCTCGGGCCGCCAGCACTACGGCACCGGTTCCGCGATCGCGGTGCTCACGATCCTGATGCTGGGCGTGCTGATGGCCTACTACTTCCGCATCATTCTCAAGCAGGAGGACGAGCTGTGAGGCGCTCGCTCATCGGACGCACCTGGCCGAACGTCATCGCCGTCGTCCTCTTCGTCTTCTTCGTGTTCCCCGTCTACTGGATGATCGTCACGGCCTTCAAGCCGGAGAAGGACATCATCAGCAAGACGCCGGTCTTCCTGCCGCTGGAAGCGACCTTCGACCACTTCAAGACCGCCGTCAACGCGCCCAATTTCTGGACGTACACGGCCAACAGCTTCATCGTCACCATCCTCGCGGTGGTGCTCTCGCTGGTGATCGCCACCCTGGCGTCCTTCGCCATCGCCCGGATGAAGTTCCGCGGACGCAAGGCCTTCGTGCTGGTCGTCATGGCGGCCCAGATGGCGCCCTGGGAGGTCATGACCATCGCGGTCTACCTGATCTCCCGCGACAACGACATGCTGAACAGCCTCGTCCCGCTCACCGCCTTCTACATGATGATGGTGCTGCCCTTCACCATCTTCACGCTCCGCGGCTTCATCGCCGCGGTGCCGAAGGAGCTGGAGGAGTCGGCGATGGTGGACGGCTGCACCCGCACCCAGGCGTTCATCAAGGTGATCTTCCCGCTGCTGGCGCCGGGCCTGATGTCGACCTCGCTGTTCGGCTTCATCACGGCCTGGAACGAGTTCCCCCTCGTCCTGATCATCAACAAGACCGAGGGCCAGACCCTGCCGGTGTGGCTGTCCTCCTTCCAGACCAACTTCGGCACCGACTGGGGCGCCACCATGGCCGCCTCGACGCTGTTCGCCCTGCCGGTGCTGATCCTGTTCGTCTTCCTGCAGCGCAAGGCGGTCGGTGGCCTCACCGACGGCGCCGTGAAGGGCTGATCCCGCCATGAGCATCCTCGTTCCCACCCTCCCGGCCTCCGACCAGCTGCACCGCGACGCACTGACCGTCCTCCAGCCCGGCTTCGTCGGCACCGAGCCGCCGGAGTGGCTGCGCCGCCACCTGGCGGCCGGCCTGGGCTCGGTCGCGCTGTTCGACCGCAACGTGGCCGACCTCGACCAGCTCGCCGCCCTCACCGGCGCGCTGCGGGCCGAGAACCCCGACCTGCTGATCGCCATCGACGAGGAGTCCGGGGACGTCACGCGGCTGGAGGCGGGCTCCGGTTCGTCCTGGCCGGGCAACCTGGCGCTCGGCGCGATCGACGACCCGGCGCTGACCCGGGACGTCGCCCGCGAGCTGGGCCGGGCCCTGGCCGCGGCCGGCGTCAACTACAACTGGGCGCCCACCGCCGACGTCAACTCCAACCCGCGCAACCCGGTGATCGGCGTCCGCTCGTTCGGTGCCGACCCGGAGCTGTGCGCCCGGCACACCGCCGCCTGGGTGGAGGGCCTGCAGTCGGCCGGTGTCGCGGCCTGCTCCAAGCACTTCCCGGGGCACGGTGACACCGCCGTCGACTCGCACCACGGCCTGCCGGTCATCGACGTCGACCTGGACGTGCTGCGCGCCCGCGACCTGATCCCGTTCCAGGCCGCCATCGCCGCCGGGACCAAGGCCGTGATGACGGCCCACATCATGATCCCCGCGCTCGACCCGAAGCTGCCGGCGACGCTCAGCCCGGCCGTGCTGCGCGACCTGCTGCGCGCGGCCCCGGAGGACGGCGGCCTGGGCTACCAGGGCCTGATCGTCAGCGACGCGATCGAGATGGGCGCCATCGCCGACACCTTCGGGATGGGCGAGGGCACCGTGCTGGCCCTGGCGGCCGGCGCGGACGCGATCTGCGTGGGCGGCGGTCTCGCCGACGAGGACACCGTGCTGATGCTGCGTGACGCCATCGTGGCGGGCGTGCAGTCCGGCAAGCTCGCCGAGGAGCGGCTCGCGGACGCGGCCGCCCGGGTGCGGGCGCTCGGCAGCTGGGGCCGGATCGCGGGCCAGGCCGAGCGGCCGGACGCGGACCTGGCGGTCGGCCTGCGGGCGGCCCGCCGGGCGCTGCGGGTGGTCCGCGCACCGGGCCGGGAGGTCCTGCCGGTGACCGAGCGCCCCTTCGTGGCCTCGTTCTCGGCGGAGCCGAACATCGCGGTCGGCGACGTCACCCCGTGGGGCGTGGCGGGCATGCTGGCCGACCGCTTCCCCGGCACCCGGACCCGTGAGGTCGGCCCGGAGGTCGCCGCGCCGGCGGAGCTGGACGCGGTGGTGGCCGAGGTGCTGGCCGGCGCCGAGGGCCGCCGCCTGGTGCTGGTGGTCCGGGACGCCCACCGGCACGAGTGGATGTCGGCCGCGCTGGCCCGCCTGGTGGCGGCCCGGCCGGACGCCGCGGTGGTCGAGATGGGCCTGCCGCAGTCCGGACCGGTCGGTGCGCTGCACATCGCCACCCACGGTGCCGCCCGGGTCTGCGGCCTGGCGGCCGTGGAGGTGCTCACCGGGCAGCCGGGGGCAGTCGGCTGAGGAGCCCCGATCCCCGGCCGGGGGGACCCCTCTGCCGGGCCGTGACACAGGGTGCCGGGAGGCATCTGCCCAGCGGGCCCGTCATGCGCATGTCGCATGGCGGGCCCGCTGTCGTTTCCGCTCCCTGACCTGCAGGGTTGTGACCTGACGGTGTTCCCTCAAATCCTCCTTAAGGCACCCTTAAGTTCTACTTAGGGTGACGGTGGGGCAACTGATCGCCACGCGGTACAACAGGTCTGCAACAGCCTTGGCTGCCAGGCCATTTGGCGTTGACACCGTCAGTGGTCTAGGCCAGGCTCCAGTGCATCCGGTTCGAATTTCAATTTCACCGGATGTGGTATTGGCCCACCCCTAAGCTCTTCGCCGCCCCACCCCGGACACCGTCCCGGCGGGCGCCACCACGCTGCCGGCGGGCACAGGCTCTAACACCCTCGGAGGATGGCGTGAAGAAGCGTCGGCTCATGGCCACGGCCGGAATCATGGCGCTGGCGGTCGGACTGACGGCATGTTCGTCGGGCGGCTCCGCGTCGAGTGACGCCAAGAACGCCTCGACGGACCCGAAGGCCGCGACCGGCACCGTCACCGTCTGGCTGATGGACGACGCCCAGAAGAGCTGGCCGGACCTCGTCCAGCGGGTCAACGACGACTTCGCCGCCAAGTACCCCAACGTCACCCTGAAGCTCGCCTACCAGGGTTGGGCCGACAAGGTCACCAAGCTGGACAAGGCGCTCGCCGACGGCAGCGCCCCGGACGTCGTGGAGCTCGGCAACACCGAGACCATGAAGTACGTGCTCTCCGGCGCGCTGGCCCCGGTCGAGCGGAACACCTTCGACAACGCCGACTCCTGGATCAAGGCGCTCGCCAACACCTGCACCTACCAGGACAAGCTGTGGTGCGTGCCCTACTACGCGGGCGCCCGGGTCGCCATCTACAACTCGGCCGCCTTCCAGCAGGCCACCGGCAACGCCGAGTTCCCGAAGACCGAGGACGAGCTGCGCGCGGCCCTGGACAAGGTCGCCGACAAGAACAAGGCCGACCGCACCTACTCCTCGCTCTACCTGCCCGGCCCGTACTGGTACGCTGCGATGAGCTACGTCTCCGCGTACGGCGGCGCCATCGCCCGCTTCGACAGCGCCGGCAACTGGCACGGCACCCTGAGCGACCCCAAGTCCCAGCAGGGCATCAACCACTTCGTCGACCTGGTGCGCAAGTACAACAAGGGCGACCTCGCGGTGAACGAGCAGAACCAGTTCGAGTCGATGGCCCGCGGCCACGCGGCGGCCTTCTACGGCAACGGCTACGAGGCCTCCAGCGTCACCGCGCCGGTCACCGGCGACCCGAGCCTCAAGGACGCCGTCAAGGTGGCCACCATGCCCGGCCCGGGCGGCAAGCCGCTGCCGACCTTCATCGGCGGCTCGGCCCTCGCCGTCACCGCCAAGTCGCCGACCGCGGGGCCGGCCGCCGACTGGGTCCGGATGTTCACCAGCACCAAGTCCCAGCAGGCGCTCGCCGACAAGGACATCCTGCCGAACAACCTGACCCAGCTGAACCCGCTGAAGAGCAAGCCGGCCACCGCCGCCGCGGCCAACGCCGTGCCGGACGCCTGGTTCACCCCGCTGGCCCCCGGCTGGGGCGCCGTCGAGAAGCAGAAGATCCTGCCGGACATGCTGACCGCGATCCTCAAGGGCAAGCCGGTGGACCAGGCCACCAAGGAGGCCGACGCCGCCATCGACCAGCTGATCAACAAGGCCGGCTGAGCCGGCCGGACCGGCCCCCGGCCCCCCTCCGGGGCCCGGGGGCCGCCGGAGCCCCTCCCCGCACCGCCGGGAGGGGCTCCGGCGCTCCGGGGGACCGGACCTGCCCGAGCCGGTCCTCGAATGTGCTCCGCGGGGACGCCCCCCGTAGGATTGCCGCAGATTCACCGCAGCGAGTGTGCGGACTCGCCGCCGTAGAGGTCCCCGCCGGGCATTCCCGCCCAGCGGGGTTGAACCACTCATCGGAGGCACACCCACGATGTCCGACACGCAGACCGTCCCTGGCCGGATCATGGCGGCGGAGATGGCCGAGCAGCCGGCCGTCCTGCAGCGCATCCTCGACGAGGGCGCTCCCAAGATCTTCGAGATCGCGTCCCAGATCGCCGCCCGCAACCCGCGCTTCGTGCTGCTCACCGCACGCGGCACCTCGGACAACGCGGCGCTCTACGCGAAGTACCTGATCGAGATCCTGCTGGGCAAGCCGGCCGGTCTGACCTCCATGTCGACCACCACCGCGTACGGGGCCAAGCCCGACCTCACCGATGTGCTGGTGATCACCGTCAGCCAGTCGGGCGGCTCGCCGGACCTGGTCGCCTCCACCAAGGCGGCCCGTGAGGCCGGCGCCATCACCCTGGCGGTCACCAACAACGCCGGCTCGCCGCTGGCGGAGGTCTCCGAGTTCCACATCGACGTGCTGGCCGGGCCGGAGAAGGCGCTGCCCGCGACCAAGACGTACACCGCCGAGCTGCTGGCCCTCTACCTGCTCATCGAGGGCCTGCGCGGCGGCGACGGCGCGGCCGCCAAGGAGCTGCCGTCGCTGGCCGCCGGCGTGCTCGCCCGCCAGGGCGAGGTCAAGGCCCTGGCCGAGCGCTACCGCTTCGCCCAGCGCCTGGTCATCACCTCGCGCGGCTACGGCTACCCGACCGCCCGCGAGGCGGCCCTGAAGCTCATGGAGACCACCTACATCCCGGCCTCCCCGTTCTCCGGCGCCGACCTGCTGCACGGCCCGCTGGCCATGGTGGACAACGTCTCGCCGGTCATCGCGATCGTGCCGGACGGCAAGGGCGGAGAGGCCCTGCAGCCGGTCCTGGACCGCCTGCGCGGCCGTGGCGCGGACCTCGTCGTGGTCGGCCAGCAGGCGCAGGTGGAGGCGGCCTCCGGCGGCTTCGCGCTGCCGGCCGGCGTCCCCGAGGAGGTCCAGCCGATCCTGGAGATCCTGCCGCTGCAGCTGCTGGCCTACGAGGTCACCATCGCCCGCGGCCAGGACCCGGACGCCCCGCGTGCGCTCGCCAAGGTCACCGAGACCCACTGACGACCCGCACACCCCGCACGGAACGCCGCGAGCCCCCGTCCACAGCCTGTGGACGGGGGCTCGCGGCGTTCCGTACGGAGCGGAGGAGGACGGGGACCGGGCGCGCGGACCCGGAAAGCACTACGGGCCACGGCGCCGACACGGGACCCTCAACCCTCCCTCCTTGCCCGCCAGCGGGCAAGAGGGGCCCATGGCACCGCAGCCCGGAGCTGTCGTCGGGCGGTCTCTTGCGGTGCCGGGCCGGAAAAGCACTACGGGCCACGGCGCCGACACGGGACCCTCAACCCATGCGGCACCGCAGCCCGGAGCTGTCGTCGGGCGCCGTTGACGATCGAGAACTGTGCGGGGTCCTCGCTCGGCGGCGTCCGACCGAGAAGGGGCCTCGCGCGGTCAGGGCAGTTGCGCGGTGGGCCTCTCCTTGGTGCCCTTTCATTGTGGACTAGACCAATCTGGGTTGTCCAGGGCTCCCCGAAAATTGGTCTGGACAACCTCCGGCGCGCGCGCCCGGGCGGGTGCGCCGGGCCCGCCCGCGCCCCCTGGAGCTACGCTCGCCATGTGCCCTCGCTGAACGAACTCGTCCGCCGCCACACCACCCTGACCGGTGCCGATGTGGAGTGGCTCCACATGCTGGTCTCGGAGTGGCAGCTGCTCTCCGACCTCTCCTTCGCCGACCTCGTGCTGTGGATCCCCACCTGGGACGGCATCCGGTACGTCTCGGTGGCCCAGATGCGGCCCAACACCGGGCCCACCTCGTACCAGGACGACATGGTCGGCCACCTCGTCCCGCGCGGCCGCCGCCCGCTGCTGGACGCCGCCTTCGACGAGGGCCGGATCGTGCGCGAGGGGGACCCGGAGTGGCGCGAGGAGGTGCCGGTCCGGGTCGAGTCCATCCCGGTGCGCCGCGAGGGCAAGGTGCTCGGCGTGATCGCCCGCAACACCAACCTGCTGACCGTCCGCACCCCCAGCCGGCTGGAGCTCACCTACCTGCAGAGCGCCTCCGACCTCGCCCAGATGATCGCGGCCGGCACCTTCCCCTACCCCGGGGTCGAGCAGACCGACATGGACGCCGCGCCGCGGGTCGGCGACGGGCTGATCCGCCTCGACGCGGACGGCATCGTCACCTACGCCAGCCCCAACGCGCTCTCCGCCTACCACCGGCTCGGCCTCACCACCGACCTGGTCGGCAGCCACCTGGGCCGTGCCACCGCCGAACTGGTGCCGCCGTCCCGGGCGGCCGTGCACGAGGCGCTGGTCAAGCTGGCGAGCGGCTGGGCGCCCCGGCAGACCGAGGTGGAGGTCCAGGGCGGGGTGGTGACCCTGCGGGCCATCCCGCTCAAGCCCAAGGGCACCCTGACCGGCTCGCTGGTGCTCTGCCGGGACGTCACCGAACTGCGCCGCCGCGACCGCGAACTGATGACCAAGGACGCGACCATCCGGGAGATCCACCACCGGGTGAAGAACAACCTGCAGACCGTCGCCGCGCTGCTGCGCCTGCAGTCCCGCCGGATGGAGTCGGAGGCCGGCCGCGCCGCGCTGGACGAGGCGGTCCGCCGGGTCGGCTCGATCGCGATCGTGCACGAGACGCTCTCCCAGGCGCTGGACGAGCAGGTGGCCTTCGACGAGATCGCCGACCGGGTGCTGGCCATGGTGATGGAGCTCTCCCAGGACGGCCGGGTGGCGACCCGCCGCAGCGGCAGCTTCGGCATCCTCTCCGCCGAGGTGGCGACCCCGCTGGCGATGGTGCTGACCGAGCTGCTGCAGAACGCGCTGGAGCACGCCTTCGGTCCGTCGGCCTCCGGAAACCTGGAGGTCAGCGCGCTGCGCGGGCGGGCGCCGGCCACCGGCATGGGCTGGTCGGACAGTTGGAACGGCGGGGCGCGCCCGGAGGAGTACCTGCTGATCACCGTGCAGGACGACGGGCGGGGTATGCCGGAGGGGTTCGACCCGCAGCAGGCGGGCAATCTCGGGCTGCAGATCGTCCGGACCCTGGCCACCGGTGAGCTGGGCGGCACCTTCGACATGGTGGCCGGCCCGAACGGCGGTACCAAGGTGGTCCTGGAGATCCCGGTCCGCTGAGGGGGTCCCGCGAGCGGGCCGGTCCCGTGGGCGGGCGGCCCCCGCGGGGAACCGGAGCGTCGGGGAACCGGAGCGCAGGCGTGTCCGCGCGCCGGTGCATCGGGTGGTGGGGCGTGAGCGCACCGAGGTGCGAAGGGGCGTGCAGTCGGCGGACGCGCCGGGGGCACGCTTCCTCACCACTGCCGGAAAACAGAAACGAGGCCCTGTCGACCGGGGGGGGTGGGTCGACAGGGCCTCTCAACCCGTTCCGGCCGTCGGGGGGAGTCGGCCGGAACGGGGGCTCTGAGTGGTGCGACACCACACCGGTGCGTTGCACACGGTGAGCGCCACAGCTCCACAATATTGCTCTAAGTGAACAGTATCAAGTGGCTGGGCGGGTCGGTGTCGCAGGACCTCGTCGAACAAGGTCCTTTGTACGGAAGGCTTCGCCAGGAAGTGCAGGGAAGCCTTTGATCATGTGTTGATCGGTCTAACTGTCACTGCGGGTACTACGGCGTGTGATCAGGCGGTGCGGGCGCGGTTGCGGGCGGCACGGCGCTTCATCGCGCGGCGCTCGTCCTCGCTCATACCGCCCCAGACGCCGGCGTCCTGGCCGGTTTCGAGAGCCCACTGGAGGCACTGCTCCATGACCGGACAGCGGCGGCACACGGCCTTGGCTTCCTCGATCTGCAGCAGAGCGGGACCGGTGTTCCCGATCGGGAAGAACAGCTCCGGGTCCTCTTCGCGGCAGACAGCGCGGTGGCGCCAGTCCATGGTCGTCCAACTCCTCCTGCCGCCGGGGGTTGCCCGATCGGCGTCATCGATGGTGTTTGTGAATGTGAACGCTTTCACGAATCCCGCAACAGCAAAAGAGACCAAAGGCCCATCGGGCCCGGGTGGTCTGTGCTGGGGAGGGATTCGGCGGTTCGAGGGACGCTCCGCGGTCGGCATCCAACAGGTTCTGCGGTTGCCGTCGCTGCGATGTGTCCCGATCGCCATGTAGAGGTTCGCAAACCTCGGGCTCGGATACAACCCCCTTCAGGAAGGAATTTTTGATTCTTCGGTGTCGCCTAGCTCACAGCCAGTACTTCTATGGAGTGAAGGGGGCTTGTGCGTTCGAGAAGAAGGGCGAAGCCCCCTTCCGGTCACACAATCACACGCAGTGCCCGCCGTACGCCTGTGAAACTGACGCGACTCCTGGATCCAAGGTGGTCCCCGTCGACCTGGAACGGGGCCGGTTCCTCTGAAACCAAGGTGAAGTGCCGGACGTCGTGATAGGAGACGACGTGCTTCCCGGAGGGGCCGGGCGGCGGGGTGTCCGTGCTCGAAGACCCGTGCGACCGCAGGATCTGACGGACCGTTCGAGCAGTGCCGAACGCCGTCATCCGGGTGATGCCGAAGACGTCGAGATCCGCGTCGAAGGAGGCGAGGGGTGAGGGGTAGACCGGCCGGCTGCCCAGGAACGTCCACGGCGAGGTGTTGCTGACTATCGTCAGCGCCAGGCCGGGAACCGGTTCGCGGCCCGCCAGTTCCAGGGTGACGGGGCCCGATCTGCGCTGCTCACGCTGGGTGACGAAGTGCCGGAGCGCCTGGGTGACGTAGAGCGCGTGCGTGGACTTGCGCCCCGCGCGGCGCTGCTCCTCCACCCGGCCGACCACACCGGCGTCGAAGCCGAGACCGGCGGTGAAGGTGAACCAGCGGTCGGGCAGGCCCTCGGTCATCGCCTTGCCCAGCCCGATCGGCCGCTCCCGCCGGTGCTCCAGGGCGTCCAGCAGCGCGCCGGTCGCCTCCACCGGGTCGTTGGGCAGGCCCAGGGCGCGGGCGAACACGTTGGTCGAGCCGCCGGGCACCACGGCCAGCCGGGGGACCTTCTCGCCCGGGCCGTGCGCGAGCAGCCCGTTGACCACCTCGTTGACGGTGCCGTCGCCGCCCAGCGCCACCACCAGGTCCACCGCGCCGTCGTCCACCGCCTCGCGGGCCAGGTCGCGCGCGTGACCGCGGTACTCGGTCTGCGCGACCTCCAGTTTGAGGTCGCTGCGCAGGGCGTGGATCAGGACATCCCTGGTGCGGCCACTGGTGGTGGTCGCTTTCGGATTGACGACCAGGAGAGCGCGCATGTGCTCAGCCTACGGGTCGGTACGGACCGGTCGGCGGCTACCCTGCTGGAGTGACCGCAGAATCCTCCGCACCCGTACCCGTGCCCGGCGCCGACCGGCCGGCGGCCCTCACCCTGGGCGCAGCCATCACCGCCCTGGAGGGCGCCGCGCTGGCCGTCGTCGGCGTCTGGGACATGGTCGCCGCGCTGTCCGGCCAGTCGAAGCAGCTCGCCCTGAACGAGTTCGGCGGCCTGGTGATCGTGCTGCTCGGCGTCCTGCCGCTGCTGGCCGCCCGGGCCCTGCTCAGGGGCCGCCGCTGGGGCCGCAGTCCGGCCGTGCTGACCAACTCGATCTGCCTGCCGGTGGCGTACTACATGTGGCAGAGCGGCGGCCCGATGGCCGCCGTGGCCGTGGCCGTCGGCGCGCTCGGCCTGGTCGGCATCGGCGCGCTGCTCAGCCCCAAGGCGACGGCGGCCCTCTACGCTCCGCACGAGGGCTGAGCACAGGGGGCCGCCGGTCCGCGGCCGTCCCCTCGGGGGCGGCCGCTCGGGTCTTCATCCGCTCGGGTCCTACTCCTCGACCAGCAGCTTCTCCCGCAGCTGGGCGAGGGTCCGGGCGAGCAGCCGTGAGACGTGCATCTGCGAGATGCCCACCTCGGCGGCGATCTGCGACTGCGTCATGTTCCGGAAGAACCGCAGCACCAGGATCTTCTGCTCGCGGGGCGGCAGTTGGGCCAGCAGCGGCTTGAGCGACTCGCGGTACTCGACGCCCTCCAGCGCCTCGTCGGTGGCGCCCAGGGTGTCCGCGACGGCCGGCGACTCGTCGTCGCTGTCCGGCACGTCCAGCGAGAGCGTGGAGTACGCGTTGGCGGACTCCAGGCCCTCCAGCACGTCCTCCTCGGAGATCCCCAGGTGCTCGGCCAGCTCGTGCACCGTGGGGGAGCGGCCGTGCCGCTGGGAGAGCTCGCTGGTCGCCGTGGTCAGCGAGAGCCGCAGTTCCTGGAGCCGGCGCGGTACCCGGACCGCCCAGCCCTTGTCGCGGAAGTGCCGCTTGATCTCGCCGACGATGGTCGGTGTCGCGTAGGTGGAGAACTCGACCCCGCGCTCGTGGTCGAAGCGGTCCACCGACTTGATCAGGCCGATGGTGGCGACCTGGGTCAGATCGTCCAGGGGCTCGCCCCGGTTGCGGAACCGCCGGGCGAGGTGCTCGACCAGCGGGATGTGCATGCGCACCAGCTGGTTGCGCAGCTCGACGCGCTCCGGGGAGCCGTCGGGCAGCACGGACAGCCGGACGAACAGGGCCCGGGCCGCCTCGCGGTCGGGTGCGCCGCTGCGGTGCGGGGCCTGGGTGGGCACCGCGGCGCGCAGCGCCTCGGCAGCCTGCTCGGCCGTGTCGGCCGCCTCGGCCGCCTCGTCCGGGAGGTCCGCGGTGGGCGGCTCGGGCGTGGGCGACGGATCGGGCGTCGGCTCGGTCGGCTGGCTCATCCGCTGGGCGTCCTTCGGGTGCGCTTCGTCGTTGGCGGCGAGGCCGGGCACGCTCGCCTGGGTCGGTACGGCAGGGCCCGCCGTCGCGAGGCCGGTACGGTCCAGATCACTCACGGCCATTCCCCCGTTCCGTTCCGGGAGAACCGGGGCCGCCGGCCCCGGTTCGTCTCGATGGTCGTACCGCCCGGTGGGGGCGGTACCGGGAGCCGTCCGCCGGCCCGGGTGGGGTGCCGGGCGGACGGCCCTTGCTCGGTTGCGGCCACGATCGCTCGCGGCGGCTCTAGTGGGCGGCGGGGCCGCCGCGCTTCTTGTGCAGGCTGATCGACACGGTCTTGTCCTCGGCGACCGAGGACTCCACCTCGCCGGCCAGCGCCGAGAGCACGGTCCAGGCGAAGGTGTCGCGTTCGGGGGCCCGGCCGTCGGTGGTGGGCGCCGAGACGATCACCTTCAGCGAGTCGCCGACCAGCCGGAACTCGCAGGACAGGACCGATCCGGGAACGGCCTGCTGGAGCAGGATGGCGCAGGCCTCGTCGACCGCGATGCGCAGGTCCTCGATCTCGTCCAGCGTGAAGTCCAGCCGGGCCGCCAGGCCCGCCGTGGCTGTTCGCAGGACCGAGAGGTAGGCACCCGCCGCGGGCAGTCGGACCTCCACGAAGTCCTGCACTCCGGGCTCGCCGTCGATCTGGGACACCCTCACCTCCTGGGTGGCGCGCTGTGCTTCCGGGCCGGTGGCCGCGGCACTGTCTGTTGCTTGGCTCAACTGCTTCGCCCCAACTGTCCAGAGGGGTGGTGCGGTACGTACCGGTCATACCCCTCGAAGAGTGGCCGGACGCCGCGCGTCCGCCCGAGACGTTACCGCTTTCCTGACCCGGTGCGGGAGTCACTCATGGTAAGGCATCGCGACGCAGGGTGTCAGTGGTCGGACGGCGGCCTCGTGCGCCGTCCGCGAGCGACTCCGCGCGCCGGTTTCCTGCGGGTTTCAGCGGGTTCCGGCGCCGGCGAGCGCGTCGCCGGTGAGCCGGTAGACGGTCCAGCCGTTCATCGGCACCGCGCCGAGCGACTCGTAGAAGTCGATCGACGGCGCGTTCCAGTCCAGGACGGACCACTCCATCCGCGAGTAGCCGCGCTCGACGGCGATCCGCGCCAGCTCCAGGAGCAGCGCCTTGCCGTGGCCGCCGCCGCGGGCCGCCGGGCGGACGTAGAGGTCCTCCAGGTAGATCCCGTGGGTGCCGCGCCAGGTCGAGAAGTTGAGGAACCAGACCGCGAAGCCGACCGGCTCGCCGGTGGTGTCGTCCTCGGCGACCAGGCCGAACAGCGCCGGCGCGGCGCCGAACAGCGCCTCGTGCAGCTGTTCCTCGGTGGCCACGGCCTCGTCCGGGGCCTTCTCGTACTCCGCGAGTTCGCGGATCATGGTGTGGATGAGCGGGACGTCGTCGGCGCGGGCGGTGCGGATCATGGCACGAGCCTACTGGGCCGGTTCGGTCTCGTCCCAGGCCTGGACGGAGGTCTGGTCGACGATCCGCCCGTCGCGCAGGCCCGCGACCGAGCTGACCAGCACCCGGAACCCGTCCGGGTAGCGGCAGGACTCCAGGAAGGCGAGCCGGTCGTCCTGGAGCACCACCTGTTCGAGCCGGTGGGTGGTCTCCCGGCCGTAGAGGTCGTCCAGCAGCGCGCCGATCTGGTCCCGGCCGTGCACCACCAGCGGGTGGCTGGGCTGGGTCCTGCGGTCGACCACGCGCAGTTCGGCGTCGTCCGCGTAGAGCGCCAGCAGGGCGTCGGCGTCGGCGTGCTCGATGCCCTCGCGCAGGGCCCCGGTGTCGAAGGCGGGCGGTGCGGCCATGGCGGTCATGTCCTCGCTCCTCCGGTCGGTTCCGTCGGCTCGTACGTTTCGAGCGTACGCCCGGCGGAACCGGCCGGCGGAGCGGTGGTTCAGCGGGCCGGGACGGTGCGCAGGTAGGCGGCCAGCGCGGTGATCGCGGCCGGGTTGCGCGGGCTCTCGACCAGGTCGACGTAGTCCAGGACGAAGATCCGGTCGTTGCGGACCGCGGAGACGCCGGCCAGCGGGGGGAAGGACTTCAGGAACTTCCGCTTGCTCTCGGCGTCCGGGGTGCCGTAGTTGTTGATCACGATCACCTCGGGGTCGCGCTGGACCACGCTCTCCCAGCCGACCGTCGTCCACGAGTCGGCGACGTCGCCCATCACGTTCCGCCCGCCGGCCTTGGCGATGATCTCCTCGGGCGCGGCGAACTTCCCCGAGGTGTACGGCTTGTCCTCGCCGCTGTCGTACAGGAAGACGCCGGGCCGGTACGCCGGCTCGGGCACGGCGGCGACCTGCCCCTTGAAGTCGGCGATCAGCTTGTCGGCCCGGTCCCGGACGTCGAAGATCTCGCCCAGGTTGGCGAGGTCGGTGTAGAGCGCGTCCAGCGGGGACATCACGCCGCGCTCCGGGCCCTTGCCGCTGCGGCAGGACTCGCTGAGCACGTACGAGGCGATGCCCAGGTCGCCCAGCGCCTGCGGGGTGACGCCGCTCGCGTCGTCGAAGCCGTAGTGCCAGCCGGCGAAGACCAGGTCGGCCTTGGCCTCCAGCGCGATCTCCTTGGTGATCTGCTTCTTGGAGAGCCAGGTGGTCCGCTGGTAGCCGTCCTTCCAGGCGACCTTCCCGACGTCGCCCTTGTCGTCGGGCATCACGTAGCCGGCCATCCGGTTCTCCAGGCCGAGCGCCAGCATCAGCTCGGTGATGCCGACGTCGTTGGTCACCGTCCGGGCCGGCTTCTGCTTGAAGGTGAGCTCGGTGCCGCAGTTCCTGACGGTCACCGGGTAGTGGGCGGAGGCGGTGGCGCCGTCACCGCTCGGGGCGATCTCGGCCCCGCAGCCGGTGAGCGCGAGGGTGAGCAGGGCGGCGGCGGCAACGGCCTTGGTGCGCATGGGGGTTCCTTGCTGGATCAACGGGGGGTCACTTGGCGAGTCGGTCGAAGAGCAGCTGGACGGCGCCGGTCACGGGGTGCCGGACGGGCGTCGCCCGGACTCCGAACACCTCGGCGAGCAGCGCGGGTTCGAGCACCTCGGCGGGCGGTCCCGAGGCGACGATCCGCCCGGCCGCGACCACGTACAGCAGGTCGCAGTGGCCGGCCGCGAGGTTGAGGTCGTGCAGCGCGGTGAGCACGGTCGGCCCGGCCTCCCGGACCAGCGCCAGCACCTCCAGCTGGTGGGCGATGTCCAGGTGGTTGGTGGGTTCGTCGAGCACCAGCACCTTCGGCTCCTGGACCAGCGCCCGGGCGATCAGCACCCGCTGCTTCTCGCCGCCGGACAGGCTCAGGAAGCCCCGTTCGGCCAGGTGCGCGGCGCCCACCCGGCGCAGCGCCCCGGCGCACCGCTCGCCGTCGCCGGAGGCGGCGGCGGCGGCGAACCCGCGGCGGTGCGGCAGCCGGCCCATGCCGACCACCTCGGCCACCGTGAAGTCGAACTCGGCGGAGTGCTCCTGCGGCAGCGCGGCGACCCGCCGGGCGGCCTCGCGCGCGGTGAGCGCGTGCAGCTCCTCGCCGCCCAGCCGGACGGCCCCGGCGGCGGGCCGCAGCGCCCGGTAGACGCAGCGCAGCAGGGTGGACTTGCCGCTGCCGTTCGGTCCGACCAGGCCGACGACCTGCCCGGCCGCGGCGTCCAGGGTGACGTCGTGGACCAGTCGGAGGCCGGCCACCTCGACCGAGACGCGGTCGACGGCGAGGTCCAGGGCGGGGGCCGCGGCGGGCCCGGGGACGGTCGTGCGGGCCGTGGTCACCGGCCACCTCCGAAGGAGTAGCCGCGACGGCGCATCAGCAGCAGGAAGCAGGGGACCCCGAGGGCGGCGGTGACCACCCCGACCGGCAGTTCGGCCGGCGCCAGCAGGGTGCGGGAGACGACGTCCACCCAGACCAGCAGCAGTGCCCCGGCGAGCGGGGCGATCACCAGCACCCGGCGGTGTCCGGCGCCGACCAGCATCCGCACCAGGTGCGGGACCATCAGCCCGACGAAGCCGATCGCGCCGCTGACCGCGACCACGGTGCCGGTGACGGCCGCCGTCACGACGAACAGTTCGCGCCGCAGCCGGTCCGGGTCGACGCCGAGCGAGGCGGCCGTCTCGTCGCCCATGGCGAGCGCGTCCAGCCGGCCGGCGGCGCAGAGCAGGTAGGCCGCGCCGGCCAGGACGGTGGCGGCGGCGATCGGCACCGAGGCCCAGGTGGCCCCGCCGAGGCTGCCGAGCAGCCACATCATGGCGGAGCGGGCGGCCTCGCCGCGGGCGGCGGCGAACACCATCAGCGCCGTGACGGCGGAGAAGCCGTAGGACATCGCGGTGCCGGTCAGCACCAGTCGCAGCGGGGTGAGCCCGTAGGCGGTACGGGCCGTCAGGTAGACCAGCACCATGGCGATCAGGGCGGCGCCGAAGGCGGAGACGGACAGCGCCCAGACGCCGAGCGAGGCGAAGGCGCCGAGCATCAGGACGGCGCTGGCGCCGACCGAGGCGCCGGAGGAGATGCCGAGCACGAAGGGGTCGGCCAGCGCGTTGCGGACCATCGCCTGCACCGCCGCGCCGGTGACGGACAGTCCGGCGCCGACGACGGCGGCGAGGACGGCGCGCGGCAGCCGGATCTCCCAGACGATCGCGTAGGCGGCGGCCTCGTCGGCCTCCAGCCGGCCGCCGGTCAGGCCGGCGCCGAGCAGTCGCAGCACCTGGGACCAGCCGAGGCCGGAGGAGCCCAGTGTCACCGCGCAGACCAGGGAGAGCAGCAGGGCCGCGGCGAGGCCTGCGGCCAGCGGGAGGGTGGGTGTCCGGCCCGGTCCGGGCGGGGCGCCGGCCGGCGCCGGTGGTGCGGTGGCGGTGGTGCTCAAGAGGGGCGCGCCTTCGCCTCGGGCCGGTTCGGCGCGGGGCGGCGCGCCCGGGCGGGGATGTGCCGGGGCGCCATCCCCTCGCAGTCCGCGGCGAGTTGTCGGGAGGTCGGCGTCCCGGGGCGATCGGGCTCACGGTGCGGGGCACCGTTTACCGTTGCGGGTCAGCGCCGGATTCGCACCGGCTTCCCCCTCGGGACGCCCTGGCAGCATAACAAGCGCTCAGGGCAGGCAACCCTTACCCGGTCGGATGATCGGGGAAACGCACGGCCGCCCCCGTCCGGCGGTGCGGACGGGGGCGGCCGAAGGGTCGTGAGCGGGGATCAGCCCTGCTTGGTCTCCCAGAAGATCTTGTCGACCTCGGCGATCAGGTCGAGCAGGGCCTGCCCGGTGGCCGGGTCGGTCGACGCCTTGGCGGCCGAGGCGGCCTTCAGGGTGTCGTTGACCAGCTGGTGCAGCTGCGGGTACTTCTCGAAGTGCGGGGCCTTGAAGTAGTCGCTCCACAGCACCGAGATGTGGTGCTTGACGGCCTCGGCGCGCTGCTCCTTGATGATGACGGCGCGGGCCCGGAAGTGCGGGTCCTCGTTGGCCTGGTACTTCTCCTGGGTGGCCTTCACCGACTCGGCCTCGATCCGGGCCTGAGCGGGGTCGTACACGCCGCAGGGCAGGTCACAGTGGGCGTGGGCGGTGGCGCGCGGTGCAAACAGACGAGAGAACATGGGAGTCCTTCCTTAGATCGTCTTCCCGCGGCCGAGATTACCCCGCCGCCCGCGGGGTTTCGCGGTCGGGCAGCGGGCCTAGGGCAAAAGTCGGAGCCGGAACCGTGCGAATCCGGACACCGGCGGGTGACGGTCCGTACGGCAGACTGGGGAGCCGAGGACGCGGTCGGGAGCCGGGAGGAGGAGTCGTGGCGCGGAGCGCGGAATCGGAGGGCGGCACCGCGGGGGGTGGCGCGCCGTTCGGGCTGATCGACGTGGCGGGCGACTCGATGGTGCCGACGCTGCGCGAGGGGGACCAGCTGCTGGTCCGGTACGGGGCGCGGATCCGGCCGGGCGCGGTGGTGGTGTTCCGCCACCCGTTCCAGCAGGACCTGCTGGTGGTCAAGCGGGCCGACGGCCGGCGCCCCAAGGGGTGGTGGCTGCTCTCGGACAACCGGCCGGTGGACAGCGACAGCCGCAGCTACGGCGCGGTCCCGGAGGAGCTGGTGCTCGGCCGGGTGCTGCTGAGGCTGCGCCCGCGCCCGGCCTGGCTGGCCCCGGGCCGCCGGCTGGAGCGGCTGCTGCTCTCCGCCCCGCTGGTCCGGATCCCGGGACTGGCCAGGCGCTTCGGCGTCTGGGTCCGCCCGGAGGAGATCCGGGGGACCGGGGCCTGACCCGCCCTAGCCCTGCCCGGCGATGGCGGCGGCGGCCTCCTGGGCCTCCAGCCGCTTGCGGGCCCGGTAGGCGGCGACGTTCGCGCGGGTCGCGCAGCGGTCCGAGCAGTACCGCCGGGACCGGTTGGTCGAGGTGTCCAGGTAGGCGTTGCGGCAGGGCGCGGCCTGGCAGATGCCCAGCCGGTCGGAGCCCAGCTCGGTCAGGTGGACGGCCAGGCCCATGCAGGCGACGGCGCTGAAGTGCGCGGTCGCGGTCGGGGAGTTGTCGGCGAGGTGCAGGTGCCAGCGGGGCCGACCGTCGGCGTCGAGGTAGTCGTGGCCGGAGACCAGCGGACTGACCGGGAACTCCATCAGCAGGCTGTTCAGCAGGTCGACGCTGCGGAACTCGTCGCCCTCGGCGGCGGCCTCGAAGACCCCGCGCAGCCGGGTGCGGACGGCCCGCAGCCGGGGCAGGTCGGACTCGTCGGCCAGGTCGCGGGCGCGGGAGGAGTCCGAGAACAGTCCGCGCACCGCCTCCACCGAGGTCAGCGCGTCGGTGCCGCGCTCGGGCTCCTCGGTGTTCACCAGCCGGACGGCCAGATCGGCGTACGAGGCGAGCTCCACGGGGGTCCTTCCAGGGTAGGTAACGGGCTGACTGCCTCCAGCCTATTACCCGTTCGGGGAAAACGTCGGCGCCCGGCAGGACCGGCCTGCCGGGCGCCGGGGCGGGCGCGTTCGGGGCGCCCCGGATCGGGGCGCCCCGGCCCGGGTCAGAGCACCTTGGAGAGGAACGCGCGGGTGCGCTCGTGCTGCGGGTCGGTGAGGACCTGGCGCGGGTCGCCGGACTCGACGACCACGCCGCCGTCCATGAACACCAGCGCGTCGCCGACCTCGCGGGCGAAGCCCATCTCGTGGGTGACGACCACCATGGTCATCCCCTCCTCGGCGAGGCCGCGCATGACGTCGAGGACGTCGCCGACCAGCTCGGGGTCGAGCGCCGAGGTGGGCTCGTCGAAGAGCATCAGCTTGGGCTTCATGGCCAGGGCCCGGGCGATCGCCACCCGCTGCTGCTGGCCGCCGGAGAGCTGGGACGGGTAGTTCTTCGCCTTGTCGGCCAGGCCGACCCGCTCCAGCAGGGCCATCCCGCGCTCCCGGGCGGCGCTCCTGCTCTCGCCCTTGACCTGCACCGGCGCCTCGATGATGTTCTCTATGGCGGTCATGTGCGGGAACAGGTTGAAGCGCTGGAAGACCATGCCGATGTCGCGCCGCTTCAGCGCGACCTCGCTGTCCTTGAGCTCGTAGAGCCGGTCGCCCTTCTGGCGGTAGCCGACGAGGTCGCCGTCCACCCAGAGCCGGCCGCCGTTGATCTTCTCCAGGTGGTTGATGCACCGGAGGAAGGTCGACTTGCCGGAGCCGGAGGGGCCGATCAGGCAGAACACCTCGCCCTGCTTGACCTCCAGGTCGATGCCCTTGAGGACGTGCACGGCACCGTAGGACTTGTGGACGTTCTCGGCGCGGACCATCGGGCCGCCCTGGGGGGCGTCGGCGGTCGGCTTGGTCAGATCGGTCATACGTGACCACCTCCCTCGATCCCCGGGACCACGTCGTGCTGGGTCTTCGGGGTGCGCTTCCCGGCGAACAGGCCCCGCAGTCGCTGCAGCGGGGTGGGCGGGAGGGTCCGGTTGGAGCCGCGGGCGTAGTGCCGCTCGATGTAGTACTGGCCGATGGTCAGCACGGAGGTGAAGGCGAGGTACCAGAGGCTGACCACGATCAGGATCGGGATGTTCTGGTAGTTCCGAGAGTAGATGATCTGACCGGCGCGGAAGATCTCCTCCAGGGAGATCACGGAGACCAGCGAGGTGGTCTTGAGCATCGAGATGGTCTCGTTGCCGGTCGGCGGGATGATCACCCGCATCGCCTGCGGCAGGATGACCCGCCGCATGGTCGTGAACTGGCTCATGCCGAGCGCGTGCGACGCCTCGGCCTGGCCCTCGTCCACCGACTGGATGCCGCCGCGGACGATCTCCGCCATGTAGGCGGCCTCGTTCAGGCCGAGGCCCAGCAGGGCGGCGACGAAGGTCGGGATCAGCACGTTGGTGGACTCGGACCAGAACTCCGGTCCCCACGGCACGCCGATCGAGAGCTTGGCCCAGATCAGGCCGAGGAAGTTCCAGAACACCAGCTGCACCAGCACCGGGGTGCCGCGGAAGACCCAGATGTAGATCCAGGCGGTGCCGGAGAGCAGCGGGTTCCGGGAGAGCCGCATCACCGCGAGGATGATGCCGCCGACCACACCCATGATCATGGCGAGCGCGGTCAGCTCCAGCGTGACGAGCATGCCGTGCACGATGCTGTCGTGGAAGAGGTACTTCCCGACGATGTCCCACTTGAAAGCGGGGTTGGTGAAGAGGGCGCTCAGCAGCATCGCGCCGAGGACGGCGATGACGACGGCGCCCGCCCAGCGTCCGGGGTGGCGGACCGGGACGGCCTTGATGGTCTCAGGCCGTCCCTTCTCCGCGTGCCCCTTGTCCAGAGAGTTCACGGTGTGGCCTCGGGGGAGAGAGGAATCCGGCGGAGGGTCAGCTGACGGCGCCGTTGAGCGTGGACTTGTCGAGGGCACCGGCCTCGACGCCCCACTTGGAGAGGATCTGCTTGTAGGTGCCGTCGTCGATCAGCGACTGGACGGCGCCCTGGACGGCCGGCGCGAGCGCCGAGCCCTTGGCGAGGGCGATGCCGTAGGGGGCCGAGTCGTAGGTGGCGCCGAGCTTCTCCAGCTGGCCGCCGGACTGCTTGATCGCGTAGTCGACGACCGGGGAGTCGGCCATCATCGCCTGGTCGCGGCCGGAGACCACCGCGTTGGTGACGTCGGTCTGCAGGTCGAACTTGTCGCCGTCGTTGACGACGCCCGGCTTGCCGGCCTTGACGCAGGCGGGGCTGCGGGTGTCGGTGATCTCCTGCGCCTGGGTGGTGCCGGTCTGGACGGCGATCTTCTTGCCGCAGAGGTCGTCGGCGCTGATCTTGTCCGGGTTGCCCTTCTTCACGGCGATCGCGCTGCCGGCGTTGAAGTAGGTGACCAGGTCGACGGTCTGCTCGCGCTCCTTGTTGTCCGTGAGGGACGACATGCCGAGCTGGAACTTGTTCGACTGGATGCCCGGGATGATCGCGGTGAACTGCGAGTCCTGGACGTCCGCCTTGAGGCCGAGCTTGGCGGCGACGGCGTTGGCCAGGTCGACGTCCATGCCGACGATCTTGCCGCTGTCGTCCTTGAACTCGTTCGGCGCGTACGAGGCGTCCGTACCGACCACGATCTTGCCGGACGACTTGACGTCGGCGGGCACGAGCGCCGCCAGCTTGTCGTCGGCCTTGACCTCGTTGACGGTTGCGGAGGCGTTCGGCGCGCCGCTGCTCTCTTCCTTGCTGCTGCCGCAGGCGGTCAGCACGAGCGACGCGGACGCGAGCACGGCCGCGCCGGCGAGGAGACGGGTGCGCTTGGTACGGACGATCATGGGGGAGATCTCCTCCTGAGGGAGAGGTCGGGCGGAGCGCGCCGCGGGGGAGCGGCACACCGGTGCAGCAGGCCGTACGGCGCTGTACGGGTGGGGCAGGGTGACTGCGCTGGGTGGTGCGGGTACTGCGTCTCCGCCACCGTCCGCCGAGGTGGGCGTTTGACCGAACCGCCTCGACCAGTGGCCGGCTCGATCCGAGATGGGGGGAATCCTGCCATCTGATGACGGTCGGTTGGTCCTTATTCAGATCAAAATCGGATAACGAGGGGGCGTGCTGTCCGCTATTCGGACGGATACCGTGTCCCTGTCACCCTGCGTATAAGTATGCAGATCCCTTTGCGGTCCGCCCGGAGGCCCGCCCGGGTGCTCGCCCGAATTGCGGCTGCCCGCTCCCGCCCCGTCTTCCCGGCCCGTTCCGACCCCCTGTCGACCCCCCCGTGGCCCCCCCTGTCCGACCCCTGCCGGCCCCGCGCCCGCCCGGACGCGGGGCCGTGCTCCCCGTCCCGCTCAGATGCCGCCGTTGACCACCGCGTTCTGGGCCGCGCCCGCGGAGACGTTCCACTTGGCGAGGATCTTGTCGTACTCGCCGCTGCGGATCAGCTGGTCGACCGCCTTGGCCAGGACGTCCCGCAGCTCGGTGTCCTCCTTGCGCAGCGCGATCCCGTACGGGTTGGACCGGGACTGCGAGCCGGTCACCTCGAAGCGGTTGCCGCCGTCGGTGGTCTTGGCCGCGTAGGCGGCCACCGGGAAGTCGTTCAGGCCGGCCTGCGCGGCGCCCGAGGCGACCTCGGCCAGCGCCTTGGAGTCGGTGTCGAACTTGTGCACGGTGAGCGGCTTCCCGGCCCGGGTGCAGGCCGTCACCTGACGGGTGACGATCTCGTCCTGGGTGGTGCCCTGCTGCACCGCGACCGTCCGGCCGCACAGGTCGTCCAGGGTGTGGATGCCCTTGGGGTTCCCCTTCGGCACCACCAGCGAGGTGCCGGCGATGAAGTAGTCCACGAAGTCCACGCCGGGGCCGGTCTGCTTGCCCGTGTCGTCCACGCCCTCCCGGCGCTGGCGGATGTCGCTCAGCGCCGACATCACCACGTCGAACTGCTTCTTGTGCAGGTCCGGTATCAGCTTGTCGAACGGGGTGTCGACGTACTCGACCCGCAGGTCGAGGATCCGGCCGAGGGCCGTGGCGATGTCCGGGTCGAGACCGTCCGGCTTGCCGTCGGCGCCGCGGAACTGCACCGGCGGGTAGTTCACGTCCATCCCGATCCGGAGCGTCTTCGCCGTCTGCTGGGCCTTCGGGATCTTCCCGCGGATCTCCTGGAGCGGGTCCTTCGCGGCCTCCTCGCCGCCGCCGCCGCAGCCGCTCAGCAGCAGGGCTCCGGCGGTGGCCAGCGCGAGTGCGGCGGCGGCCGGTCGTCGGGAGTGGGGGCGGTGATGCATGGAGGTGCTCCTGTGGGAGGGGTGGAGTGGCACCGCAGCGTCGCGGAGGTGTACGCGAGATGGCGGGATGAGGGATCCTCCCATCCCGCTCTGCCGGGCCCGTGGGCGGGTGTGTCAGAATTCGGTACCGGGTGACCCCCGACGCTCGAACCAGACCGCCGAGCCGCAACCGGCTCGGGGTGCGCAGGAACGGAAGTCCATGACGTCGACTCCGTATCCGAGGCACCGGCCTCCCCTCCGTGTCTGCGTTCACTCCTGCGGGTGCGCGTGCTCGTTCGCCATTGCCGCCGCCGGGGCCCGGTGCTCGCGACACCTGGTGCCCCAGGTGGCCGTGAGGCGTATGACAAGCATGTGACTTGGACGAAAAGGCATGGGTGCGATGCCGTCGTCCGACCTACGCTCGGCCCGGAAGCACAACGCAGCTCACACAACTCGAATAAAACCCTCATCCGAGGGCGCTCGTCCGACGGCGGCGCCCCGACCCGGCCTTCCCCGGGGGCGTCCCGGCGTCCCCGGACACCGGTTACCGGTCACCGCTGACCGGACGTCGAGCCCGGCCGGGCCGTCCGCTCCGTCGGTGGTGCGCCCTCGCTCGATCAATGACGAAGAGGTCATCGTGGCAGCGGAGATCATCCACAGCACTACCCAGGACACCGACGATCCGGTCGACGCCGTGTTCGCGCTCCACCGCGGCGGCAAGATGGAGGTCCGGGCGACCGTCCCGGTGCGCGACGCGGACGACCTGTCCCTCGCCTACACCCCCGGTGTCGCCCGCGTCTGCACGGCCATCGCCGAGCAGCCCGAGCTGGTCAACGACTACACCTGGAAGGCCAACACGGTGGCCGTGGTCACCGACGGCACCGCCGTGCTCGGCCTCGGCGACATCGGCCCCGAGGCCTCCCTGCCGGTCATGGAGGGCAAGGCGATCCTCTTCAAGCAGTTCGGCGGCGTGGACGCCGTGCCGATCGCGCTGGCCTGCACCGACGTGGACGAGATCATCGAGACCGTGGTCCGGCTGGCGCCGTCCTTCGGCGGGGTCAACCTGGAGGACATCTCCGCCCCGCGCTGCTTCGAGATCGAGCGCCGGCTCCAGGACGCCCTGGACATCCCGGTGTTCCACGACGACCAGCACGGCACCGCCATCGTCACCACCGCGGCGCTCTGGAACGCGGCCAAGGTGACCGGCCGGGAGATCGGCTCGCTGCGGGCCGTCATCTCCGGCGCCGGCGCGGCCGGCATCGCGATCGCCAAGATGCTGCTGGCCGCCGGCATCGGCGACGTGGCGGTCTGCGACCGCAAGGGCGTGGTGTACGAGGGCCGCGGCGACCTCACCGACGTCAAGGCGGAGATCGCCGCGCTGAGCAACCGGACCGCCGTCAAGGGCTCGCTGGCCGACGCGCTGAAGGGCGCCGACGTCTTCATCGGCGTCTCCGGCGGCACCGTGCCGGAGGAGGTCGTCGCGACCATGGCCGAGGGCGCGTTCATCTTCGCCATGGCCAACCCGAACCCGGAGATCCACCCCGAGGTCGCGCACAAGTACGCGGCCGTGGTGGCCACCGGGCGCAGCGACTTCCCCAACCAGATCAACAACGTGCTGGCCTTCCCCGGCATCTTCGCCGGTGCCCTGCAGGTCCGGGCGACCCGGATCACCGAGGGCATGAAGCTGGCCGCCGCCAAGGCGCTGGCCGGTGTGGTCGCGGACGAGCTGACGCCGCAGAAGGTGATCCCCTCGCCGTTCGACGAGCGGGTCGCCCCGGCCGTCAGCAAGGCCGTCGCCGAGGCCGCCCGCGCGGAGGGCGTCGCCCGCCGCTGACGCGTGCCGGGGGAGCGCCGCCCTTCCGGGGGGCGCTCCCCCGCCCCGGGACGCGCGTCACACGGTCACGCGGTTCCGGCCCCGGGCGCCCGCCGCTATCGTCCGGACCATGTTTGCTGCCTACGCCGCACGAATCGACGCAGACGACCCGCTCGCCGGGCTGGAGCTGGGCGAACGCCCCGAACCGGAGGCCCGCCCCGGGTGGAGCGTGGTCACGGTCAAGGCCGCCAGCCTGAACCACCACGACCTCTGGTCGCTGCGGGGGGTGGGCCTGCCGGCCGGGAGGCTGCCGATGATCCTCGGCTGCGACGCCGCCGGGATCGACGAGCACGGCAACGAGGTGGTCCTGCACTCCGTCATCGGCCAGTCCGGCCACGGCGTCGGACCGGACGAGCCCCGCTCGATCCTGACCGAGCGCTACCAGGGCACCTTCGCCCGGCAGGTGGCCGTCCCCACCTGGAACCTGCTGCCCAAGCCCGCCGGGCTCTCCTTCGAGCAGGCCGCATGCCTGCCCACCGCCTGGCTGACCGCCTACCGGATGCTGTTCACCAACGCCGGGGTGCGTCCGGGCGACACCGTCCTGGTGCAGGGCGCCGGCGGCGGCGTGTCCACCGCGCTGGTGGTCCTCGGCAAGGCGGCCGGGCTGCGGGTCTGGGTCACCGGCCGGGACGAGGCCAAGCTCGCCCGGGTCCTGGAGCTCGGCGCCGACGCGGCGTTCCCCAGCGGGGCCCGGCTGCCCGAGCGGGTGGACGCGGTGATGGAGACGGTCGGCGCCGCGACCTGGTCGCACTCGGTGAAGTCGCTCCGGCCCGGCGGCACGATCGTCATCTCCGGCGCCACCTCCGGCCCCAGCCCGGCCGCCGCGGAGCTGAACCGGATCTTCTTCCTGGAGCTCAAGGTGGTCGGCTCCACCATGGGGGACAAGGACGAGCTGGCGGGACTGCTCTCGTTCTGCGCCACCACCGGCGTCCGCCCGGTGATCGACACGGTGCTGCCGCTGGCCGGGGCCCGGGACGGCTTCGCCCGGCTCGCCGCGGGCGACGTCTTCGGGAAGATCGTCCTGACCCCCTGAACGCGGAGGTCCGGCACCCCCCCGGGGGGTGCCGGACCCGGTGGCCGTCGGGCGGATCAGCCCAGCAGGCGCTTCAGCCGCTCGCCGGCGGCGGCCAGCACCGTACGGGCCTCGGCCAGCCGGTCGGGGCCGACGCCGCCGTCCCGGGCCGCGTCGCGGACCTGGTCGCGGAACCGGTCGAGCAGCCGCTCCAGCTCCCGGGCCGGGTCCCCGGCCGGGTCGGTGGCCGCCCACCCGGGCAGGTCGGCCGGGGCCGCGCCGGCCGACTCCTCGTCGTCGAGGTCGATCCGGGTGACGGTGACCTTCTCGGCCGCCCGGTCGGCGGTCCGCCCGGCGCGCCCGGCGCGTCCGGTCCGCTCCCCGGCCGACTCGTCGGTCCGCTCCTCGGCGGGGTGGCCCCAGCGGGCCGCGTCGGCGAGCCCGGCCAGGCCCTTGGTCAGCTCGGAGAGCCCCTCGGCCAGTCCGGTCGGCCAGTCACCGCGCGCGGCGTGGTCGCGGACCTGCTGCTCCACCCGGCGCTTGATCCGCAGCGCCTCCTGCTGCGCCGCCGTGCGGGCCGCCCGGGACTGCTCGCGCAGCCGGCGGGCCTCCTCCTCGGCCGCCTTGGCCTTGGCCTTGGCGGCCTTCTCCTGCTCCTTGGCCCGCTTGGCCTGGTCCCTGGCCTGCCGCTTGAACTCGGCGAACTCCTCCTTGGCGCGCTGCCAGGCCTCCTTGTCGCTCCACGGCCCGGACCACGGGCTGCCCTCCCCGGTGCCGCCCCCGTTCCCGTCCCCGTCCGCCTCCGGGGCTCCGGGCCCGCTCCGCCGGGCCTGCTTCGCGGCGCCCCACAGCTGCTCGCGAAGGTCCTTGGCGCTGTCCCGGACGTCTTCTCGGATCGCCCCGGCGAGCTGGGTCACCGAGTCGTGGATCTCCAGCTCCAGGTCGTCCAGCTCGCCCTGCCGGGCCTCCAGCTCGGCCCGGCCGGCGTCGGTGAGCCGGTAGACCTTGCGGCCGCCCTCGGTGCTGTGGGCGACCAGGCCCTCCTGCTCCAGCTTGGCGAGCCGCGGGTAGACGGTGCCGGCCGAGGGCGCGTACAGGCCCTGGAACCGCTCCTCCAGCAGGCGGATCACCTCGTAGCCGTGCCGCGGTGCCTCGTCCAGCAGCTTGAGCAGGTAGAGGCGGAGCCGGCCGTGGCCGAAGACGGGCGTCATCTCAGGCCTCCTTGGTGAGGTCGGGGCCCTTGGTGAGGTCGGCGGCCGGCAGTTCCCGGACCACCACCTGGGCGTCCTCCTCGGCGTCGGGCCGGTGCAGCACGGTCACCGCGCCGGAGACGGTGGTCACCGAGAGGCTGCCCTTGCCGTCGCCGAGCTGGCCGGAGAGCCGCTTGGTGCCCCAGGAGCCGGCGACCTTGAGCTGCTCGAAGGAGGAGGAGAGGTCGCCGCTGGTGGTGCCGGCCTCGACCTTGGTGTCGGCGAGCGACGGGAGCCGGATGCCGACCGGGCCGCTGACCGTGGTGACCTTGATCTCGGTCGGGGTGGCGGCGGCGAGGTCCAGGGTGACCGCGCCGGTGACGGCGTTGACCGAAACCTTGTCGGCGGTGCCGGCGACCACGGTGAGCTGGCCGGAGACGGTCTTCAGCTTGAGCTGGCCGGCCACCGACTGGGCGTCGACGTCGCCGGTGACGGTGTTGGCGTCGGTGCGGCCGGTCAGGCCGACCAGGGTGACGTCGGCGCTGGCGGTCTGCGCCGAGACGTGCGCGGTGAAGCCGGAGACCGTCGTCGCGGCCGAGACGGTGCCGACCTTGACCTCGGTGCCGGCGGGCACGGTCAGGGTGACCGCGGCGGTCCGCTTGTGCTTGAACGAGGAGAAGAAGCCCTTCACCGAGTCGACCGACTTGAGGACGTCGCCGAACTCGTTCCAGCTGCTGAGGTCCTTGTAGGTGACGGTGAGCACGCCGTCGACGAGGGTGACGTGCAGCGGCTCGCCCTTGAGCTCGGTGACCTCCAGGCGGGCCGGTCCCTCGGCGGCGACCACGTTGACCGTGCCGTCGACGGTCCGCACCTGGAGGGTCCGGACCTCGTCCTCGATGGTGATCCTGTCGGGTCCCTCGACCGTCCACTGGCTCATGTCTGTCGCCTCCCGTTGGTGACTCGCGATGTATCGCGTTCTCTCCTGAAAACGATATATCGCGTGACGGCGAAGTCAAGGGAATCCGCCCGGACCCCGACCCGGAGCGGACCCGGACCGGACCCGGAGGCCGCCCCCGGGCGTCCCCTACGGGGCGGGCCGCGGCGGGAAGCACGGAGGGCCCGGAGAGCGGTTGCTCTCCGGGCCCTCCGGGCCGTGGCCTGCGGCGGCCTACCGGGTCACTCGTCGTCCTCGTCGTCGAGCCGGGCCAGCCAGGTGGCCAGCCGCTCGACCGGGATCTCGAAGTCCGGGTTGAGGTCGACGAACTCGCGCAGGCGCTCGGCCAGCCACCCGAAGGTGACCTCCTCGTCGCCGCGCCGGCTCTCCAGCTCCTCGATGCCGCGGTCGGTGAAGTACACGGTTCGCTCCGGTCCGATGGGGATTCGACCCGGTCAGGATAGTCGGGTCAGCTGGCGCGCCAGGTGGACAGGGTCACCTTGGCCGCACCGGTGGTGGCGTCCGCGACCTCGACCGCGGCGATGGCGATGTTGCGGGTGACGCGGTCGCGGATGCAGAGCAGCCGGCCCGGGGTGACCCGGTTGAAGGTCAGGTCGGTGTCCGGCCGGGAGTCGATCGCCACCGCGCACTGCTCGGGGGAGACGGTCGCCTCGGTGATGACCGCGAAGTCCGACTTGCTGTCGCCGGAGCTGGCGAAGGAGTCGGCCCGGCTGCCGCTGGAGGTGGACTCCCGGCTCAGGCCGAGCCCCCACTTCAGGTCGGAGCCGCGCGGCACGACGTTGCCCGTGGTCAGGTCGATCCGGTAGGCGTCGCTGGAGTACTCGGCGGCCGGGATCGACAGCGGCTTCTTGTCGATCACCGGCTGGTAGCCGGTCGGCCGGGCCGGGGCGGTGACCCCGGCGCCGGAGGAGGCCGGCAGGGGCGCGGCGCTGACCGGCGAGGAGGCCGCGGACGGGCTCGACGTGGCCTTCGGAGACGAGGCGGCGGCCGGGGTGCTCGGCGCGGTCTCGGCCGGGGTGGTCGGCGCGGGGGCGGGCTGGGACGCCCCCGCGCCGCTCTGCGCGCTGCTCGACCTGTCGTCGTCCTTCTTCATCTTCTCCATCAGCACGACGCCGCCCGCGGTGCCGCCGAGCGCCATCACCAGGGCGACGGTCAGCAGCACCTTCCAGGAGACGCCGCCCTTGCGCTTCGGCTCCGGCGCGGCCGCCGCGGTGTCGGTCACCACCGGCCCGGGCGGCGGGGTGTCGTAGGACGGCGGCTCCTGGCGGAGCTGGACGGTCGGCGGCGCGGAGAGCACCGGACCGGTGGGCGCCTCGGTGGGCGGCTGCGCGGTGCCGTACGCGCCGAGCGCGGGCGGGACGAAGCCGGGCGGCGGGGTGCCGGGCTGGGTCGGGCCGTAGCCGGAGCCGGGCGCGGTGGGGGCGAACCCGGGCGGCGGGGTGGCCGGCTGGGTGGGCCCGTAGCCGGAGGGCGGGCCGAAGGCCGGCGCGCCGCCCGGGAGGGTCGGTCCGGTGGCGGGCTGCGGCGGCGCGGTCGGCGGTCCGGCCGGGGCCGGGGGGAGGGTGGGAGCGGCCGGCAGCGGGGTCGGCGGCGTCTTCGGGAGGTCGGAGCGGCGGGTGATCTCGGTGTTGACCTGGCGGGGCAGCCAGTCGTCGGAGAACCGCAGCTGGCCGCCGACCACCGGGTGGTTGCGGGCGATGTCGATGATCTCGGCGGGCCGGGGCCGGTCCTCGGGGGACTTGGCCAGGCAGCGCAGGATCAGCTCGCGCAGGCCGGCCGGGACGCCGTCCAGGTCGGCCTGCTCGTGCACCACCCGGTAGAGCACGGCGGTGTCCGGGCCGTCCCCGAACGGCGCGGAGCCGGCGGCCACGTACGCGGCCAGCGCGCCGAGTGCGAACACGTCGGTGGCCGGGGTGACCGGGCGGCCCTGGGCCTGCTCGGGGGACATGAAGGCGGGCGAGCCGATCCGGTAGCCGGTGCCGGTGAGCGCGGTGGCGTCGGCGGCCCGGGCGATGCCGAAGTCGATCACCCGCGGGCCGTCCCCGGCCACCAGCACGTTGGCCGGCTTGAGGTCGCGGTGGACCACCTCGACGCTGTGGATCGCCTGGAGGGCCTCGGCGATGCCGCCCATCAGCAGCAGCACGGTGCGGACCGGCAGCGCGCCGTTCTCGCGGACGACCTGCTGGAGCGAGGGGCCGGGGACGTACGCGGTGACCAGCCAGGGGGCGTCGCCGTCCAGGCCGCCGGAGTCGATCACCTGCGCGGTGTAGAGCCCGTGGATCCGCTGGGCGTTGGAGACCTCCTGCGCGAAGCGGCGGCGGAACTCGCCGTCCTCGGCGAACTCCGGGCGGACCACCTTGAGCGCCACCGGCCGACCGCCGGGCGTGTACGAGAGGTAGACCCGGCCCATGCCGCCGGCCCCGAGCCGGGCGAACAGCCGGTAGCCGCCGACCTCCCTCGGGTCGTCCGGGTGCAGCGGCTGGAAGACCGGCGGGAGCGGTGAGGAGGCGTCCGTTGGCGTGTCGGCGGTCATGCGGTTGTTCCCCCTGGGAGAGCGGTGACGTCGTCCGACCGCGTCCCGGGCACGTTGACGGGAGCCCCGACGGCGGTCTGGCGAGGCCTAACCTATCGACCCGTCAGGCTTCCCCGCAGGTCGGTACCGCTTTGGTTGCAGAGCTGGGACCTTCGCACACGCCTCCGTGATACGGCGCCGGCCCCCCGCGCGACCCTGGGGACCAGGGTTGCGCGGGGGGCCGGACGGGTCGCTGCCGGGGGGCCGGCCGCCGGGTCAGAGGGTGTAGATCTCCTCCAGCAGCGCCTGCTGCTCGGCGGCGTGGCGCTTGGCCGAGCCGACCGCGGGGGCCGAGGAGGCCGTGCGGGCGACGCGGCGCAGGCGGGCGCCGTTGGCACTGCGGCCGACGACGACCTGGAGGTGGTCGACCAGGTTCATCGCGATGAACGGCCAGGCACCCTGGTTGGCCGGCTCCTCCTGGGCCCAGACGAACTGGACGTCCTCGCCGTACTTGGCCAGCTCCTCCTGGAGCTCGGCCACCGGGAGCGGGTAGAGCCGCTCGACCCGGACGATCGCCGTGTCGGTGATGCCGCGCTCGGTGCGGGCCGCCTCGACGTCGTAGTAGAACTTGCCGGCGGTGATGACCACCTTGCGGACGTTCGCCGGGTCGACGGTGGTGTCGCCGATGACCGGGCGGAACGAGCCGGACAGGAACTCGTCGGTGGCGCTCGCCGCGGCCTTCAGACGCAGCATCGACTTCGGGGTGAAGACGACCAGCGGCTTGTGGTGCGGGTTGTGCGCCTGCCAGCGGAGCAGGTGGAAGTAGTTCGACGGCAGGGTCGGCATGGCGACCGTCATGTTGTTCTGCGCGCACAGCTGCAGGAAGCGCTCCGGGCGGGCGGACGAGTGGTCCGGTCCCTGGCCCTCGTAGCCGTGCGGCAGCAGCAGGGTGACGCCCGAGTGCTGGCCCCACTTCTGCTCGGCGGAGGCGATGTACTCGTCCACCATGGTCTGCGCGCCGTTGACGAAGTCGCCGAACTGCGCCTCCCACATGACCAGCGAGTTCGGCCGGGTCAGCGAGTAGCCGTACTCGAAGCCCATGGCCGCGTACTCGGACAGCAGGCTGTCGTACACGGTGTAGCGGGCCTGGTCCTCGGTGAGGTACTGCAGCGGGGTGTAGTCCTCGCCGGTCTCCCGGTCGATCAGGACGGCGTGCCGCTGGCCGAAGGTGCCGCGGCGGCTGTCCTGGCCGGCCAGGCGGACCGGGTGGCCCTCCATGAGCAGCGAGCCGATGGCGAGGGTCTCGCCCATCGCCCAGTCGATGGTGTTGTCCTCGACCGAGGCGGCGCGGCGCTGCAGCTGCGGCAGCAGGCGCGGGTGGACGGTCAGCCAGTCCGGCAGGTTGACCTGCGAGGCGGCGATCCGCTTGACCATCTCCTGGGAGATGCCGGTCTGGATGTTGACCGGGAAGTCGGCGACCGGCTTGCCGTTGGTGGCGACGGCGGGGGTCTGGGCGGCGTCGCGGACCTCCGCGAAGACCTTCTCCAGCTGGCCCTGGAAGTCCTGGAGCGCCTGCTCCGCCTCTTCCATGGTGATGTCGCCGCGACCGATCAGGCCCTCGGTGTAGAGCTTGCGCACCGAGCGCTTCTTGTCGATCAGGTCGTACATCAGCGGCTGGGTGAACGACGGGTTGTCGGCCTCGTTGTGACCGCGGCGGCGGTAGCAGATGAGGTCGATCACGACGTCCTTGTGGAACTCCTGGCGGAACTCGAAGGCGAGCCGCGCGACGCGGACCACGGCCTCCGGGTCGTCGCCGTTCACGTGGAAGATCGGGGCCTCGATCATCCGGGCCACGTCGGTGCAGTACATCGAGGAGCGCGAGGAGGCCGGGGCGGCGGTGAAGCCGACCTGGTTGTTCACCACGACGTGCACGGTGCCGCCGGTGCGGTAGCCGCGCAGCTGCGACATGTTCAGGGTCTCCGCGACGACGCCCTGGCCGGCGAAGGCCGCGTCGCCGTGGATCTGGATCGGCAGCACCGGGAAGGTGGTGCCGCCCTGGTCCAGGATGTCCTGCTTGGCGCGGGCGATGCCCTCGACGACCGGGTCCACGGCCTCCAGGTGGGAGGGGTTCGCGGCGAGCGAGACCTTGATGGTCTCGCCGTCCAGGCCGGTGAAGGTGCCCTCGGAGCCGAGGTGGTACTTCACGTCGCCGGAGCCGTGCATGGACTTCGGGTCGAGGTTGCCCTCGAACTCGCCGAAGATCTTGCCGTACGGCTTGCCGACGATGTTGGCCAGCACGTTGAGGCGGCCGCGGTGGGCCATGCCGATGACGGCCTCGTCCAGGCGGTGCTCGGCCGCCGAGTCGATGGTGGCGTCCAGCAGCGGGATGAGGGACTCGCCGCCCTCCAGCGAGAAGCGCTTCTGCCCGACGTACTTGGTCTGCAGGAAGGTCTCGAAGGCCTCGGCCGAGTTCAGCCGGCGCAGGATGCGCAGCTGCTCCTCGCGCTCCGGCTTGGTGTACGGCTTCTCCAGGCGGTCCTGCAGCCACTTGCGCTGCTTCGGGTCCTGGATGTGCATGTACTCGATGCCGACGGTGCGGCAGTACGTGTTGCGCAGCAGGCCGAGGATGTCGCGGAGCTTCATCATCCGCTGGCCGCCGAAGCCGCCGACCGCGAACTCGCGCTCCAGGTCCCACAGGGTGAGGCCGTGGGTGGTGACGTCCAGGTCGGGGTGCTTGCGCTGCTTGTACTCCAGCGGGTCGGTGTCGGCCATGAGGTGGCCGCGGACCCGGTAGGAGTGGATCAGCTCGATGACGCGCGCGGTCTTGTTGACCTCGTCGTCGTGGGTGGTGGCGACGTCGGTGGCCCAGCGGACCGGCTCGTACGGGATCCGCAGCGACTCGAAGATCTCGTCGTAGAAGCCGTTCTCACCGAGCAGCAGGCGGTGGATCTCGCGCAGGAACTCGCCGGACGCCGCGCCCTGGATGACGCGGTGGTCGTAGGTCGAGGTCAGCGTCATGATCTTGGAGACGCCGAGGCGGGCCAGGGTCTCCGGGGCGGAGCCCTGGAACTCGGCCGGGTACTCCATGGCGCCGACGCCGACGATGGTGCCCTGGTTCTGCATCAGGCGCGGCACGGAGTGCACGGTGCCGATGCCGCCGGGGTTGGTCAGCGAGACCGTGACGCCGGTGAAGTCGTCCATGGTCAGCTTGTTGGCGCGGGCCCGGCGGACGATGTCCTCGTAGGCCTGCCAGAAGCCGAAGAAGTCGAGCGTCTCGGCCTTCTTGATGGCCGCGACGACGAGCTGGCGGTCGCCGTTCGGCTTGACCAGGTCGATGGCCAGGCCGAGGTTCACGTGCTCCGGCTTGACCAGGAAGGCCTTGCCGTTCTCCACCTTGTAGCTGTGGTTCATCCCGGGGGAGGCCTTGACGGCCTGCACCAGGGCGTACCCGATGAGGTGGGTGAAGGAGACCTTGCCACCGCGGGCGCGCTGCAGGTGGTTGTTGATGACGATGCGGTTGTCGATCAACAGCTTGGCCGGGACGGCGCGGACCGAGGTGGCGGTCGGCACCTCCAGCGAGGCGTCCATGTTGGTCGCGACGGCCTTGGCGGGGCCGCGCAGCGGGACCAGCTCGGGGCCGGTCGCGTCGGCGGCGGGCGCCGGCGCCGGGGCGGCGGCCTTGGGGGCCGGGGGCGCGGCGGGGGCTGCGGCGAGCGGCGCGGGGGCCGGGGCGGCGGCCGGCGCGGCCGGAGCCGGGGCCGGGGCAGCCGGAGCGGCCGGAGCAGCAGCGGCGGCGGGGGCGGCGGCGGGGGTCGGCGCGGGGCCGACCTGGGTCGCGGCCTGGGTCACTGGGGTCACCTCGGTACCGGGCTTGTAGTCGGCGAAAAAGTCCCACCAGGCTCGGTCGACCGAGTTCGGGTCCTGGAGGTACTGCTGGTAGATCTCGTCGACGAGCCACTCGTTGGGGCCGAAGCCAGTGGAGCTTGCCGAGCTGTTGGAGGTTTCATGGGACTGTGGCGACACGGCGGCAACCGCCCTCTTCCGCTTCCTTTTGGGATGTTTGGACAGCGGGGATTAAGGCTACGCCTCTGACCAGTGATCGCGCAGTCCCCGGGGCTCAGGCGTCGCCCAGATCACAGTCCTGACCTGCAGTTTGGCTGAAAATGTGCGTTAGAAGGCCGCATTCGAGGGGAACCGATCGCGCCTGACCGCATCATATACTCGGGCAAAACCGGACATAAGTATTCGGTTGACCGGCGGACTCCGCCGCGCACGTCTGTGTCGCTTCTGTGACATGCGGGCGAAGTCCGCTCGACGCGAACACGGTCGGGGCGACCCGGCCGGAGGTCAGCGCGGGCCGGGCAGCCGGACTTCGATCCGGCAGCCGCGCTCGGCCTCGGCGACCTCGATCCGGCCGCCGTGCAGGTCCACCGCCCAGCGGGCGATGGCCAGGCCCAGGCCGGTGCCGCCGTCGGCGCCCGGCCCGGAGGCCGTCGCGGTGCCGCTGCGGCTGAACCGCTCGAAGACCCTGGTCCGGTCGGCCGCCGGGATGCCCGGGCCCTCGTCCTCGACCTCCAGCAGCAGGCCGCCCGGCCTGTCGCCGGGCCGGGCGCGGACCGTCACGGTGCCGCCCGGCGGGGAGTGCTTGCAGGCGTTGTCGACCAGGTTGGCGACCACCTGGTGGAGCCGTTCCGGGTCGGCGACGCCGGTCAGTCCGAACGGGCTGACCTCCAGGGCGAGCCGGACGTCGCCGCGGCGGGAGAACGCCCCGCCGGCCGTCGCGCCGTCCACGGTGACCCCGCGCAGCACGCCGTCCAGGAACTCGCGCACCTCGAAGGGGCGGGCGTCCAGGTCGACGACGCCGTCGTCGATCTTGGACAGGTCGAGCAGGTGGGCGACCAGGCGGCCGAGCCGCTCGGTCTGCTCCAGCGCGGCACCCAGGGTCGCCGGGTTCGGCTGGACCACGCCGTCGACCACGTTCTCCAGCACGGCGTGCAGCGCGGCGATGGGCGTGCGCAGCTCGTGCGAGACGTTGGCGACCAGCTCGCGGCGGTGGCGGTCGGCGGCCCCGAGATCGGCCGCCATCTGGTTGAAGGTCGCCGCCAGCTCGCCGATCTCGTCGCGCGAGCCGACCTCGACCCGGCGGGTGTAGTCGCCGGAGGCCATCGCGCGGGCGGCGGCGGTCATGTCGCGCAGCGGGGCGGTCAGCCCGTGCGCGAGGAACTGCATGAAGAGCAGCGAGGCGATCATCGAGAAGATCATGATGATCCGGATCTGGGTCTCGGACCGGATCGCCACGACCACCATGCCGGTGGCCAGGAAGACCGAGACGATCACCAGGAGGGCGAGCTTGCCCTTGATGGAGCGGACCGGGTCGAGCGGCCGGATGTCGGCCCAGACCCGGCGGGCGGCGCGCGTGGCCAGCGTGGGCGGCCGGCTGCCGTCGGTGTCCCCGTTGCGTTGCTGTGGAAAGGTCATTGGTCCCCTGTGATCCCCCGCGTGATCCCTCGGGCGGTGCGCACGGCGGTTCGGGACACGGGCCCCCCGGAGGCCCGTCGCCCGAGGCGCCGCTACGAGAGCGGGGCCTCCAGCGCGTACCCGACACCGTGGACGGTGCGGATCCAGCTGGCGCCGATCTTGCGGCGGAGCGCCTTGACGTGGCTGTCGACGGTGCGGGTGCCGGACGCGTCCGTCCAGTCCCACACCTCGGCCAGCAGCTGCTCGCGGGTGAGTACCGCGCGCGGCTGTGCGGCCAGGCAGGCGAGCAGGTCGAACTCGGTCGGCGTCAGGTGGACGTCCCCCGAGGCCAGCCGGACCCGGCGCTGCACGTGGTCGATCTCCAGCTCGCCGAAGCGCAGCGAGCCGAGCGCGGGCGTCCGGGCGGCCTGCTGGGCGCGCTCGACGCGGCGCAGCAGCACGTTGACCCGGGCGGCCAGTTCGCGCATGGAGAAGGGCTTGGTCATGTAGTCGTCGGCACCGACGCCGAGTCCGACCAGCAGGTCCGTCTCGTCGTCGCGCGCGGTGAGCATCAGGACCGGTACCGGGCGCTGGGCCTGGATCCGGCGGCACACCTCCAGCCCGTCGAAGCCGGGCAGCATGATGTCGAGGACGACCAGGTCGGGCTGCCAGGTGTGGAAGCCGTCGACGGCGCCCGGGCCGTCGTGGGCCACGGCGACCTTGAAGCCCTCCGCGCCCAGCCGGGCCGCGATGGACTCGGCGATCGTGGGCTCGTCCTCCACCACCAGCACTCTGCGCTGGCTGCTCACCGTGCCGCCGTTGTTCTGGTTGTCCTGCTGAATTTCTGTCACGGTCACGCCACCGCCCCCAGGGCTGCGGGCCGGCCACCTGTGGGGATGGCGAGGCTCCGCTCGTAGTCTTGATTCCGTCGTGGACTGTGCCGGGTCCGCCGTCCCGTTGCGCGTGCGGCATCGGAGGACGGGTGTGGACCGTCCTTCTTCTCCCGCACACTCCGCAGCGTACGGACAGAGGATGCCTCCCGGCAGGCGGACCGGACGTTTCCGGCCCGCGGACCGGCCTTTCGGGCCGGTTTCCGGACCCACTCGGAAGTGGGCACGGGCCGATACCTTACCCGGCGATTTTTCACTCCGTAACGGTACGTATGCACATGAGTTGACACCAAGCCGCCGGTCAGGGGGGCTACCGCCGCGTAGTCGGAGGGATGGTCTGGACCAATGTCGGGTCTCGACCGGTATCGGGATACTCACGGCATTTTCCCAGCCGGCTCCCAGGAGCCGGCCGTACCGTGGGCACGACAAGTCGTGGAGGTGGGACTACCGGAGCGCCCCGGTACGTTGGCACCGGGCGGGGCCGGTGGCTGCGGGCGGTGGAGCGGAGGCGACATGACGGAGCGGCAGGCGTCCGCGGGGCCGTACGGGCCGCCGTACGGGATGCTCCGGCACGGACTGCG